>JAILEX010000066.1 GCA_024687185.1 Bacilli bacterium | reverse complement strand
AAATAGGGATGGGGTCTTCTCTTCCCCGCCATAAACAAAAAAAGGATGTGACGGGTTCCTTTCCTCTAAGGGGGGTGAGGTAAGCGGACCCGTTACGTCCCAGAGACGAAGTGTACTCTAATTACGGATTTTAATTCAAGAGAGAAATATAAGGAAAAGGACACCTCAAGACGAAGTGCCCCTTATCTACTGCTTCTACTTATTTAGAACCTAGAACGGTAATACTCTTCATCATAATAGCCATCGCTGCACTTTATGGCCTTTATTTGATAATACTTTGGGGTGAGCCAGGCGTGGCTATTGAACATCTCTAACCTAGACATAGAGACATATAAGGTTAGGTTAGGGCAACCATAGAAAGAATCCACTGCGATTTGCCTTACCCCTCTTCCTAGATAGACGCTAGTAAGGGAAGAGCACTTATAGAAGGTCGCCATATCGATTTTGGTTACCCCATCGGGGATGGTGACGCTAGTTAAGGAGGTATCGTTTTGGAATGCCCCTGATCCAATGGAGGTGATGGTGCTAGGCAAAGACAAAGAAGACAAACAGGGATTGGAGCAATAGGCCAAATCGGGAATGGTGGTCATACCATAGGGGAAAGAGATCTGACGGAGGTTTTTGCAATACGCAACCTTCGCGTTATTCGCGCATTTCAAAGGAACGGAGAACGAAGTGATCTTGGTGGAAGAGAAGGCATCCCCGATATAGGTGATGTTATTGCCTAAGGATACACTGGTAAGCCCACTTCCAAAGAAAGCCTGATCCTCGATTCTAGTTAGACTGGAAGGGAAGGTAAAAGAAGTTAGGGATTCGCAATGATAGAAGGCGCTCTTACCGATTTTGGTCAACTTAGGGGAATACCCTAAATCGACTTTGGATAGATTCTTGCAAAAAGAAAACGCCTTTTCCCCTATGGTTTCCACTCCTTTTAAGGAAATAGAGGTAATGGGAAGCTTTTCAAATGCACTAGGGGAAACCTTCTTGATGGAGGTAGGCAAATAGATGGTGGTAAGGGAAGAACATCCTAAGAAGGTAGAAGAAGCCACTTCGCTTGGCCCTTCTGGGATCATCACTTCCCTTAAGGCGGTACATCCTTCAAATAATGAGGAGGGAAGGCTTTCTAAGGAAGAATAGAAGGAGGCGCTTTCTAGTTTATTGCATCCGCTAAACGCGCCTTCTCCAAGAAGATGGAGGTTACTCCCAAAGGAAAGGGAGGTAATGGAAGAACAACTAGAAAACGCCTTTTCCCCGATTATCCTCAAGGAAGAGGGAAGGTTGATCCTAGAGAGGTTGATGCAGTTAGAAAAGGCGCTCCTACCTATTTCCAATAGTCCTTCGGGCAAAACGACTTCCCTAATCACCTTGTTACCCCTAAACACACCGCTTTCAATGATCTTCACACCCGTTGGGACGACAATCTTGGTAAGGTTAGGGTCCACCCTTGTCAAAACATCCCCAGCCACTCCAACCGGTTCAATCTTTTTTGGTGCGGGTGCGGGCTTTTCTTCTATAGTGCTAGAGGTTATGGGCAATTTCTTGCCACAATATGGGCAAAAGGCCATACCTTCCCCTAAGGGTTTGCCACAATATGGGCAATACGCAAATCCTGGCATAATCTTCCCCCTGTTATATCTACATATAAGGATATAGAAAGAATCTTAACGCGACTAGGCTAATTTTAAAACGATAAAGGAGGGGGAGAAACGCTATTAAAGAAGAGGGTTTAAGGCTTTATAATTAAACTTACCTCGAATAGGGAGTATCCCTATCCATAGGCTCTTACGGGGGGCAGCAAAACGACAATGGCTAATTACTTCAACGGATATCCTGGGGTCTCACCCGACTTTTGGACGCATGGTCCCATCATTTTGTTCATCATCGGCATCTTCGGCTATATCCTGGCCGTTTCCTTGATCGTCTTCTTTAGGGCCCATAGGAAGCTATTCCTCAATAAGGCCCTATATGTCGCCGTGAGCTTCCTATCGATGTTCGCCCTTATCTATCCCTTGGCGAGATTCGCCTCCCCGGTTTTTGACGATGCCGGGAATGTGGTCGCAACCGACGCAATCGCCGCGCTTGCCTTGACCGCGAAGACCGCGGCCGGCTCCTTCGCCTTCCAGTGGCCCGAGGAGATCACCGCCTATATCTCTGGGGTCGATATGTTGCTTCTTGTGGTCCCTTCCGCCTTGAACTTCTTCTTCCTCTCCTATGCGATCGTGGAATCGGTGTTGCACGGGGCTGGCGGGTATTTCAGGAACAGGTGGTTCTTCCTCTTCCCCAAAAAGGCCCATTATTACCTTTTCACCGATTTGCCCTATGCCGATATCAAGGACTTCCTCACTAGCCTAAAGAAAAAGAAGAACACGGCCATCACGATGGTCTTCAATAGGGAGGATATGTTCTGCGAAGACCCGACCTTCCTCCGCGACCAGATCAACGCGCTTAATATCCATACCCAGGTCGCCATCATCAATAACGATTACTTCAAGGCCCTCTTCCATAGGCTCAGGAAAAGGAAGAGCCTATACGTCTATAGCTTCTATAACGACGATAAGGATAACCTTAAGCTCGCCGAATATATCAGAAACGGTCTGACCCAGCACGTAGTAAGGCAAAAGCAGCATAGGAAGATCGTTAATGACGCCATCGAAGCCTCTAGCAAATATAGCGTAAAAGGCGAGGAGAAATACAAGGATTCCGACAAGAATGTCTACCATAACGACCCCGACATCAACAAGGTCAAGGACATCGTCAAGGAGGCGATGGGGAAAAGGGAGGAAAAGGGTTTCTTCCTTATCCGCCCCTACGTAAAAAGACGTATCAAAGAGGAAATCGAGGAAGGCAGGATCAAGGAGGCCGATGGCTCTAGGGAAGCCTCCATCATGGGGGCGTATAGATGCGCGCTTGCCATTATCAAGGCCGAGAGGATGCTAAACGCGTTCTTGGACAGGTTCAACTGCATCGACGCCTTCATCTCCTACCAGGATTCCGCGATCGTCGATAGCTTCGACGAGAAGAAGAGCTGCTGCGGGCACGTCCATTATTATTCCGAATACGAAAACGTGGCCGAGAAGTTCGTTTTAAACCACCCGATCACCGACTTCATCCATAAAGACGCGTTAAGGGAATATCAGCGTATCGCCGACCATGATGGGGTGGCCCCAACGCCGCTAGAAGACAAGAAGAAGCCTTTGGACTTCGATGATATCCTCCATCTGGTGGGTCCCGTCCACTTCGATTTCATCGGCTTTGGCAATGTCAACCAGGCGATGTTCCGCGAAATGGCCTCGGCCTATCAGCTTCCGGGCAATAAGGCCTATTATCTAGGAAGCGAAGTCGATCCGCTTACCAATAAAAGAAAACCCGTATACGCGGTTAGCTACAAAGCCTATTGCCTTGATGGCCAAGGGGAGGGCGTATCCAAGATCATGGCCATCCCCGGCATCAATGACGATGGTTTGGGTTTGGTCCATATCGATGACGTCCAACTCGATATCCGTTCCAAGGAAGGGCAGGATACCCTAATCGAGAACCTCCACCTAAAAGACGGGGAGATCCATAACATCATCATCTCCCTAGGCGATAGCGAGCAGAACATGCAGACGGCCTTCGAGATCAGGTCGCTTATCTACCAGAAGATGGTCGAGGCCGATCTAAAGAACAAAGTCGAGGCGCTCCAACTAGGAGGCCAGCACCGCGACCCGAAATACAATCCTTTGAATAGCCGCATCCGCATCTATGTATACGTAAAGGAATCGGGGCTATATAGCGACCTTTGCTTCAATTCCGAGAAGGAGGAACACGGTAAGCTCGACTCCTTCTTCCGCAAGCGAAGGAAATCCCGTAGGCGTATCCGCGAATCCCTTTATTATTCTCTCCATGGCGTAAAAAAGCCCAGCATCGAATACAAAGACGACTCCAAGAAGCTATATATCTTCAATGCCTTCTCCGAGGAGAATTGCCTTTTTAGCGAAGGCAAGATGAAGTTAGAGAAAGGGGTCATACCGATATTGGTGTTTGGCAGAAACGGCAGGTTCTGGAACCAACAGGACCAGGCCCTTCTTCATATGGCAAGCGGCTGCAAGGACTCCTACTACTCCATGTTGACCCTAGATTCCGCGACCTTGGAGATCCGCCCCGATTACAATATCCCCTCCAGCCCAAGGGAATTGAAGAACCTCTATTTCGAATTCTCCGATAGCACGCCCTCTGAGCAAGACGACAATTACGATGCCGCCTTAGGCCTAAAGCCAAAGCTCGCCCTACTTGGCTATCGCCTCGCCGATAATGGGGCCATAAAGGGGGTTAAGCCCATAGTCTTGAATTCCAGTAGCCTCATCGCGGCGTTTAAGCCGCGCGTCGGCCCAGAATACAAGCTATGCGACCTCGAGCCGAAATACCAGGATAAGGATAAGGTCGAATCCGCCGCGGAGACTAGGGAAAGGGAGGAATATAGGGCCGCCCAGAAGGAGCTATTCAAAGCCATCTTCATCCATAGCCGCACCAAGACCGCGAATATGGTCGCCACGATGGAACACAATAGGTGGACCATAAGGCAAGTGATCTCCGGCAAGGTCTCGATCCGCGACGCGATGCCCTACCTAAATAGCAACCTAAAGGGCAAAAAAGGCGCCGAAAGGAAGATAAAGCTGCCAGAAAACGTGATAGGGCATGGCTGCATATGCGACAACGATTCGCTAACCCTGCTTGAGGAAGAACTTTACGATATCCGCGTAAGAAGCTGCGAGAAAGACGATTCCCCTGACCGTTGCCTGTCCTTCCAAAACGGCGTGTTCGAGGATTATTCGCTTTGCTATTGGAACGATGTCGGCTCCTTGCTATATATCATTAACCTTCTCCCCAATATAGGCGAAGAGAAACCGCTACTAGGCAAAAGGAAGGAAGAGGGGGAAAGCAAAAAAGGCCCCGATTCGAGGATCGAGCAGACCTTCCGCCTATATTCCTATGCCGATGTGCTTGAGGCTAGGAAAAGGGAAGAATAGCAAAATAAGGCCAAAGGCAGGTTAAAGGCTAAAAAACCAACCTGCCTTTTTTCCATGCTTGGCCAATATTGTTTCGCGGGAAGATTGTTATCGCGTTACAATAGGCACGAAGAAAATGAAAATCCTCATCGTCAGCCAAAAGTTCCACCCCGAGCCCTTCAGGATATTCGATATCGCGAAGAAATTCGTTTCCTTTGGGCATGAGGTCACCGTCTTATGCGGCATCCCCAATTATCCGGAGGGGGAATGGTATAAGGGCTATTCGAGGAAGGAGAATAGGGTAGAGGAAATAGAGGGCATCCATATCGTCAGGGCCTATGAATCCCCTAGGAAGGCGGGGATAATGCATCGCCTTCTTAACTACTATTCCTTCTCCTTCTTTGGCAAAAGGAAGGCCAGGAAGCTAGAAGGGGACTTCGACGTCATCTTCCTATATGCGCTTTCGCCCCTTATGATGGCTGATCCCGCGATTGGCTATAAAAGGAAATACGGGGCCAAAATATTGATGTATGGCATGGACCCGTGGCCCGAAAGCCTACTTATCGGCGGGATCAAGAAGGATAGCCTCATCTATAACCATTATAAAAGGGTATCGAGGAGGATATATGGCGCGATGGACTATATCCTGGTGTCCACCAAAGACCATATCCCCTATATCGAAAACCTAGTAGGCAAACCCCTGCGCATCGATTACTTACCACAATATTCCAATGACGTTGTCTCCACCCGCATCAAAAGGAAGGAAGGCGAGCCCTTCCATATCCTCTTCGCGGGGAATCTTGGCATTGCCCAGGGATTAGAGACCGTGATCGAGGGGGCGGCGTTATTGAAGGAAGAAGACAACGTCATCTTCGATATCATCGGGGATGGAAGCGAATTCGAATCGCTTAGGAGACTTGGGGAAAGATTAAACGCCAATAACGTCTTATTCCATTCTAGGGTACCGATAGGGGAACTAGGCGACTTCTACGCGAAGGCCGATATGGCGTTAGTGACCTTAAACGCCTCCTCCTATTGCAACATGACTATCCCTGGCAAGATCCAGGGCTATCTAAAAAACGGGATCCCCATTTTGTCTATGGCGGGCAGCGCCACCGATAACCTCGTGGACGAAAACCTCTGCGGCGTGGTCGTGCCAAGCCATGATAAGAGAATATTCGCCGCCAAGGTCAAAGAATGCGCAAAGCTAAAGGAAAGCGTCTTGGAAGGATATGGCAAAAACGGCAAGGCGCTATACGAAAAGGAGATGGCGGAAGAACGCTATTTCGCCAAGGTGATGCCGATATTGGAGTCCCTTGCCAAGGAAAAAGGAAAATAGGCATATATAAGGAAAATGGGGAGGCGGGTTGGCCTCCCCATTCTTTATATATGGATTTAGGGGTTAGGGGGGATCATTTCCCTAGGACGAGGGTCCTTCTAGCGAAGGAATCCCTATTCATCCTTTCGTTTTCCTCCATTAGGGCCATAAGGGCATCGTCGACCGTCCTTTCGGCGCGGATCGCGGCACGGCACTTGTCGGCCCTATCCTTGCTAAAGTAGCCCTCTTCGATCTTGGAGCAGGAATCGTAGTTGTCTTCTAAGGCCTTTACGACCATGCCAACCACTTCTTCGCCATGGTCCAAAAGTTCCTTGGCGATGATTTCCTTCTCGGTTTCGGAATCGAATTCCTTATAGAAGTCCTCATTGAAGCAAGAGCGGATGTCGCCTTTCTCCATAATCGCCTTGATCTCGGCGTCGAATTCCTCTTTGGCGACCCGGCTTTCCTCCCTTGCCCTAGAGATATCCTTTTCTAGCGCCTTGGCCAGTTCTTCTCCCGTTAAGGGATCGTTGATATTGGTGACCTCTAGGGTATAGGTTTTGCCATTGAGCCACTTCAAACTATTAAGATAGACCATTAAGGCGTCTTTTAGCTCGCCTTGGTTAAGCAGGCGTTTGCCTAGCTCTGGGTCTTTCTCGTATTCGCTTAGGTTGGAGAGGAAATGGTCACAATAGAAACGGTCGAGGCTGTTTTTGATGAAGGCGGCCACTTCTTCCGATATCGCGATATCCTTTTCTCCGCCATTTCTCGCCTCTAGATATAAGGAAGTCAGACGCTCGACGAAGCCCGGGAGCTTGTATTTGACGATCGTGGCGCTTCTAGAACGGAAATAGTCTAGGTGGCTAGATAAGGCGCCTTCTTTTTGGGCAACCGCGATCTGGATGTCCTTCCTTCTTTCCCAAACCTTCTCGAAGTCATTAACGATCTTCCTATCGTCAAGATGGAAGAGTTTGAAGTAATTAGGATCGCCTTTATAGCCAAAGCAAGACAAAGCGATCGAGATATCGTCGTCGCGGAACCTGCCATAGCGGGAGAAGAAATTCTTCCGCCACTGCCCAAAGTCGAAGCCTTTGTTTAATTCCGGCATCGAGGCGACCAGATTCCCTTTGAC
>JAILEX010000064.1 GCA_024687185.1 Bacilli bacterium | reverse complement strand
CAATCCTGATGGGTGTTTTTGGGGCGGTGGGAATAGTCGCAGCTGGCGTTATAGGAAACGTCTTCCCCGCTAACGGAAACGTTTAAGGGGGAGGAATAGTCTAGTTGCGACAATATAAGCGCGCCCGCTCCTAGGAAGGCGCTTAATAGCAAGGGCAGGGTTTTCTTCATCGTCATATTATTTCCTTCGATAGAGAAACTATCGGGGAAGGAAAGATAATCGCAAACCCTTTTTATGGCGCTTCCTTACATTCCCTCCCTTTTTCTACCAAAAGGCCCCCGCGATGAGGCGGAGGCCGATTTGGATAAAGGGCTATGGATTAGAAGAAACGTCCGACGATGTCCTTAGATGCGGCGCAGGTGTCTTCCATGTCGCCGAAGCTGATGATCTCACCGGCGTAGAAGGTGTTCTTGTTGCCTTGAAGCGCCTCTAACTTGTCATACCAGCCGGATGCGAAGTCTTCGCAGGAGACGTGCGGGCAATAATAGACTTCCTGGGCGTATAGCTTTTCCTTGATGGGGAAGCCGACCTTGGACATATCCTCGTCCATCATCCTCATGGTGTCCTCATAGGAGACGTCTGGGTCACCCGTGTGGTTGCGTAAGGCATAGACGGTGCAGGGGCAGTCCCTACCGAGGTATTGCCATCTATTGTAATAGACCATCGCGTGCCCTAGCCTTTCGGGGACCATGTTGTCGACCATGTATCCGGAGATATCAGGCGACATGCCAGGTTCGAAGGTCGCGATATAGTCGCAATATTTCTCGTGGACGATCTTGGAGAAGAGCTCCTTCTCTTCCTCAGTGGCGTCCGCGAAGTCCTTGAAGTGATCAAGCGGGGTGGTGACTAGAAGCCTATCGAAGGTCTCGACGCTTTCCTTGCCTTCCTTATCCCTAATGGTGACGATGACCTTGCCTTCGGGGCGTTCGACCTTGACGACTTCGGTCTCCAAAACCGCGGGGTGCTTAAGCTTTTTATTGACGTGCTCATAGATCTGCTGCGTCCCCTCGGGCCAGGTCCATAGGCCCATCTTGACGAATTCCAAGGCGGTGGTGACATCGAGGTACTTCATGACCAAGGAGGCGGGGATCTCGTCGAAATAGCCATATCCGAAGGAAGTGAACGGGGCGATCCAGATGCGCATGACCTCGCTTACCTTGTTCTTCTTGCAGAACTCGGAGAAGGGAAGGGCCAAATCCTTTAGGTTCTCGTTGACGCCTTCGATGTAATTGGGGAAGCTATTTTCCTTTGTGGCGCCGCAATAGCCTTCGACGCCCTTGGAGATGCCATAGTATTTGCCTTCGGCGATGCGGAGGTGGCCATAGCAATCGTAGCCCACGTATTTGGTCTGCATGAGCTTGTTGAGCTTCTTCATCTGCTTCTTCAGCTTTAGCAGCCCTTTGACCTTGCGCAAAGAGAAGTCGGTCTTGGGGTTGAAGGGTTCATAGACCTCACCGGTGACCTTGCGGAACTCGCGGCGCATATTGGGTTCCTTTTCCTTCCAATAGGGGCCGCAGTGGTGGTACCCGCCGAATTCCTCCATCTCGTGGACGGCGTGGTAGGTGATGGCGCCCATGATGGCGCCGGTCTCGAAGCTCTTCTTCTCGGTGACCCCGTTATGGGTGACCTCGATCAACGGGCTATAGCATTTGCCGCCTACCCTATTGAGCTTTTCGTAGACGACGTAGTTTTCATACCCCTTCTTCTCGAGGTACATGGCGGCGGAAAGCCCTGCGGGGCCGCCACCAATGATACAAACGCGTAAATCCTTGTTTGCCATAAAAATTGGTTTTCTCCTTTTTTCCGTATCGGATTTGATAAAAATATAGCACTTTCTACGCATGTAAGCGCATAGAAAGTGCAATTCTACGTTATTTTTTTACCGATTAGGCGACTTTTTCGTTGACGAAGGATACCAAGTCGGAGATTTTTTGATATCCGCCATAGGATTGTGGATAGGTATAGATGTCATCGGCGAGCTTCTTGCCAAGGAAGGCCTCGGTGACCTCGTCCAGCTTGCTTTTGATCTCTATGTCCCCAAAGGCTTCGGGATAGACCGATTTGGCCGCGAAATAGGTATTGGATAAGGCGAGTTCGAGGTTGGTGTAATAGGCGTTATAGGCCATCTCCAGATATACCTCGCCGTTTTCGACGGCCTTGCATCCTTCGAATAGTTTGGGGTTCTCTTCCAGGAAGGGCTTGATGTTTTTTATCGCGGCCGCGTCGAGTACGATCTTATCGATATCGGAGAACCTGGAGACCAGTTTTTCTAGTTCCACCGCGGCGATGCCTTTGCCTGTAAGGAGTTCGTCGCCGATATTATCGATATTGGCGATATCAAAAGGCATGTATTCCCTTGCGGTCATTAGGTGGTTGGTGGTACCCCAATTGCCTAAGCCGCAGATATAGACCTTCTCGCTTGGGGTCAAATCCTTGGTCCTTTTCTCGATGTCGGCCTTGCTTTCTTTGATGTAGCCAATAAGTTTCTCGGCCTTTTTTTCCTTGCCCAAGACCTTGCCTAGCATCGTTAACGATCCTTCTAAACTAGAATCGAAGACCCCGCCATAACCGTATTTCAAAGTCAAAACGGGCACACCCACCTGTTCTTGTAGGGCATTGGCCTTTTCTACGTCTTCATATTCGCTTATGACTAAATCCGGAGCGCAGGCAAGGATCTTCTCTCCTTCCGCGGCCTGGGCCTTTGGCCCGCCTTTGCCGCAGCTTGCTAACCCCCTATAGGCTTCGGAGTTGGCGATGAAATAGGGCCTGGCGACGCCATCGAACATCGCGGGGCGTCCCGTGACGGCAAGGTTATCGATGTCTTCTACGCCGGCTAGTAAGGAGTTATCCCCGACATAGCTATATAGCCTCAATGCGCCCGCGCCGATGCAGACGATCTTCCTATAGCTGCCTGGGGTTACCTCGACTTCCCTGCCGTTCATGTCCTTGATCTTGGTAACGGTAGGGCTACTAGTTGCCTCGCTAGTCGCTTCGCTAATCTGGCTAGTAGAACTAGGGCTATTCCCGCCTCCGCAGCTAGTAAGCAAGATGGCGGTTAGGGCGAATAAAACGTTTTTCTTCATGGGTGCATCCTTCCAAAATGTATGTGTTTATGTCCTTCTTCCCCGTGGATTTCGGCTTCCACTCCATATAGGGAATAAAGCAAATACCCGTTTATGATCTCCTCTCCTCCGCTACGAAGGAGCTCGCCTTCCTTTAGGCAATAGAAGACGCTGCCCATATCGAGGGCGAGGCTGATGTCGTGCATCGCGATTAGAACCATCAGCCCCTGTTTGGCGACTTCCTTAACGGCATCGACCACAAGGAGCTGGTTCTTTATGTCTAGATTCGAGGTCGGTTCGTCGAAGACGATGGCTTTAGGCGAACTGACTAGCGCCCTGGCAACCATCACTTTCTGCGCCTCGCCGCCAGAGAGCATATCGGCGCGCTTAGAGGCAAAGGGGAGGAGGTTAAGCCTATCCATGACCGATAGGGTGATCTCCCTATCTTCCTTTTTTGGGGCAAAGCCAAATAGCGGCATCCTGCCCATTAGAATCGTCTCGAATACGCTTAGTGGCGGCAACGAGGCGTTTTGCGGGACATAGGCGATGGCTTTGCTTCTTTCGCTAGGCCTATCTAGGGGAACCCCATCTAATTCGATTGTGCCCTCTTTGGGTTTAATCGAGCCCACGATGGATTTGATAAGCGTGCTTTTCCCGCTTCCATTGGGCCCAAGCAAAATCGCCACCTTCCCCTCTTCCAAAGTTAGGCTGACGCCCTTGACGACGTCTTTCTCCTTGGAGTAGCCCACCACTAGGTTTTCGGCCCTAAGCATTGCTACCCTCCTTCTTGCTGAAGATTAGATATAGGAAGAAAGGTGCCCCGATTAACGCGGTGATCGCCCCCACTGGGACGCTACTTCCTCCGCTAAAGGCCCTGCCTAGGGTATCGGCGAGCAGCAATAGGATGGAGCCAGACACCATGGAGGCTGGGATAACGTAGCTATGGTC
>JAILEX010000044.1 GCA_024687185.1 Bacilli bacterium | reverse complement strand
GCGCACATGAGCATGCCGAGTAGGTTGACCATGCTTGGGTCCCTAGCCCCGATCGTATCGGGGGTGACGACCAATACTTCCCTGCCTTCGAAGGCGCCTTTAAGGAAGTCAAGCAATCCTACGAGCTTTGCTCCTCCTCCGGCCACGATGAGCGGCAGCGTCTTTACGAAGTCTTTGCCGGCATAGCGGTCGAGGAAGGTCGATAGGCCGGCGCTGATCTCGGTTAGGTAGACGCCGAAGAATTCCTTGATGACCGCGTTAAGGTCATTCTGGTAATAGTTCTTGGGGTTGCCGTTTTCGTCGATGCCCTTGATAAGAATCGGCTTATAGCGCATGTTGACCTCGTGGTAGCCATAGTTGACCTTGAGGTTTTCGGCATCCTCAAAGGAAATGCCGAACCTTTCGGCGATTAGGGTGGTCAAATCGTCCCCGCCCTTTGCAAAGCAAGTGGCCGCATAGGGCTCGGTATCGCCAATTAGGGCTAAGTCGGTGCTGCCGGCCCCAATATCTAATAGGAGATAGCTCTTTGGGACATTGGGCATGGTCGAATAGTATTTGGCGGCGCAATAGACCGAGACGTTGCTTTTCAATACGCGGTACCCCACGGCGTTGACTGCGATCGCGTATTGGCCACGCAAAGGTTCGGGAAGGGTATGGATCATGGCCTTGACCATGACGGATTTGCTTACGAAGCCTAGAGGCGGGGTGGCGAATCTTCTGCCATCGTCAAGTTGGAAGGCGATGGGGATGATGTTGGAAATGGTATAGCCGGAAGGGACGTTCTCCTTTTGAAGAAGGGAGATGAGGTTAGTGATATCGGCGTCCCCAACCTTCTCATCGGGGGAGACGACCGTGAAGCTTTTTTCGCTTTGGTAGACCTTTAGGCCAAGGGAAGGAACGATAAGGTTCACGTTGGAGAGCTTGATCTCGATCTTCTCGTCTTCGATCTTCAAGGTCTGCATGGCCTTAAGGGCTTCCGAAAGGGCATCGGGTTTGGAGATGCCATAATGCTGGATGATGCCGGGCTCCAAAGGCTCATAATGGGTGAAGACGACCACGGGCTTGCCGCCTAGTTCATATCCAAGCAAAAGCTTTATGGCGGTGTTGGTGATTTCCATACAAGCGGTAAATTTGTTTGCCATGGTCATTTTCTCCTTTTGCTTTAGCAAATATTATAAAGCAACCTTAAGAGGTTGAAAAGAAAGGCAGGCAATAAAATTTTAGTATTTTTCTAGTCGATTTCCATTACTTTGGAATTTATGGAGTTATCAAAAGATAGTTTCGACCACTTCTAATCTATTCGGAAACTCGGATTTTGGATTTTAAGGGCTTATCTTATAAAGTGACACAAAAAAACGCATAAAAAAATCGGGCCGAGAACTGTGCATTCTTAGCCCGATGGACTTCTTTTTGGACCTTTTTAGGCTTCCTGGCTTTCTTCGACGGATTCCTCTACGACTTCGGTAACGGGTTCCTCGTCTTTGTTCTCCTGCGCGTTCGCGATCTGGCTATAGCTTGTGCCATAACTGATGGCGACGGGGGCTGCCGCAACGACGGAGGCACCAGCTAGGGAGAGGACGGCGAAACCGAAGGCGCGAAGCCTATAATAGGCCTTCTTGTGTCCGGTTCTTACTAGTTTGTCTCTCATGGTTTTCCTCCTTTCTTTCCCTTATTGGCGAATATGGGATACTTCGTTATTTGGCTTCGATCACGCGAAGCTTGCTCGTCTTCGCCCTGTGGTTGTATTCGATTTCCTCTAACGAGGGCATAACGGGCTTTTTGGTGATGGCGATGTAATCGGCTTCCTTCTGCTGCTTGCAGTAGACATCGATGCCGTGTCTATCGCCTTCGATCTTGGTGAGTTCGTTGAACCTTCTTTTGACCATCCTATCGTCTAGCGACATGAAGGTTATGATGGCTAATCTTCCTTTCGGGGCTAGAAGCGACGGTGCGACTTCTAACATCCTTTCCAGGGTTTTGGTTTCTTGGTTGACCTCCATGCGGATTGCCTGGAAGGTCTGCTTGGCCGGATGGCCCTTTTTGGAGAGCTCCTTGGCGGATTTGCTGCGTTTGACGGCTTCGACTAGGTCCAAGGTCGATTCCAGGGGTTTTATTTCTCTTGTTTCGACGATGGTCTTGGCGATTCTATAGGCGTCTTTCTCTTCCCCATATTCCCTTAGGATCCTTGCAAGGTCATTTAGGGAATAGGAATTGACCACCTTTTTGGCGGTCAAAGTCGACTCTAGGTCCATCCTCATGTCTAGCGGTGCATCGAGGCTATAGGAGAACCCCCTTTGTCCCTGGTCTAGCTGAGGACTAGATACCCCTAGGTCTGCGAGGATGCCATCCACCTTATGGATGCCGAGTTCCTCGAGCTTCTCCTTCACCTCCTCGAAGTTTGCCTTGATGAGGGTGAAGTTGCTCCCGATTTCCTCAAGCCTCGGTCGGCTTTCCTCTAGAGCTTGCGAATCTTGGTCGAAGGCCACAAGTTGCCCATGCGGGATCCGTTTCAGGATCTCTCTGCTATGCCCGGCCCTACCAAGAGTCAGGTCGACATAGACGCTTCCATCCCTAATATTGAGAAGCGATATTGTTTCGTTAAGTAATACCGGTATGTGCTTATCCATTGCGTTTTACCTTGTTGGCCAGGGCCTCGTATTGGAACGAGTTCCTCATGGAGTAGCGCACATAGGCCGCTGGATCCCAGACCTCGAAGTGGTCGAAGGCTCCGATGATGGTGATTCTTCCCTTTGGGGCGATGCCATAGGCTTCTAGGATCTCTTTGCTGAACAAGATCCTGCCATGGGTATCGAACTTGAGGGGACAAATCGAGGCGGTCGTCAGGCGAAGGAAGGCGCGGGTGTCGGCATCGAATTGATCCAAGCCATTTAGGACTTCGAGGAACTTCTCGAAACCCTCTTGGTCATAGATGGACATGCAGCCATCGAATCCCTTGACCAGGGTGAACGACTCATTGTCTTTGCCAATGAGTTTGGGCGGGAGTTGCAATCGGCCCTTCTCATCGATGGATCGATCGAAGGTACCAAAGTAATTCATTGCTTATTTTTTCCCACTTTTTCCCACTTGCGCCATTATAATAACCCGCGAAAGTCAAAATGCAAAGGGAAAATTAAAAAAAATCCACAAAAATTTTTCGTTTGGCCTAAATCTTCTTTCCTTCGATTGCTCCTAGGCAATTTGAAATAGTTGTTCACCCATCCTTTTCGTCAACTTGAAAAAAGGTTCTAGATTCTAGCCAAAGGGAAGCTTCCTCACGTTGCCCCTAATATATATGGGCGCGCGCGTAAACGAAAAGGGCCCTAGGCTAATCGCCTAAGGCCCGGTGTAAGTTAGGGATTAATGGAGTTAGGCTTCTTCGTCTTCGGAAGGCTCTTGCCTATAGACGAAGCCCTCCTCGTCCTTCTCCTCCCCTTCGACATAGACGTCATAGTCTTCCGTCGATGGCGGGAGTTCGCTTCCCTCTTTTTTCGGGGCGATGGGAAGGGAGCTTTTCATTATGGCAAGGATTAGCTCCTCTAATTCGAAGCTGCTTCCTTCGAAGATATAGCCTTCCCCTTCTTCTAGGGGCGAAGGTAGAATCTCCACGGAATCGCTAAGACTCACCTCTTCCTCGAAGGGTTCAAGGGTCCTTGAATCCTCTAGGACCAAAGTGGCGGAGATACCGTAATCGCAATAGATATGGTCGTCGTCGCCTAGATATACCGCAACATCGACCTCGCACCTATTCACCCCAAGAAGAGGACGGTAGTCCTTCTTCCCTAGGCTTTTTCCTAAATCAAGTTCACCTTGGTAGGTGAAGTCCTTATACGGGGTGAGGCGGTTTTTATAGACGGTCATCCCCTGATCTCCGCGAGGAATTTGCGGGAGAGGGTATCCATGACCTTCTTGGTGGCGAGGGTGATTTCCTCTTCCTTGAGGGTGCGTTCGTTGGAGCCTAGGGTGATCGAGATGGCCAAGGACTTCTTGCCTTCTGGGATGCCTTTGCCTTCGTATAGGTCGAAGGGCACGACCTTTTTGATGAGGGGGTCGGCGCGGAGGGCTTCCCTTTCGATGTCGGAGAAGCTGACCTTTTTATCGACTAGGAAGGCAAGGTCGCGGGAGACGGTTGGGAAACGCGATGGTGCCTTGGCCTTGATCTCGGAGGTACGGAGCTCATAGAGCTCATTGACGTCAAGTTCAAGGACGGCCGCATTGTCTAATCCCAGGCGGTCGAGGGCCACGGGGTGGAGTTCGCCGAAGTAGCCGATTAGCTTTTTGCCTAGATACACCCCGACGGATTTGCCAGGATGGAGTTCTTCGTTTCTTTCCTCAAACCTTCTTATCTGGACGCGGTTAGGATTGACGTTAAGGATGGAAAGTATGCCTTCATATAGCCCTTTCACGTCATAGAAATCGGCGGGATGAGATTTCATCGAGCCTTGCTCGAAGACGTTCCCGGTCAAGACGATGACTAGGTCGCGGCTAGAAAGGTTAATGCCATCGACGTCGCTGATCTCGAATAGGGCGAGGTCCTTGTTTTGGTGGTTCTTGTTATAGGAAGCGACTTGGAGCGCGCTTTCCATTAAGGAAGTCCTAACGATTTCCCTATCGGTAGTGAGGGGGTTGGAAAGGACATAGGGCTCTTCCTTATGGAGGAGGGCGAACCTAGAGAAGGCGTCTTTGGAGATAAGGGTGTAGGTCAAGATCTCGGAGATGCCGCAATGGAGCAAATAGTGGCGTAAGTCGCGCTGCTTCTTTTGGCTTGGGGTAAGGCCAGTGCAGGAAAGCTCCACAAAGGGGAGGGTGGACTGCACTTTGTCATAGCCTTCTAGCCTAATGAGCTCTTCGCTAAGATCGGCCTTGCCTTCGATATCGATGCGGTGGGCGGGGATTTCGAAGCGGAGGCAATCTTTGTCCTTCCCTAGATAGACCATGTGGTCGCGGGTTAGGCAAGAGATCACTTCTTCTTCCAAGAAAGCGGTGCCTAGCCTCTTATTGAGGTAATCAAGAGTGACCTCGACGACTTTCCTTTCATGGGAAAGGGTATCGTAATTAGAGGTCGTCGTGCCTATTTCGTAGTCGCAAAGCTCCTTCAATAGCATCCCCGTCAAGGCCTGCACGTATTCGGCTTGGTGCGGGTTGATGCCTTTGCAGAACCTCGAGGAGGAATCGCTAGATAGGCCTAGCCTATTGGAGGTATGGCGGATAGAGGCGTAATCGAAGTTCGCGGCTTCGACGACGATGTTTTTGGTGTTCTCGTCGATCCTGGCCGCATCGGCGGTCATGATGCCGGCGAGGCAGACGGGCCTTTTGCCGCTAGTGACGAGCAAATCGCCTTTGGTCAGTTCGTATTCGTTGCCATCCATCGCAAGGAATTTGCCTTCGTAGTCATCGACGACCACGAGCTCCTTCTTCGCGAGTTTATCCTCGTCATACATATTTAGGGGCTGGCCAGTCAGCAACATGATGTAGTTACCGATATCGACGATCTTATCGATGCTTCTGACCCCTTCGGCGTTTAAAACGCGCTTTAGCCATAAGGGCGAGGGGCCGTTTTTGACGCCGCGATAAACCCTGGCGCTGAATTGCGGGCACTTGGGCGTGGCGCTATCGACGAGGAAACTTTCTTCTTTGAGGTTTTCTTCTTTGATTGCGCCTAGGCGAAGCTCACGGGAAAATAGGCAAGAGACTTCCCTAGCCACGTTTTCCATCGCGTTGAGGTCGGGCCTATTGGGCAAGACGGATACTTCCAAAACGCAATCGTCCAGGCCGAGGTAGCCCAAGACGTTTTCCTCGCCAACGGGGGCGTCGGCGGGAAGTTCCTCGATGCCGGCGAGCTGATATTCGCTTAGCATCTTCTTCTCTACGCCTAGTTCAAGCAAAGAGCAGCACATGCCATTGGATTCCTGGCCGCGGATCTTGGAGGGCTTGATCTCGACTTCGGGAAGTTTGGCTCCCGGCCTAGCGACGATGACCTTCAGGCCTTTCCTCGCGTTGGGGGCGCCGCATACGATGTGGTTGACGCCGTATTTCCCTTCGTCGACCTGCAAGACGTGGAGATGGTCGCTATCGGGGTGGTCGATGCAGGAGATGATCTCGCCGATGACTAGGTTGGTGCCACTTGCAAGATGGGAGATACCTTCCACTTCCGCTCCGGCGAAAGTGAGTTTTTCGGCGACCGTTTCGGGGGTTAGTCCCTCGAGGTCGACAAGTTTTGATAACCAATTGTAGGAAACGTTCATATTCTTCTCCCTCTTATTCTTATTTGCCGGTGAAATCGCTTAGGAAGCGAAGGTCGTCGCTATAGAATCGCCTTATGTCATCGATGCCATAGCGGAGCATCGCGACGCGCTCGACGCCTACGCCAAATGCGAACCCGGTCCAAACCTCCGGGTCATAGCCGCAATCGCGCAAGACCTTGGGGTTGACCATGCCGGCGCCCAATATCTCAATCCAACCGGTTCCTTTGCAGGTCGAGCAGCCCTTGCCGCCACAGGCGAAGCAAGAGACGTCGACTTCCACGCTAGGCTCGGTAAACGGGAAATAGGAGGAACGGAGCCTGATCTCCCTTTTCTCGCCGAACATCTTCTTGGCGAATAGTTCTAAGGTGGCCTTCAAATTGGCGATGGAGATATCCTTATCGACCACGAGGCCCTCGATTTGGGCGAACTGGTGCGAATGGGTTTGGTCGTCGTCATCCCTTCTATAGGCTTTGCCAGGGCAAATCATCCTGATGGGCTTGGGATCGCTGCTTCTTTCCCTCATCGTATGGGCTTGGGCCGCGGAGGTCTGCGTCCTTAGTAGTTTGTCCGCGTTGAGGTAGAAGGTATCCTGCATATCCCTGGAGGGATGGTCCTTGGGGACGTTTAGGAGTTCGAAGTTATAGAGGTCGGTTTCGACGTCCCTTCCCTCGACCACCTCATAACCCATGGAGATGAAGATATCGGTGACTTCGTCGATGATGAGGTGATAGGGGTTGATGAAACCGGTCTGGGGTTTTCTCCCAGGCAAAGAGATATCGATGGTTTCGCTTTCTAGCTTCTTCTGCCTCTTCTCTTCCTCTAAGCGTTTTTTCCTGGTCTCATAGGCATCGTTGATTTCCCTAAAGAAGGAATTGATGGCGCTGCCGGTCTCGCCCCTTTCCTCGGGGGCGACGTCCTTCATGTTGCCAAGTAGGCCCCTGAGGCTGCCTTTCTTTGAAAGATAGGTCGCGTAGAAGGAATCTAGGCCTAGTTGGTCAAGGGCCTTGGCGAGGTCTTCCTTCGCCTTTTCGCGAAGCTCGCGACCCTTTTTGATCAGTTCGTTTTCCATATGTGTTGTGGGTTCTCCTTTCCACTTTGTTGACGTTATTAGAAATAAAAAGGCTGCCACAGAGGAACGGATATTCCGCGGTGCCATCCTCGTTCGTATCGCCATAGGGCCTTTCCCTATTCTGGTAAAGGGCGATACGCTCTTACTTAGCCTTTAACGAGGGCCATTCGGTAGGGTCTCCCCTACGTTCTCCACGGCGAATTCGTCCCATTCTTCCTCGGCTGGTCTCACTATTCAAGCCGTCCCTGTAGGGAAGGGGTATTGGGAGTACTACTCCGCTTCAACGAACGGTATGATTTTAGTCTTAGCATAGCTAAAAGGGAAGGGGGAAAGGGAAAAGAAAAGGATGGGGGCCGTTTTGGCTTTTCCCCATCCTTGCTTAGACGCGTTTCCCTTTAGAACTTGAAGCCGACCGGGATCAAGGAACGGATGAGGTCCAAGATCTTGGTGACGACCGCTTCCCTATCGATAGCGGTGTATTTGGAATAGGCCATCGGGGAGAGCTGGTCCGGGGTGACGTTATCGTATTCATAGGCCAACCCATAGCTTAGGCCATAGGCCCCGACTGGGTAGGCCTTGACGGAGCTTTCGCCGATTTCATCGAGTATTTTGTCCTTATCGAAGCTAGAGATCAGGAAGGAATAGTTTTCGTATTCGAGCCCTTTCTCGGAGAAGCGGATGCTTCCTTTGGCGTGGTCGAATACCAACATGTCGAGGTATCTGTCGATATTTGCGCTATATTCGCTTCTATCCGTGGCGTCTTTTTCCTCGTCGTTGGCGTCGTAGAGCGAAAGCATGAAGGCCTTAAGCTGCTCCTCCCCTTCTATGGAGATGGAGATCGTATTGTCGGCGAAGGTCCAGTTGCAGGTTTTGGTATCGAGATAGAGTTCGTAGGAGATATTCTGCAATGCCTCGAAAACCTCGGTGAGGTCGATATCGGAAAGGAAATCGAGGGCGCCGAAATCGAAGTCCCCGAAACCGAGGGAATAACCGTCGTCGGAGTCCTCTTCGCTATCGTCGCTATCATCGGCTTCCTCCGACGCTTCTTCTTCCTCCAATGAGACGATGCCCTCGATTAGTTCGTCGAAGAATTCCTGGGGTTCGCTTAGGTTGAAGGAAACCCTGCCATTGCCAGGAAGATGGCTTGCGGTCAAGGTGCTATATAGCCCATCGAGCCAGGCGAGGTCGACGAATAGGGCGTTGTCGATCTGGTGGATCGCGGTATAGACGGAAGAGGAGGTAAGGGTATAGTCGCCCAAGGAGAAGTCGACTTGGCTTACTTCGTCCTCGATCTCATTGACGAAGCTCATGATGCGCTTGGAGGTATCTTCGGCGTTGCGGTTGGTGTCGCGGTAATCGAAGGGGACCTTCTTGGCGTTGAGGCTCAAATCCAAGGAGACCTTGTCGTCCATGCCAAGGTTGGACATAAGTTCCTTGGCGTCCTCATCTTGGACATCGACGTCAAGGTGCACGCCGAATTGGGCGGTACCATAGCCGTTGGTCGGAATGTTCTTCTTTACGTTGGCATGAGGGGTATAGATGCGGATATTATCGGCTTCTTCGCTTAGCCTAGAGGCCCTAGAGGCCTGTTGGAAATACTCCTTTTCGGTGTTGGGCTCCTTATATTCGCTTACTTCTTCTAGGGTGGTTTCTTCGCTAGCTGTCGCGCTGGTTTCGCTCTCGCTAGTGGCCTCGGTGGAGGTGACGCTAG
>JAILEX010000015.1 GCA_024687185.1 Bacilli bacterium | reverse complement strand
CTACACATGGAGTTCCGTTTACCTCTCACGCACTCTAGCTTAGTAGTTTCCAAGGCTGTATGGGGTTGAGCCCCACGCTTTCACCTCAGACTTGCTATGCCGCCTGCTCACTCTTTACGCCCAATAATTCCGGATAACGCTTGCACCCTTCGTATTACCGCGGCTGCTGGCACGAAGTTAGCCGGTGCTTTCTGGCAAGGTACTGTCAAGCCGCGGTCATTTCCTACCACGGTGTTTCATCCCTTGTAACAGAGCTTTACAATCCAGAGGACCTTCATCACTCACGCGGCGTTGCTCGGTCAGGGTTTCCCCCATTGCCGAAAACTCCCTACTGCTGCCACCCGTAGGTGTATGGGCCGTGTCTCAGTCCCATTGTGGCCGTTCACCCTCTCAGGTCGGCTACACATCCTCGCCTTGGTGGGCTGTTATCTCACCAACTAGCTAATGTGCCGCAGGTCCATCTAAAAGTGCCGCAAACGCGACTTTCAAGCGTCGGTCATGCGACCAACGTTGTTATCCGGCATTAGCCAAAATTTCTTCTGGGTATTCCGGTCTTAAAGGCAGGTTACCTACGTGTTACTCACCCGTTCGCCGCTAGGGAGCAAGCTCCCTCGCACGACTTGCATGTATTAGGCACGCCGCCAGCGTTCATCCTGAGCCAGGATCAAACTCTCAAATAAAATAAATAAATTGTTTTAAATTTAAGTCGATCTAGTTCACTGAATTATCTGGTTTGTGATTCTTAATTGAATCGACGTTTAGTGTTTGTTGTCTATCTGTTTAGTTTTCAAAGAACAGTTGCACACTTTAGTGTTCCGGCGGATCGCTCCCCTCGGAAGATGTGCTCGCATATCTTATTCCTCAGGTCCGTTGCTGTCAACAACTTTTTTTCGGAATTATTCGGTTCAGCGGGGTGCCCCCCTTTTTTGCTGAACGGACTAAGTTTACTCATTTCCGCGCCCACTTCAACAAAAATTTTCACATTTTTATAAATATTTTAATTATTCAGATTTCATCGAAACAATTTGGTATTTTTATAACCAAATAATGGCATTTTCATTCGCTTTTTTCGGTCAAGTACCCTTTTATACGGCTATTTTTAGCTTCCTTCGCACATGTGCGCGTGTCTCACGCACGTAGCGCGCGTTTATATATTAGGAGGAAAGGCGTAACTTTCTAAGACAAAAAAGGGTCTTTCATATCATCAATGGAAAAGCAAAGAAAAAGGGCCGACTGATGATCGGCCCATATTTTGGTTTGGTAGTTCGCGTTATTCCACGACTTTGGACCAAAGTCCATGAAGGTTGCAGAAAGCAAAGACTTCCGCTCCCTCTTCGTATTTCTCAACTTCGAAGCAAGCCTTTGGCTCCTCACCGGGCTTTAAGGTCTTAACCTTGATTTCGCTGCCGTTAACCAAAAGAATCCATTCGATATAGTGAACGTCTAACATAGGATGGGCGACGCTTCCGACACAAACTTCCAATCCGCCTTCGACTTTATGTAGATCGGGGATGTGCTTCTCAAACGCAGCTTCGGTCTTATTAGCAGCGACTTCAACGGCGCCAGCAGGGATTTCGCCGGCAAACAAAGGATAGACTTCCTTGTTTCCTTCAAATTTGTAAAATTTCATTTTAAGCCTCCTTAGGCAGTCTCATTTTCCCTTGCCTGCGATGGCAGGTCAAGGCTTTCTAAATAAAGACCCCGACTTTCGCCAGGGTCTCATTGTCAGTTTCGTTTAAACCTCATCAAGATGAACAACACACGGATGAAGATGTTGATGAAGTCGGTATACATAATGTAGGCGCAGAGCAAGCAAAGGTTATTGCTCGCGGAACCCGTCTCCATGATCCTCCTCACGTTTTGGGTATCCACGGCAACCATAAGCAGCAACACAAACAGAATGACTGCATTATAGATGATGGAGAATAGACGAAGCGCTCCAGGGAAGAAGATGAAGGTGAATAGCATCGTGAACCCGAACAGGCTAAGCGAGATAAGAACCACAAACCCTATCATCGCCAAGATACTCAGGTTCCTCTTGGAGAAATATCCGATGAGGCCCATTGTCCCAAAGGCTATCGCGGAGATAACAAATGCTTCCCCCAAAGTGACAAAGTCAATGCCAACGACCAAGAAAGCCGATACCAAGATCCCGATAAGGGACGAATAGATGATATAGGCCGGCCAGGCGGAATGCCTCCCCCTAGCAACGATCGAATGCATGACGATGCCGGTGATCAGAACCCCGATGCCAGAAGCAATCAACACGCCGATGTAGGCATAGAAGATGCCGACGTTGTTGTAGTTGATGGCCTTAAGGTCGTAGGTCCAGCCCGTAAGCAATCCCGAGAATAACGCCCCAAATCCAAACGCGAAGGCCGCGGTAATAAGCAAGGCAAAACCCATATAGAGGTATACCTTGCCCATGGAATGCGATGTCGTTAAGTCAACCGTCGAGTGGGATTCCATCGAGGGTCCGCTCGACTTGGGATAAGATGCGTACATATCTAGGAAGGATTAACCAACGAGGTTCTCGATGAGGGCACGATAGCTATCAAGGGCTAGGGACGCACCACCAACAAGGGCTCCGTCGATATCCTTCTCGGACATATATTCAGCGATGTTGCCGGGCTTGACGGATCCGCCATAGAGAATGCGGATCTTCTCGGCCTCTTCACCATAAAGGGACGCGAGGACGCTACGGATATAGCCGATGGTGTCTTCCGCGATTTCCTTGGTTGCGCTTTTGCCGGTGCCAATGGCCCAAATGGGTTCATAGGCAACGACGATCTTAACGGCATCAGAGGCGGGAATGCCTTCGAAGCCTTTGCGGATTTGGTCTTCGACAAAGCTCTTAGTCTGTCCTTTTTCGAATGTTTCCAAGGACTCGCCACAGCAATAGACCGGGGTCATCTCGTTGGCGATCAAAGCCTTCATCTTGGCGTTGCAGGCTTCGCTGGTCTCGGCAAAATATCCCCTTCTCTCACTATGGCCAAGAATGACCCATTTGATTCCAATGCCCTTAAGCATGGGGATGGAGACTTCGCCGGTATAGGCGCCGTGGTCGGCTTCGTGCACGTTCTGCGCGGCTACGATTAGGCCTTCGGGCGCGTTTTCGACGACGGTTTGTAGCCCGATGAAGGTCGGAGCGACGCCGACGTCGACGTTATGGGCAATGGCATAGGCGACCATTTCCTTGGAAGCAAGGGCGAATTCCTTCGCTTCCTCGGCGGTCTTGTTCATCTTCCAATTGCCAAGCAATAGTTTTTTGCGCATTGTGATTCTCCTTTAACGAAGGACATCGACGCCGGGAAGATGGCCGTCGTTTTCAATCATCTCAAGGGAGGCGCCGCCACCGGTGGAAACGTGGCTGAAGCTCTCCTTAAAGCCGAACTGCTTAACGGCAGAGGCGGAATCGCCACCGCCGCAGACGGTGAATGCCTTGCCTTCAAGTTCTTTGATGGCAACGCAGACCGCTTTGGTGCCGGCTTGGAATTCGTCCTGTTCGAAGACGCCCATAGGCCCATTCCAGAAAATCATACGGGCGGAGGCGATGGCCTTCTGATAGGCCTCGATGGTCTTGGGGCCGATATCGACGCCTTGATAGCCCTCGGGGATGTTGCCCTCGACGACTTTGATGACCCTGCCTTCGACGGGTTCGAAACTATCGGTGACGACGGAGTCGCAAGGTAAGAGGATCTCTTTGCCGGCGGCTTTGGCATCTTCGACGCACTTCTTGGCGTATTCAAGCTGATCGTCCTGAACGGGGCTATTGCCGATTTCTTCGCCTAAGGCCTTCTTAAAGGTATAGGCCATGGCGCCGCCGATGATGAGCTTATCGCACTTCTTGAGCAAGGAATCGATGACTTTGATCTTATCGGAAACCTTGAATCCGCCAAGGATCGCGATATAGGGGCGATCTTCTTTGGCGACTTCGACGCAACGGGTTAGGTTGTCGACCTCTTTGATCATGAGGTAGCCTTCCGCGACGGGTTTGCCTTCCGCTTTTAAAATGGAGGGAACGCCGACCGTAGAGGCATGGGCACGGTGAGCGCTGCCGAAGGCGTCCAGGACATAGACGTCGGCAAGGGCGGCCCAGGCTTTGGCGAGCTCGGGATCGTTCTTCTCTTCGCCTTTTTCATACCTGGTGTTCTGGACGACTAGGATTTCGCCATCCTTTAATTCGCTAGCGGCCGCGACGAGCTTTTCGCCACGGGTCTCGGGGCAGAAGCCAACTTTGACGGGGGCGACGAGTTCGCCTAGCCTCGCGGCGACGGGAGCCATATCGTTGGCTTTCTTCATTTCCTCGATCTTCGCTAGATCGGGTTCTTTCCATTTGATTTTGCCAAGGTGGCTCATCAAAATGACGCGAGCGCCTTCCTTAACCAAGTAGTTGATGGTGGGAAGGGCGGCACGGATGCGGTTGTCATCACGGATGACACCGGCTTTCTGGGGGACGTTGAAGTCGACACGGACCAAAACGCGCTTTCCCTTTAAGCCTTTCAAATCTTCAATTGTTTTAAGCATTTTTGTTCTCCTTCGGGATGCGGCAACATTGTACCACCGTCCAAAGTGTAAGTGTGCAGAAACGAAACGCCATAACACGTTTTCTTTTCGCCCATCTTCTTAGCCCGTTCTACCATAAGACTTCCTCACTCACCGAGGGCTATCCATCTATCCTTTTTCCCTTTCCTTCCGCTTCATCCTCCACGCTTCCAAACCGCCTTTTTGCTCCCAAAAGGATCTTCCCAGCCGATTTTTTATAAATTTTTTAAATTTTTTTACCCAAAGGGTAACCAAACAAGTTTTTTAAAAACCGTGTCCGCAATTTCCATTTTGCAACGAAATAGTTAAGTAGAAGGGCAAAAAATAGGCTCTTCCCAAAAAAATAGACAAACGACAGGGAGATTACCATGAACCAAAATTTCGCATCCAAAACCGTGCACCGCGCCGTGAAGTACCGCGCCTTCCCTAGCCCCACCCTCATCCTCAAGTTAGAAGCCCACTTCCTCGCCTGCGAGCAGATCTTCAACTATCTTCTTGACGCCAACGAGGCCTACCGCAACCAATACCATACCGATATGGATGGCAGAACCCTTGCAAGCCTCGCGGCAAAAGAGGGAAGGAAGTATCCGATTACCAATCGCCAAGCCGCCTACTACGTGGCCCCGCGTCTAATCTATGGACTCATCCGCTCGCGCAAGGAAGGGGAAGGGACGCTAAAGAAAAAGGAAGTCGGCGGAATCAAGGCCAGCTTCACCATCAATTGCTCCAACCCCACATTCACCCATATTAGGGGAGGCGCGAAGAAAAGGGCCTCGCTTAATATTCCCCTAATCGGCGACATCGAGATCGTCAATCACCGCGAGACCCCCGAAAACGCCAAATTCAAGCTAATCACGGTCTCCCGCAATCCAAGCGGACATTATTTCGTCTCCCTCGATTACGAGATTCCCCACGACTCCCTCACCGGACCTGCGCAGGTCAAAAAGCCCTTGGGGTTAGACTTCTCCGTTCCCAAGCTCTTCGTGGCAAGCGACAAAACCCTATCCCCCGAAGCCGATATGCTTTTGGTAAGGAAAAGATACGCGAACAAAATCAACGCCCTCCATAGGCAACTCTCCCATTGCAGAAAAGGCAGCAACAACTACCTGAAAATCCGCCAAAGGCTCGCGAAGGTCTACCAAAGGATCGACAACATCAAAAACGACTTCATCCACAAGCAAACCCATTACATCGTCAATAGCTACGATTTCGTCGGGGTGGAGACCCTCTCGCTAAAGGAGATGTGCGAAAGGTTCAAGTTCTATAACGCCGTCCATGACGACAGCTGGTACCACTTCGTCTCCGTCCTCAAATACAAAATGGAAGACGCCAAGAAACAACTTCGTTTTGTCTCTAGGTACTACCCTTCTTCCAAGACATGCCATAGATGTGGCTATATCAAACACGATCTAAAGCTGTCCGATAGGGAGTATGTCTGCCCCATTTGCCATAATAAGGCCGACAGGGACTATAACGCGGCAAAGAACATCCGCGACCAGGCCCTTCGCGACGCCGGTTACCGCATCCACTATAACTCCACCCCCAAGCCTAACCCAGGGCAAAACCAAAATCCCCCTTCTGGGCCAGCCCAGTTAGGCGTCTCACCCCCTATCCCAAACCTAGAGCCAAACAAAGACAACCCCTTGCCAAACGCTTCTGGCGACAATGCCCCCACTAGGCAAGAAGGCTCCCCTCCTTCTTCCCCCATCGTCCCCATCAAAAGGAACAACGTCCTTTAAAGGCGTTATCCATCCTTCCGAGAGGTGCTCGGGGAAATAGCCCGCCCAAAAACGGGAACCAACGCCGCAACATGCTCCACACTTTTCGCCCCCCACCCGTTTTTGGTCGAGGCGGATCCCCCACCCCTTACCGATAGGGAAACAATATACTTCAATAGTCCAAGAGGCGCTTGGACTTATGCCCGGGCAAAATCGGGAAACAACGCCGCATTGCATCTAGACATAAGTTCGTCTGTCTTTAGCCGGAACCTCCAACCCCTAGACTCCTTGGTGTGACAGACGAGGCCGAAGACTATACTTCGGCCCCCTTATCCAATAATGCGTTTTAGCATAACCTAAAACGATTATTCCTAGAGGCGCTAGGGCATGTGCCCGCGTAAAACCGGGAAACAACGCCGCAACTTCAAACAAAAGCCACCCAGTCCCGTCAGGATGGACATAAATGTAAAAATCTCCTTAATTCTATATTGGGTGGTGCCGAAGACTAGACTTCGGCTTCTTCTCACTATGTCCTTCCGTCGAGGCAAAGTAGCCATATTCCGGAAGTCCATAAACGAACCAAGAGGCGCTTGGGGTTTGCCTACGCAAGTAGGAACCAACGCCGCTTCGTGCCAGCACTGCTGTCACTCCGCCGCCATAGGCATGGGAGAAGATAGCGGAAGCTACGAAATCAGCAAGGAAAAGCTTATAAACCTAGCCTTTATGTCAGATAGGCGCCTATTTGGAAACGGAGGTTGCAAAATGACCATAAAGTGCATTTGGCAAGGAAAAGCCATAAAAGACACCAAACCGCTGGGCAGGCGGGGTTCGTCTTCGAAAGAAGGAAGGTAATACCAAACCACGCCACGCTGAAAAGGTTTTAGCTTCAAAACCGTCAGAGAGAGGTAAGGCGCATCTCCTTACCAAATAACCGTGAGGCCCACGGGGCTAGTCCCAACCCGATAAAAAGGGGAAGGGAAAGCGATCCATATCCGCAGGCCGCGAAGTAACAAAACAACTTAAGCGGAGGGGGCGCGTAAAAAACGCCAAACTTCCCGCCCCCGGAAGGTCTCCGGGCATGCTTGGTAAACCAAGAAGGGCAAAAGCCCAGACCGAGGACGACTTTACTAAAAGGCTATGGTCGCCTCCCCCCCTAGACGCAAATAGCCCGAAGCAAAGAAACGGGAAGCCATGAAACTAGGCTTCCCGTTTTCCTTATCAATCATTTTTTCCTTTAGCTCATCGTCCCCTTAAAGAGAGTGGACACCTCCACTCCTAACGCCGATGCGATTTTATAGATTAGGGCCACGGAGACATTCCTTCTTCCGTGTTCCAAATCGCAGATATAGCTTTTGGAGGTTCCGCTAAGCACGGCTAGACGCAATTGGCTGATGCCCTTTTTCTTCCTGGCCAAGACGATGTTTTGGCCTAATTTGCCTAAGGATAGGCCGATATTAACGCTTTCCCTATTCGCCATCGTCTTTTACTTCCATCAGGTATCTTTCATGAATCGCCCTAAAAAGATGGTTTACATTGCTTTTGCTGACTTCCGAGGCGATTTCTTCCGATAGTAACTCCGATAACGTCTCCATGGAGGCGTCTGGATTCTCTAGCCTAAGCTCGGCGATGATCTCGATCTTCGGATTGCCCATCTCCGATAGTATTCCCTTTTCCTTTAGGTAAAGGACCTCGTTCCTTTGCCTTTCCGCCGCGGCGCTTTTTTTATTGTCGTTGGCCTTATCGAGATTGGAAAGCCGGTTTCCGATATTGGCGAAATCGCGGTCCACGCGGATCGATTCGAAGGCGAGGCAGGATTCCTGCGCCCCCATATAGACGAGGAATTCGCTTATCTTCTCGCTTTTTTTGAAATATACGATCGTTTGGTTCCTTCTTTTGGTGACCTTGCAGGGAAAATTGCCATGATGGGCTTTTCCCAAAACCCTGGAAAAGCGAGATGCGTATGCCTCATCGGAAAAGGAGAATTCCAGGTGGTAGTTGCTCGTTAAGGGGTTATTGACGTAACCGCACGCCAAAAACGCGCCGATTAGGTAGGCCCTTGATCCCCATTTTCCCTCCACTAGGTCCTTGGGAAGTTTGTTGGAAAGGAAGTCGATGCCAAGTTTCTCAAGCATCGCCTCTGGCTTATTGACTAAGACATGGAACCTCGTCGCCTTTCTTCCCTTCATGCTTTTGACGCAGGAAAAACGGACGTTGCTCGAGAAACTCGAAACGATGATCCGATATAGGAATTCCGCAATCGATTCGAATTCGCTGGAAATATCTAGCGTCTCAACGCCGCCTTGGATTCGAATGACGCCATTGGCCTTCACGTATGAAGAAAGGATCGAGGCGCGTTCCCTCACCGAATAGTCCAAGGTAAGGAGTTCTTCTTTGACCCTAGAAGAAAAGGAAGGCGTATTGTCAGTTCGCCTTTCGCTCATTTCCCTTTCCTCCGTCTTCCTTGGATTCGTCGTCATCCACTTCATAATGGCGATTCATCTCGCGGTGGTTGAGGATGCAGGCGTATTGCTTTTCGTAATGTTTGTAGAACCTTTCGGCGAAATAGACCGAACGATGTTGTCCGCCCGAGCATCCAAAATAGACGCAGACGCGGCTTTTCCCATCCTCTTTCGCCTTGTTTAGATAGAAATCGAGGAACTTCTCGATGCGCTTTACGTATTCTCCGGTCTCCTTTTTGTTCTCAAGGAACTCGATGACCTCGGAGTCCTTCCCAGTCAATCCGCGCAATTCGGGGACCCAATAGGGATTGGGCAAGATACGGCAATCGAATACGATCTCCGCATCGGTGGGCACGCCATATTTATAGCCAAAGCTAGAAAAGACGACCGCCATCTTCTCATCTTGCCAAGCGAATAAGGACATGAGGATCACCTCGCGAAGCGCATTCGGGGTAAGCCCGGTGGTATCGACGTATAAATCGGCGTCCGCGCGGACCGTCTTCATGGTCTCCGCGTCGAAATCCATGGCCTCGACCAAGGAAAAGCCCTTCGATTCCATGGGATGGACGTGACGGGTCAGTCTAAAGCGCTTCTCCAGTTCGGGAATGGAGCAATCAAGTAATATCTTGGTTAGGTGTATCCCTTCGTAGGAAGAGAGGATTTTCATCGCGGTGCGCGCATGGCGGAGGTCCGCGACCAAAACAACGGCCCCATAACTGCCGGGATTGGCAACGCAAAGGTCAAGGAAGGAAGGCAATATCGCGTTGGGTATGTTCTCGACGATGCGATACCCACGCTCTTCAAAGGCATGGCAAATCGTGGACTTTCCAGCCCCCGAAACACCCGATAGGAATACGATGTTGACCATATCTTCCTCCTTTCTTTTTTGTTTATGGTCCTATTTTAAGCCGCTTTGCGTTTTTTGGAATGGATATAGGTGATGGCGCTACTGGCGGAAACCGCGCCTTCCCCCGCCGCGTTTACGATCTGGCGGAGCTTCTTCTTCAATACATCCCCCGCCGCATATAGTCCAGGCACGTTGGTCTCCATGTCGCTATTCACTTCGATGAAGCCATTGACCATATTGACGCCTAGCCCCTGGAGGAACTGGCTGGAAGAGACTTCGCCGGATAATGGGAATACCGCGTCGACCTCGACTTCGGTTTTGCCTTCGCTAGTTTCGATGCTGGCCCCGGTAACCTTTGTCTCGCCCAAAACGGAAAGAAGTTTCCCTTCCTTTATCTCCACGTTTTCCTTCCCCTTTAAAACCTCAAGATGGGATTCGGGGGTTTCTAGTGGGGCGTCATGGAGGAAAGTGACCTTCCTAGCAAGGGAAGAAAGGTAGATCGCGTCTTCGACGGCATGGTCTTTATAGCCATAGACCAAAACGTCCTTGCCCTTAAAGAAATTGCCGTCGCAGGTCGCGCAATAGCTAACGCCCTTGCCCCTAAGCGCCCTTTCGCCAGGGCAGGCAACGGCGCCGGTGACAACGCCGGCGGCCACGATCAATGCTATCGCGTTATATTCGTTGACGTCGGTCTTAATGAGGAAACTTCCATCTGCCGCCAACTTGACGGAAGTGACTTCCCCATAGTCGATCACCACGCCCAAATCGGTGGCCTGGGTAAATAGGGCCATCGCAAGTTGGGGACCGTCCACCGTGGGAACGCCGGGATAGTTATCGATGCGGTGGATGTTATTCAATTTTCCTCCCGGGGCGTCCTTATCAAGGACCACGCAAGAGAGGTTGCTGCGTTTCATATAGATGCCGGCGGTGATTCCGGCAACGCCAGCCCCTATGACGAGGGCGTCGAGTCTTTCCATTTTCCTTTTCTCCTTATATAGAGGGGGTATTAGTTTGTCTTTTCGTCTTCTTTAGGCTCTATTATAGAGGCCTCTTCTTTTGGATTTATTTCTTCGCTTGGTTCTTCCATAGTGGGGGCCTTTTCTTCGCTAGGCCCTTCCATAACGGGCGCGCCTTTTGCCTCCGCCCTAGCTTGCTTCCATGCCTCCACCTTTTCGCGGAGAAAATATTCGTAAACCTGCAAAAGCGCGATCAAAACAACGCCCAAGATGATATAGATCATCGCGTTCCAGAAGCTCCAGCTTCCGTTTGTCCCCATGTTATAGGCTGGGTCGCGGAGAGGCTCCATGACCATCCTGACGACGCCATAATACATAAGGTAGAACCCAGCTAACACGCCAGGGGCGCGGGTATAGCGCATCCTTTTGAGGAAGCTTGCGTTCGACAAGTCGACGTCGCGCACCTTATCCTCGAATTCGTCGCGGTTAGGACGGGCCTTCCATAAGGCGGGCACGCCGAAATAGATCAGGAAGAAACCGGCAAGGTTAATCATGCCTTCTATTAGGAATAGAGGCACATATATCTTGCCATCGGCCAATGTGTAGCCCATTTCCTTTTGGATAAAGGTCGGCAGCCACCACCAGCCATCCGAAATCGCCACTTCGGCGCCATAGACCTCGTGATTGAAGAAATTGCCCCATCTTCCTATCGCCTGGGCGACAAGGATCGAGGGAACGACGACGTCGAGGGCGAAGGTCACAGGCACGTATTTGCGGAATAGCTTCACGTATATCCAGCCCGATACAATGCCGGCGATGACGCCGCCAAGCACGGTCAAACCGCCTTCCCAGAAGGCGAAGATGGAGAGGATATCGCCTTTGGCGACCCTTTCGGCAAAGGTCTCCCCACCGGTCAAATCGCCGTTCCAGTTGCCGACGACATACCATAGACGGGCGCCCAAGATACCGAAGATAAAGACGACGATAAGGCAGTTTTCGAGGATGCCATGCTTCCCGAATTTCCTATAGAAGCGATGGTCGCAAATCGTATAGGCGGTCAAAAAGCCGCCCAAGATGAAAATGCCATACCAAGCGACGTTGAATCCGCTATGGCCGGTCGAGGGATAGGCCCAATAGAAGCCTTCGCTTCCAATGCCAAAACCGGAGATAAGAGGATATCCCCATGCGTGGGCCGCCCCTTCCTCGAACAGGATAAAGGAAAGGAAAACCGCGGGGATAGACGCATATAGGCCGATTTTGACTTTCTTCAGCCATTTAGAGGTGATTCTGGTTTTGAAATAGCGTAACACGAAGCAAGTGGCGAGGAAGGCGATGCTAAGCATCAAAAGCCCGCCGCCAAGGATGGCCATGCCCTGTTGGTACCAGGTCAACACAGAGGCCCAGCCATGCATTTCGTGGATCCCCCATTGCCCAAGCATGCCGCCGACTAAAATCGCGGCAAAGGAGACGCCGAAAAAGCGAAGGTGCTCCTTCTGCAGCGCCTTCTTCGGATGCTTCACCGACTTCACTAGGTTCATCCCTAGGAAAACCCCGCCTCCGACGACAAGTAGGATTCCAATGGCAAATAATGCGATTCCCATAGGCAAATTATCCTCCTATATTCATTCCTTTCCTAGCCTACCCAAGGACCTTTTTCAGGTAATATCCCGTGTAGCTTCCCTCGACTTTCGCCACCTGTTCCGGGGTACCCTGGGCAACGATATTGCCGCCTCTATACCCGCCAAGTGGGCCTAAATCGATGATCCAGTCGGCGACTTTGATCACGTCGAGGTTATGTTCGATGACGATGACGGTGTCCCCGTTATCGACGATCGAAGTCAAAACGTCCAATAGGCGCTTGACATCGTCGCTATGAAGACCCGTGGTGGGCTCATCTAGCACATAGACGGTCTTGCCGGTCGCCTTTCTTTGTAATTCCGTGGCGAGTTTGACGCGCTGGGCCTCGCCTCCAGATAGCGTGGTCGCCGGTTGGCCGAGTTTGATATAGCCAAGGCCCACGCGGTTAAGCATTTCGATTTTGCGGTAGATCTTAGGCCTATTCTCGAAGAACCCAAGCGCCTCTTCCGCCCTCATCTCAAGCACCTCATGGATCGATTTTCCCTTGAAGGTGCATAGAAGCGTCTCGGAGTTATACCTCTTCCCGCCGCATTCGTCGCATTTGACGTAGACATCGGGCAAGAAACTCATGGAGATGCGGGTCACGCCCGCCCCTTGGCATTTCTCGCAACGCCCCCCTGGAACGTTGAAGGAGAACCTACCCTTATCATATCCCCTGGCCCTAGCTTCGTCGGTTTCGGCGAAAAGGGCGCGGATATCATCGAATACGCCCGTATAGGTCGCGGGGTTGCTGCGCGGGGTACGGCCAATCGGCTCTTGGGTGATCGCGATGAGCTTATCGACGTTTCCTAGCCCTTTGAACTTCTTTACCTTAATCTCATCAAGGGGCTTTTGACCACCTAGTTCCCTTTGCAACAAAGGCACAAGAGATTCGTTGATAAGCGAGCTCTTGCCCGAGCCGGAAACGCCGGTGATGGCCACGAATTTCCCAAGCGGGAACTTCACGTTGATGTTATTGAGGTTATGGCAGCTGCAGCCACTTAGTTCAATGAATTGCCCGTTCCCCTTCTTCCTCGAGGAAGGCACTTCGATTTTCTTTTTGCCGGAAAGATAGGCCCCTGTGATGGATCTAGGCTCCGCGCAAATCGTCTCCAAGTCGCCTTGGGCGATGAGCTCTCCGCCATGGAATCCCGCGCCGGGCCCGATATCGACGAGGTAATCGGCCGCGCGCATCGTGTCCTCGTCATGTTCGACGACGATCAGGGTGTTGCCCAAATCCCTCATTTCCTTTAGGGTCGCGATGAGTTTGTCGTTGTCCCTTTGGTGCAAACCGATCGAAGGCTCATCCAAGACATAGAGGACGCCCGAAAGCTTGCTGCCGATCTGGGTCGCCAAGCGGATACGTTGGCTTTCCCCGCCGGAAAGAGTCATCGCATAACGCGATAGGGAAAGGTAATCTAGCCCCACATCGATTAGGAATTTGACGCGGTTTGCGATTTCCCTTAGGACCAAATCGGCGATCGTATGCTCGCTTTCGCTTAGCTTGCCCATGGTGTCATGGACCCAGGATTCGAAGTTATCTAGCGACATCTCGCAGACGTCGGCGATATTCTTCCCATTCACCCTGACGGAAAGGGCGGCTTCGTTTAGCCTTCTGCCAGAGCAAGTCGTGCATACGCTATCGCGCATAAAGGATTCGTAATAGGTCCTCATCCAGTCGGAAGAGGTCTCGCTATAAAGCCTTTCGATCCTCGTTTTGATGCCTTCGATCTTCCCGGTTCTATTGGTCTTGTTGCCAGAGACCGAGGTAAGGGTATAGGAAAGGACGTCGGGAGAGCCATATAGGCAGATGTTGCGTTCTTTTTCGCTAAGCTTTTCCCAAGGGGTATCGAGGGAGATCCCATATTTGGAGCAAAGGAGTTCGAATTCCTTCCATTCTAGGTTTGTGGAGTCGACGATATTGGCAAGATACCTAATCGCGCCCTCACGGATGCTTTTCCCCGTGTCGGGGATAAGTAACCCCAAAGCCACTTCCCTTTTGATGCCTAAGCCATGGCAATCCGGGCAATAGCCCAAAGGCGCGTTGAAGGAGAATAGGCGAGGTTCCAACCTTGGGACGGAGAACCCGCATTTTGGGCAGTATTGGTGTTGCGACAATAGCCTTTCCCCGTTCTCGGAAAGGATGATCATGTAACCTTTGCCGTAATTCAAGGCAAGTTCGACGTCGTCGTTGACCCTGCTTTTCAACCCGTCTTTGATCACGAGGCGGTCGATAACGATCTCGATGTTATGGCGCTTGTTCTTCTCCAGCTCGATCGGCTCATCGAGCAATTTCATCTCGTTATCGACCCTGACGCGGACAAACCCGGCCTTTTTTAACTTCTCTAAAGTGGCCGCATGCGTCCCCTTCTCCTCCTTGACGATAGGAGAGAGGATCTGCACTTTGCTACCGGCTTCATAATGAAGGATCTGCTCCACCATGGCCGCAGGGCTATAGGCATGGATCTCTTCGTTGTGGTTAGGGCAAAAGGGCGTTCCGATGCGGGCGAAAAGAAGACGGAGGTAATCATAGATCTCCGTGACCGTGCCAACGGTGGAACGCGGGTTGTGGGAGGTCGATTTCTGGTCGATGGAAATCGCGGGGGACAAGCCGTCGATCGAGTCGACGTCTGGCTTTTCAAACCCGCCCAAAAATTGCCTCGCATAGGAGGAAAGGGATTCGACGTAACGCCTTTGGCCTTCGTTGAAGATCGTATCGAACGCCAAAGTGCTCTTCCCAGAGCCCGAGACGCCAGTGAAAACGGTCAAAGAACCCTTGGGAACCTCAACGTCGATGTTCTTAAGGTTATTTTCCCTTGCCCCTTTGACAAGGATGTAGTTACGAGAATTTTTTTCGCCGAAATCTTTCATAGCGGGGTAATTATACACACGCGCGAGAAAAATAGGTTCCAAACGCATTTTCCTATATATGGCTTTTCCTTTTATCTAGTCGGTAAGAAAGGAAAAACATTCGATGAACACTACTCTTTAGAGTAGAGAATTTAGCAGTGGAAATATTCTTTGAGGTCGCTATAATATCTACTTGCCGGGACGTAGCACAGCTTGTGTAGTGCGCTACCTTGGGGTGGTAGAGGTCATGGGTTCAAATCCCATCGTTCCGACCAATTGATATTAAAAGCGCGAATCCATCGCGCTTTTTCTTTTTTCTGGGGTAAAATTTGGGGACAAAAAACACCCCGTCAGTAGCTGGCGGGGTGCGTTTTTTTGTCGGCTATTTAGACAAGAGGGGAAACGGCAGGATTAGTTACCGAATTTCTTGATGTCGGCATAACGCCTCTTGGCGTAGAACTCGCACTTCTGGAGGAGTTCTTCGGCGTGCTCGGGATTGACGATCGGGAGCTGGGCGAAGCGGGTCTCCTGCATGATGAAGTCGCGGAGTTTGCTGAAGTCGGGCTCGGGGCAATCGAAGGTGAGCGGGCTCTTTCCTTCGACGTCGCGGAGGCGAGGATCGTAACGGAAGGTGGTGAAGTAACCGCATTCGACCGCCTTCTTCTCTTCCTTGATCGAGTTGACTAGGCCGCCCTTGATGTGCTGTTCGGCGCAGGGGCAGTAGCAGATGATGAGGGAAGGTCCGTTGTAGGATTCGGCTTCCTTGATGGCCTGGATGGCCTTGGCGGGATTGCTGCCGAGGGCGATCTGGGCGACATAGACGTGTCCATAGGCCATGGCGAGGAGGGCAAGGTTCTTCTTGGCTTCCTTCTTGCCGGAGGCGGTGAACTTGTTGATGGAGCCGGTCTGGGAGGACTTGGAGGCCTG
>JAILEX010000081.1 GCA_024687185.1 Bacilli bacterium | reverse complement strand
CGGCGGAGGCTCTGAAAATCCCGAGTATCCTAAAGACAGTGGAAACCCCGAAGATGAGCCTTCGGGCGGAAGCGGGTCGGTGTTCGATTGGTCCAAAGCCCCCTTTAATCCCTTTGGCCCGCTTATTGGCGATCCTTTATTGACCATCAGCGTCGACCCCGAGACCGTAAGCAAGGAATATGACGGCGAAAAAGTGCCCGTAACCATCAACACCTCCGGCGAATTCCTTAACGAGGGGGATTATGTGAAGTGCCACCTCATCGAACAACATAACGAAGTCGGCTCCTACGTTACCCGTTGTCGCCCGCGTATCTATGACAAAGACGGGAATGACGTCACCGATAACTATGCAGGATTGGTCCGGGTGGTCTATAAAAACTACACCATCACCAAACGCTCCATCGAGATTCAAACCGGAAGCGCGACCCAAAGCGCGTCGGAAGGCGTTTTGATATGCGAGGAATATGAGTTAATAAACGGAACGTCGTTATTGGAAGGGCACCAGCTGACCGTTAAATTCACCGGGTGCATCGATAAGCCGGGCGTCACTACCAATACCGTCGATTTGAATTCGTTATTAATCGTGGACAATGAAGGGAACAACGTGACCAGGAACTACAAAATCACCTGGCATTACGGTCTGTTAACGGTCACTTAAGGATGATTTACGATCGTTACGAAGCAAAAATCATCAAGAAGACAAAGGTATTGAAAAAGCTTTACCACGTCCGTTTTGCCATCATTGGCGTCTTTACAGCGGGCTTTTTGACAGGCGGAACCCTGATGGGCACGAAAGGGCTCGTGTCCGATAAGGTAAAGCTCTCTGGAAGTTATGACTACGGCTACCAATATACCTATGAATCCTCGGCCTTCATGAGCGATTCCAGCTATGAGTTTTCGACCATAGATGGGCAGCAATGGCAAGATGAGGCCCCGACCAAGGTTGGCAAATACAAGATGAGGGCGAAGGGCAACAATTCCTTCAATTCCTATTATTATGGTCAAGACCAGGCCTTTGAAATCGTGCCGAAGGTCATCGACGTAACCGTGGTCGAGGACACCATCACCTATGGCGAAACCCCGACTTTGCATATCGACGACCAACTCGAATTCGACGAACACCTAGACCCTTCCTATACCTTATCCATCCAAAACAAAACCGAATCCAAATGGACCTATACCCCAAATTTAGAAAGTCTAAAGGTCTATTCCCCTAGCGGCGAAGACATGACACGTTGCTATAAATTCAACCTCGTGCCAAAAGAGGTCGGCATCCTTAAAAAGGCCATTACCATCTCTTCTTCTAGCTCCTCCAAAGTCTATGATGGCACCCAAATAGAAAACAAAGGCTATGAAATCACTTCGTCTGGCTTAATCGAAGGCGATTCGATATCGCTAGTCGCCAATACTTCCTTCGCCAATGCCTCTAGCGAAGAAAACAAGCATACCTATAAGATCACTAACCCCAAAGGCGAAGACGTCACCTGTTATTATGCGATTACCTTCGTGCCCGGCAATTTGACCATAAGCAAAAAGCCGATTTCCTTCACCAGCGAAAACAAGGAATTCATCTATGACGGCGAAAGCAAAATCTTCTCCCTTGAGGACGTCCTATATGAAAAAAAGGACGTCGCGGAAGGTCAAAAGGCCATCCTTTCCTATGAAACGGAAGAGGAATTCGTAAAGGCCGGCACCTATTCCAATAGGTTTAGCGCAAAGATCGTTTCCGGCGACGTCGACGTCAGCGCCAACTACGACATCTCCTATTCTTTCGGCGTTACGACAATCAACAAAAGGGCGATCAAGGTCGAAAGCGGCTCCCTCGAACATACCTATGACAAAATAGACGTCTCCAAGGAGGAGGTTACCATAACCGAGGGCAGTCTGGCGGGCAAAGACGAACTATCCTTCTCCACCCCTTCCTTTAAAGACGTTGGAAGCTATGAAAACAAGATCAATGACTTCGATATCGTCGATAAGACCAGCAAGGTTAGTTATTTGGATTGCTATGACTTCTCTTCCAAAAACGGAACCATCAAAATCAACCCCTATGAAATTAGCGTGGAAATCATCCAAAAAACGGTCATCTATGATGGCAAACCCCATAAAAACGAATTCCAGTTGAAGGATTGCGTTGCCTTAGAAGGCGATACCGTTTACGAGACCTATAACGAGGAAAAAACCTCCGCCGGAACCTATGATAACGATACCTTCAAAGTCGCGGTCAAGGACGAAAAGGAAAACGATAATACCGATAACTACAAGATCAATTACCTTGGTAGAGAAGGCGCTTTGGTCATCAATAAGCGCGATATTGGCCTAAAGCTTATAGGAAAAGAAAAACTATATGATGGCCTATCTATCGAAAAGACCATGGAAGGGGAACGCTATACGCTTACTTCGGGCACTTTGGCGGAAGGCGAATACCTCGATTTCAAATACCTTAACGGCAACGTCGTGGATGCGGGCACCTATCCTATTTCCTCTTCTATTGCCGTTTATCATCAAGTCGGCGAGGAAAAGGACGTCGAAGCCGATATCGATGTCACCAATAACTACAACATCAGCCTTACTAACGCCGATTTCCAAATCAATAAAAGGACAATCACCATCCAAACCCTGGATGTCTCCCATGAATATAATCGCGAAACGACCCTTCCCAAAGACGCCAATCTCTTTGAGTTGGTCGATGGCGGAGACGGGCTGCTGGAAGGACATAAGATCTCCGCGCTAAACGTGACCTGCGAAGGCATCGACGTCGGTACCTATCCCTATACGGTCGACGAAGCCTCCTTGGTGATCTTGGACAAAGATAACAAGGACGTGACGAAGAACTATTCCGTGACCCTAATCAATTCCGGCACCGTTACGATCACCGCCAGGAAGGTAAAGGTCACGATGGAACCCAATTCCAAGATCTATGACGGAAAGCCCTTCTCCTCTACCAAATACACGGCCGACCGTTTGCTTTCGGGCGATTATTGCACCTTCCTCGGTTCGCCTTCCGTCACCCACGTAATGGAGGGAGATGTCAAAAACGAGCCCTCCTCCGTATCCGTTTTCACCAAAAACAACGAGGACGTGACATCGAATTACGATATTACGATGGCCTATAAGACAAAAGGAATCCATATCGAGCCGCGCCCAATCACCATCGCTTCCGAGGGCCTTACCACCACTTTCACGGGCAAGCCGATTACAAAATTCGAAGCCTATGAGATCAAAAAGGGCACCCTTGCCGAAGGCGATACCCTTGAGATACTTTCCATGGTTTCCAACGGCGACGACATCATCCATGCCGGAACCTATTCCAATACCTTCACCTATAGGATCACCAATTCTAGCGACGAAGACGTCACTTCCGATTACGATGTGACCACGGAGTTTGGTGAAATCACCATCGAAAAGGTCGCCTTGACCTTCGACATTACGTCGCAAAACGTCGTCTACGATGGACAATACCATAATTTCTCCTATTCGGTGACGAATGTGTCTTCCTCCTCTTCCTCCATCTATTTGGTAAGCGGTGAAATCCCAACCGGCATTTCGATGGATATCTCCGTTTCCTTAAATAACCTATTGAATGTTGGTGTCTATGACGATTATGTCTATGACTTCTCGCTATCTTGCGATGCGGGCTATGTTGCAAACAATAGCGACTTCATGATTTCCTTTGTCTCGAGCTCGCAGACAATCTCTAGCCGCGGCATCACGATCAACACGATCGGCGGATGCAAAATCTATGATGGCGAGCCCTATGGAAACGGCCTAGACGAAGAAGAACTATATTGGATTTCCGGGGCAGGCCTTGCTTCCGGACACACGATCGAAGTTGAGCTTGTCCAGATCGTCGAAGTCTGCGAATATGCCCTTTTCAGTGTGAAAAGTGCCATCATACACGATGCGTTTGGAAACGATGTGACGCTCAACTACGCCATCGATTACAACCTAGGAGAGGTAACGATATATGAAAGTTAGCAATCTGATTTTTTCCCTTTTGTGCTTCATGACCATAGCCTTAAGCGGTTGCAGCAACATTTCGGTCATCGAGGACGAGCAAAGCGAATATGGCACCATGACCCCAAAGGTCTATTACACGGCTACGTTTGAAAACTACGACGGCACTTTCCTTTACGCCGAACAAGTCGAGGAGAAAGGCTATGCCTCCTATCGCGGTCCCACCCCGGTTAGAAAAGGCGACAACGAGTATGTCTATACCTTCGAAGGTTGGGATAAACCCCTTTCCTCCACCCCCATCATCGCCCCCACTACCTTCACCGCCCAATATTCTTCTAGAGCCGTGGAATTCTTTGAGGTGAATTTCCTCAATTACGATGGCGCTACACTATATTCGACCGTCGTCAAAGAAGGCGAAGACGCCATTTATAAAGGCGAAGAGCCAACTCGCCCCGCGGGAGAAGGATGTACCTATGTCTTCGTGGGCTGGAACAAAGACACCACAAACATCAGAGCGCAAACCGACTTCGTCGCCGTTTTCGCCAGGATCGAAGAGTCCTTTGCCGTCAGGTTCTTCAATTACAACGGCGACCTTTTGGACGTCCAATACGCCAAATACGGCCAAGGCGTCACCTATAATGGCGTCCCGCCGACCAAACCAAGCGACGCGCAATACGATTACCTGTTCTCCGGCTGGGATGACTCCACGGGAAAAATAACCAAGAACTTGGACGTACACGCCGTCTACATCAAAACCACGAGAACCTATGTTGTTTCGTTTATGAATTACGACGGCTCCTGGCTATATGAAACCAAGGTCGAATATGGCAGATCCGCGACATATAAAGGAAAAGTCCCTTATAGGGCCCCGGAAGGAAGGATCGAATATGCCTTTGTCGGATGGAGCGGCGATTTATCCGCCATCTATAGCGATATCCAGGTCGTGGCTCAGTTCAATAAAAAGGACCGCGAGGCTACCGCGGGGCTTTCCTTTGCTTGGTCGTCTGATTTGCAGGGCTATTTCGTTTCCGGTTTCTCGGGGAGCGAAACGGAAGTTTTCATTCCGAAGGTATATGACGACGGCGTTCATGGATCCGCCCCGGTTAGGGAAGTGGCATCCAGGGCCTTCGAATACAAGGCCGATATCCAATCCATCTTCATCGAGGACAACGTAACCGCGATTAGGAACAGTGCCATCCACGGTCTTTCGCGATTAAAATCCGTAAGGCTATCGAATAAGCTCATATCCATCGATAACTCCGCCATTTATAATTGCCCCCTCCTTTCCTCTTTGGAGGTTCCTTCCACGGTGCAAAACCTCGATAGGGGCGCTTTCTATGACCTGGCAAACGATTTCACCCTTAAGATTGCCGAGAAGAACCCTTTCTATAAATGCGTGGACAACATCGTCTATGATGGAAAGTTGACCAAACTCCTATTCGTTGCCAATAGAAGGCTTGCCGATCGCATCGAAATCCCGGAAGGCGTTACCTATATTTCCCCCGAATCCTTCCCTAGCGACGTCACGACGAAGACCTATGTTTTCCCCTCCACGTTAGAAAAGATCGCCGTAAACGCCTTTTTCTCCTGGAACGGCAATGTCAAATCCCTGATATTCAAAGACTCCCCATGCACGATAGAAAATGATAACTTTGTGGGTTTCACCGAACTCGAAACCCTTGATTTGGGCAAAAAGATGGTGAGCCTAGGCTATGACGCCTTCCAATATTGTTATCAACTTAAAAGCATCAAATTACCCGCTACGCTTTCCAATATAGGCGAGTATGCGTTTTGGGATTGCAGTCGCCTTTCTTCAATCGAATTAGACGAAGAAAACGAGTATTACACCATGATGGGTTGCGCGGTCGTTGACAAGGACTATACCAAAATCGTTTTGATGCCCTCTGCTTTTTCGGGCGAATTTGAGATTTCCGATAAATACACCGGTGATTTTGCCCGTATTTTGGATAACCAAAGCCAAAAGAATGCCATTACCAAATTCAAGGTTTCGGATAACCACCCCCTTTATTCCACTAACGGAAAAATGCTTTTCAATAAAAACCGCACGCATCTGATCTTCATCGCCAACGCGTTTACGTCGATTTCCTCTTCGGATATCCCTTCTACCGTAACCCACATCGATTCTGGAGCGGGGAGTTACATGCAAAACATCACTTCATTAGATCTTTCCGGTACCAACATTACGAGTTTGGGCGGTAATTGTTTTGCCTTCAGTGCGATTTCGAAACTTACCTTGTCCGCAAAAATAACCGAGGTTGGAACAAGCTGTTTCCAAGGCGTTTGGAACCTAAACGAAGTTACCATTCCAAATGGATTTGCCACGATTGGGTCATATATGTTTTGTGATTGTGGCTCACTTAAGACCATCGCTATCCCGGATTCGGTCACCGCTATTCGAAACAGTGCCTTCCAAAATTCCGCCATATCCTCAATTGTTCTTCCCGATTCCGTCACCGAGCTTGGAGAAAATGCGTTTTCCAATTGCTATAACCTTACTAGCCTCACCCTTTCCTCTGCCATAAAGGAAATCCCGTCTTATCTAGTTTATGAATGCTACTTACTTGAAACCGTCGCCATCCCCGAGTCCGTTACAACCATAATGGAACAGGCGTTCTATGGCTGGCGCGGGGTTAAAACCTTCGTCATTCCCGATAATGTGACCGATATCAGGACAAACGCCTTCTCGGACTGCACCTCGCTAAGGGAAATTACCATTGGCGCAGGGGTTACCAACATTCCCCAGTATTGCTTTTCGAACGACAACAATCTAGAGACAGTTGACATTCAAGGCGAATTGACCCTCATTAACTATGGGGCTTTCTCCAACTGCACATCCTTAAAATCTATCGAGATTAAGGGCGAACCAGCAGTCGGGAACAGCGCCTTCAACGGTTGTTCTTTGCTAGAAAGCGTCACTTTCGCAAACGGCGTATCGAGTTTAGGTTCCTCTTGCTTCCAAGGCTGTAGCGCCCTCAAATCCATAGAGATTGATGGCAGCATAACGTCTGTGCCCAACTACTGCTTTGCGAACACGAATATCGAAAGCGTCGAAATCAAAGGTTCCGTTTCCACTATCGACTCCCGCGCGTTCTCCAATTGCAAAAAACTCGTCTCCATCGTTTTGCCCGAGACGCTCCAATATATCTATGATTCCGCCTTCTATGGCTGCTCCTCCCTAACGAAAGTTTTCTTTAAGGGAAATGCGAACCAATGGAACTCAATCAATATCTATAACTCAAACGGACCGATAAATAACGCCAGCAAATACTTCTACTCGGAAAACGAGCCCACAGAAGAAGGCAATTACTGGCATTATGTCGAAGGCGTGCCAACCATTTGGGGAACTCAATCAACTTCTAACGAACAACAATAAAGGATAAAAGGGGTAATAATCATGAACATCTTAGGCTCTGCGGAATTCTTCACCAGCAACTCGGCGATCGCGGTTTATATCGTCATCATCGCGCTACTTGTCGTCGTCATCGCCGTCGCGACCATCATCGACATCAAAAAGAAGCACGACTTTAGAAAGCAGAACAATCTCGAAAACGTCGAAAAGGAAAAAAGCGGCAAAAACACGCGCTTCCCCGAGTTGACCGAATTTGACCATGCTCACAAGGACTTCGAAAACGAACCAAGCGAACCCAACCTTACCCTTGCTTCCTTCTGCGAGAAATTCCGTAACTATTCGGCTAAGGACCTAGGCCTATATTATTCCATCGATAACATCCGCGAATTCATCGCGAACCTTTCCGTCTCCAAGATCATGATCCTTCAGGGTATGTCCGGCACCGGCAAAACCTCGATCGCCGTCGCCTTTGGCAAATTCATCAACAATTCCTCCACGGTCGTCCCCGTCCAGCCTATGTGGAAGGAAAGAAGCGACCTACTAGGCTATTACAACGAATTCACGGGCAAATTCAATGAAACCGCCATTTTGGAAAAGCTATACGAAGCGTCCTTTTCCGATAGGATGTTCATCGTGGTCCTCGACGAAATGAATATCGCCCGCGTCGAGTACTATTTCTCCGAATTTTTGTCCCTATTGGAACTTCCTGCCACCAGCGAAAGGGATCTTGTCGTCGCGGCTGCAGGCGCTAAAGGCGATCCGAAGAAGATGAGCCACGGCAAAATCATTCTGCCCGATAACGTCTGGTTCCTTGGAACCGCCAATAACGACGACTCCACCTTCGCCATCTCCGATAAGGTCTATGACCGCGCCATGATTATGAATTTGAATAGCAGGGCCGAATCCTTTGAGGTAAACGAAGAAACAAGCTCAATCCATATAAGCACCAAAACGTTCGAGGAACTGGTCAATAAGGCCAGAAGCGAAATCACCCTATCGGAAGAAGGGGCAAGGCAAATCCACGAACTCGATACCTTCCTGGTCAATAAATTCCATGTTACCTTTGGCAATCGTATCATGATGCAAATCGGCAAATACGTGCCTGCCTATGTCGCCTGCGGAGGCAAGGAAGTAAAGGCATTGGATGACATCATCTCGAAGAAGATCCTTCGTAAGTTAGAGTCGCAGAACCCGGTTTACGTAAGGTCTGCCAGCGAGGAGCTTATCGCTAAGTTCGATGAGATATTCGGCCAAGACGTTATGGTCAATTGCATTGACTATGTCCGTCAAATCGCCAACAACGGGTAAAAGACATGAACCAGTTAGACGTGTTTTATCGGGCATATGAACTCTATAAAAAAGAGTTCGTGAATAATCGCGACGATTATTTGTTTAAGAAGGGGACCAACTCCAAGAAGGCCCCCAACGATTTCGTGTCGATGGAAGAGATCAGATGCGAAATCGAGGAAGACTGGATCGCCGCTATCGAAAAAGGCCTCCATTACATCACAAAGGCCATCAAAGAAGACCGCCAGTTCATCCGCAACGAGGGCGAGGTTTTGCCGATTGAGAAGATCCGCCGCGTATCCAAAGACTCTATCCAAGACTTGTCCAAGCATAGCAATTACATCACCAGGCTTCCCGAGGAAGGCGAAAACGTCATCCCCGAAAAGCTATTGATGATCAAAAGGGAAAGCGACTACACGGTCTATGAAAACCGCGTCGTCTATACGACTTTGCAATACCTTAAGGACTTTGTCGCGGAACGCTTGGAGAAGATCAAGGATCTAGTGAACAAATATGATGGCAAAGTCCGAATCAAGAAGAAAATCGAGCTTGGCTATCGCACGGTTGACGTCGATTTCCTGATCCACGATATCCGCAAAAACGACGAACTCACGATTGCCAAATACCGCAATTCCGACAAAATCAAACGCTTGGACAACATCCTCAATAGCGTGTTGATCCTTTTGAAGACGCCTTTGATGCAGGAAGTAAGCAAGGCGCCGCTAGTCACCCGCCCCGTCACGAAGACCAACGTCTTGAAGATGAACACCAACTTCAAGGAAACCCTATTCGTCTTCGATTACGTCTGCGCCTATAACAAGCCCGGCTATACCGTGACCGAAACAACCAAGACGATCGCCCCCCTATCGGAAGAGCAGGAGAATAGTTTCACCGACATCATCCTTTTGTCTTCCTTCCTCTCCTATGAATTCAATAACGCCATCGAAGAGGATTTGAGGAAGAGCTACCTAGAAGAGGAGAAAAGAAGGCAGACCCTTAGGGACGACGAGGTTTTGAAGCACATCCAAGAGCTCATGGCCAAAGCCAAGAAAAGCGATAAGGCCATCGGCGAATATCTCCTTGCCCTAGAAGAAGGCTATCACATCCTTGAAAAACGCGTCGAAGAGGCGAAGGAAGAATTAGAGAACAAGATCGCCGAATACGAAGAGAGGATCGAGGAGATCAATAAGGCCCATCAAAAGGAGATCGAAGACCTAATAGAAGACCACGAACAGGAACTCTTTGAGGTCCGCAAAGACTGTGCCGAGCAGATAAACGACGTCATCATCAAACAACAGGAAGCCCTAGAGGAAGCCAAGAAGGAAATCGCCGCCAAATACGTCTCCACCATTGAAAGCAAAGACCTGGAGATCATCAATAAGAAGGAAGAGGCGACCATGGCGAAAAGGGAGATCGAAGAGCTAAAGCAAGATAACGCCACCCTATCCACCGCCGTCGATAAGGCAAAGGAAGAATGCGATAAGAAAATCAAGGAAATCGAGGAAGAGCTTGAACTCGCCCAGGCCGAGAACATGGCCTTAAGGGCGGCAAAGGGCAAAATGAGCGCAAATCCAAAGGATTTCACAAGCAAAGAGAGGTTCGACGAACTCGAACACGAACTAGAGGTTTTGCAGAAGTTCTTTGACCGTGCTTGGAAGTACACCAAAAAGGAAATCAAGGCCAAGCACTATAAGGAAATAAGAAAGAAAGGGGGAGAGTAAGCTATGGCCAAAAAAGAAAGAAAGCCGAAGAGGATCGACCATCCCGAGAAGGGGAATTACCTATCGACGCCTTTTGTGGTCACCCATTCCATATTGTTGGGTTCCTGCATCGCGGCCCTAGGCCTACTTCTATTGACCCTCATCATCATATTGAGCTCGCCCTATGAGAAATTCTATTTCGAGGGCAAGCCCATCGTTTACCTTTTCTTCGTCCTCGTCGTCGCCTTTATCGTCATCTTGGCCTCTTTGGCCATGGTCCATGTCCTCACTAGGGACCAAATGCCAACCTATGATGAATTTAAGCGCGCCCAGAATAGGTTCGCCTATTTGAAGAAGAAATCGCGCTTCCCAGAACTAATGGATATCGATAAGGAATGCAAAGCGTTCCAAAAGGCCGAGGTCGACCCCAATATGACCTTGGAATCCCTTTGCCGCGATTTTAGGAACTATAACGCCAATAAGCTAAAGCTTTTCTATAGCGAAGAGGATATCAGGAAGTTCATAGCGAATCTTTCCGTCTCCAAGATCATGATCCTCCAGGGTATGTCCGGCACCGGCAAAACCTCGATCGCCGTCGCCTTTGGCAAATTCATCAACAATTCCTCCACCGTCGTCCCCGTCCAGCCTATGTGGAAGGAAAAAAGCGACCTACTAGGCTATTACAACGAGTTCACCGGCAAGTTCAACGAGACCACGATTCTAAAGAAACTATACGAATCCAATTATTCCGATAAGATCTTCATCATCGTCCTCGACGAAATGAACATCGCCCGCGTCGAGTACTATTTCTCCGAATTCCTGTCCCTATTGGAACTACCCCCCAATAGCGAAAGGCAACTTGCGATCGCCTCCAACCAAAGCGAAGGCGACCCTGAACTTATGAGCCATGGCCGCATTATCCTTCCCAATAACGTCTGGTTCCTTGGAACCGCCAATAACGACGACTCCACCTTCGCCATCTCCGATAAGGTCTATGACCGCGCCATGGTCATGAACCTCAACAATAGGGCCGATAGGTTTAAGGCCCAGGGGGATACCCCAAACGGCAAGATAAGCGCATCTTCCTTCACCAAAATGATCGAAGAGGCCAGAAAGACTCATTCTTTATCCGAAGAAGGGAAGAAGAGGCTAAAGGATTTAGACGAATACCTAATCTCCACTTTCCATATCACCTTCGGTAACCGCATCATGATGCAGATAAGGAATTACGTTCCCGTCTTCATCGCCTGCGGCGGAAACGAAAACGAGGCGTTAGACGACATCATCTCCAAGAAGCTCCTTCGTAAGCTCGAGGCCCAGAACCCGATATTCGTAAAGAACAAATCGTTAGAACTTATCGCCAAGTTCGACGAGCTCTTTGGCCAAGACGTCATGAAGGATTCGATCGCCTATATCAATTCGCTGGCAAATAACATTTAGTGGGGGCATGCATGGGTTTTCGCATCAATTTGTTCAAAAATAAGAAAAGATTAAGAGTAATAGTTGCTGCGTTTTCCTTTTTCTTCGCGTCCACTTTGGCTTTGTCTAGCTGCGGTTCCTCCTCTACTTCTACTCCCACTTCTAGTATCCCCGAGGCAACCACGGTCAGCCACCAGCATACCTTTAGCGATGCTTGGAGCTATGACGGCCATCAGCATTGGCATGAATCGACTTGCGAGCATAGCGGGCTTAAGGAAGACGTGGCCGACCACACTTTCTCCGTAAGCGAGACCCCCGCCACGTTCCAAGACGATGGGGTTAGGACCTATACCTGCACGGTTTGCCATTATAGTTATTCCGAGACGATGCCCCATCTTAGCCATTCCTATAGCGAGGAATGGTCCCATGACGAGGTTGGCCATTGGCACGCCTGCACCGACGAAGGCTTCGAATCCCTAAAAATCGATTACTCCCTCCATGATTATGAGGTTTCTACCGTCGAGGCGACGTTTGAGGAAGATGGCTACGTCAAATATACCTGCAAGGACTGCGGCCATTCCTACACCGAGACGCTGACCAAGAAGGAGCATCGCTATTCCACCGACTATAAATCCGATGAACATGGCCATTGGCACCCTTGCATCGATGAGGGCTACGAAGACGTGGTCTTAGGCTATGAGGCCCACGACTTTGAAGACACCAAAGTCGATAGCACCTTCGATAGCGAGGGAGAGATAAAGCACGTATGCAAGGTTTGTGGCTATACCTATACCGAGACCATCGGTAAGAAAGAACACCATTACGCAAGCGAATATAGCCATGACGAACAATTCCATTGGCATGCCTGCACCGACGAAGGCTATGGCGAGCTCTATGTCGATAAGAAGGAACACGATTTCGAAACCCGCGTAGTCGAACCGACCTATGAAGAGGAAGGCTATACGCTACATACCTGCAAGGACTGCGGCTATTCCTATAAAGACACCCCAATTCAAAAAAAGGAACACCACTATTCGCAAGAATGGTCCCATGACGGCTTCATGCACTGGCATCAATGTATCGACGAGGGCTATGAGGACCTAAAGTGCGATTACGAAACCCACAATTATTCCATCGAGGAGACCCCAGCCACTTTTGAGGAATACGGCTATAAGGTCTATACCTGCGACGATTGCGGGGCCTCTTTCATCAGCTATGGCAAGGAATATAAGGAACATAGCTATTCCGACGAATTCGATCACGACGAGAACCACCACTGGCATCCCTGCATCGATGAGGGCTATGAGAATCTAAGCGCCGGGGAAGATGACCACTCTTTTGGCAATTGGATTGTTGATTCCATGCCTTCTTCCTCCTCGGAGGGCAGTATGCATAGGGAATGCGTGGATTGCCATTACGAAGGCGAGCATATCGCCCTTCCCACCAGCTGCGCAAACCCCGAATATGTTCTTTCTTTCCGAAGAAACGGCGAAGGATATGAGGTAACAAACTACTCAGATGACGGTAGGCCCATTCTTATTATCCCCGAAACCCATGACAATCTACCGGTTACTGGCATCGCTAGCAATGCCCTAGATTACAGCTATTATTCCCTTTGCGTATTGCCTAATACCATCGAAAGAATAGGATATGGCGCTTTCCAGGGATGCCAAAACCTCAAATCCATCTATCTCCCCGATTCCGTGACTAGCATTTCCGGATATTGTTTCAGCTATTCGCCCTCGTTAACTGACGTTCGCTTATCAAGCGGCCTCGCCTCTATTCCCTATTGCTCCTTTTTCCAATGTACTTCCCTATTGACAATCGATATACCGGAGGGGGTTACCGGAATTGATTATGATGCTTTTAATAGCTGTTTCTCGTTAACAAGCGTGACCTTGCCTTCTACTCTTGCTTTTATGGATGGCAATATTTTCCGTGACTGTGCGAATCTAGGCGCGATTCAAATACCCGCGAACGTGCAAAACGTACAAACCTCTGCTTTTTTCGGCTGTTCCAAATTAGAGAAAATAGACATAGACGAGAATAACGAATACTATCGGTCCATCGATGGGGCGCTATATTCAAAAGACGGAACGAGCCTCCTTGTTATTCCAGGAGGCATTAGCGGTACTTTCAAAATAGCGGAAGGAGCTCTTTACGTCCAAAACTCAGATATTTTCTTAAGTTCAAAGCTTATTACCACAATTGAGATATCGAGTACTGTGGTCGGTTTTTCTACCATCTCCCTAGGAAGCGAAAGTAGTGTTAAGGAAATCAAAGTCAACGAAAATAACCAGAATTACGAAGTCGTCGACAATATTTTGTATTCCAAAACCCATGATACACTGGTATGGGCCTCAAAAGACCAGCCTGCCAAATTAACGATAGACGATAGGGTGGGAACGATAGGCGTTTATGCCTTTGAAGGCAACGCCCTTATTGAAGAAGTAGGCATGTCCGATAATGTAACAAGCATTAATGAATTCGCGTTTCGAAATTGTTCCAGTTTAAAGAAAATCAACCTCTCGTCATCTCTGACCTATTTAGGCTATGCCGCATTTTATTTATGCTCGTCATTATCATCCATTGTGCTACCGGACTCATTAAGTTATTTACACGGGAGCACATTTAGTTCCTGCGCGTCTTTGACGTCGATCAAATTACCCAGTTCCCTGTCTTCGCTCCCGAACTCTTTCTTCGAAGGCTGCTCGTCTTTGGAAACGGTAGATATCCCCGAAACCGTATCCTCTATTGAGAGCTATTGTTTTATGGGTTGCTCCCTTTTGAAGGAAATCGAATTCCCCGAAAAGCTATCTTATTTAGGATATTCCAGTTTTTCAAATTGCCTTTCTTTGGAAATGGTCAAAATCCCAGATAGCGTCACCTATATCGAGTCTTATTGCTTCGAATATTGCGAATCATTGAAGAAAGCTACTTGGCCGGCGTCTTTTTCCTACATATCTTGCGGCTGCTTCCGATATTGTTATTCTTTGTGCGATATCGAAATCCCGGATACCGTTACCTATATTCAAGGTGACGCGTTTAGAGGGTGCGAATCGCTTTATACCATCACCATTCCCAGCAACGTGACGGACATTTATTCCGGCGCTTTTTACGAATGCAACGCTTTGGTGGAAATAGTGAACCTTTCTCCCTTGTCTTTGACTCTAGGATCAACGGACTTTGGACGGATAGCCTATTATGCAAAAAGCATTATCACAGATCCTTCCGATTCCCTCATTTCGACCATTAACGAAAAATACATAACCTTCAAAGACGGTGACCAAACCCGACTGGTTACCTATATCGGTGACGAAATCGTCGCCGAAGTGCCAAACGGAATCACCACCATAGGCGTAGGTGCCTTCGCTAAAAGGAAGCGACTCGTTTCGGTCAAGATACCTTCAAGCGTCACAAGCGCAGATTCTATTTTCCATGAATGCTACCGCTTATCCGAAATCATAAACCTTTCTAATTGCGACCCCTATAACATGGGCGTATGGAGTTTATTTAACATTACTAACGACGAAAACGGTTCCTTGGTATCCATAGAAGGGGATTATGTCTATTTTGGCGATACAAACGATTCCTCGGCGAAGACCTTCGTCGAATATATCGGTTCTTCTACGGATCTATATTTGCCCTTAAACGTTTCGGGTATTGGACCATATGCGTTCTATGGCCTTTCCTACAAATCCGTTCACCTTACTAACGAAATCAAGAAAATCGGGAACGATGCGTTTTATAATTGCAAGATAACGGAAGGCGTTTTCTATGAGGGAACGGCTTCGCAATGGGCAAGCATCGAGTTTTCTTCCCATGGATCCTCCACCCGGTCAAACAAACTTTATTTTAACGGAACCCTTTGCGAAGACATTACCCTCAATGGCGACGTTATGCCATATGCCTTCGCTGAATGCAAAACCCTCAAAAGCGTTACCATAACCGATAATGCAGGCGATATTGGGGATTATGCTTTCTATGGTTGCACCGATTTGATAAACGTGAAATTAGGAAATAATGTTTCTCGAATCGGACATTATGCGTTCTATAACGACGAAGCCATAACCGAGCTAGCTCTACCGCATCTTCTTACGGAGATATGGTCATCGGCATTTGAAAATACGGGCCTTACCGATGTCGATATCCCAAATAGCGTTACAAGCCTTAATTATCGGGCTTTTGCCAACTGCAAACATTTGGAGCACATCGTCTTGCCTTCTGGCGATGACCATATTTTCGTGGATAGCAGTATTTTGGAGGGTTCGCCCGTTAGGAAAATCTATTACCATGGCGATGAGAGCGAATGGGATTTAGTACATAAAAACATGTTCTATTTCTATCCAAACGATCGCCATACCCTATATTTCTATAGTGAGAATAAGCCAAATGGCGAAGGCAACTATTGGAGATATGAAAACGGAATACCTAAGGAGTGGTGAACATGAAAAGAAATAGCGTCTTACTTGCCGCGGCATCCTTGTTATGCCTGCCATCTTGCCAAAACGTGGTCAATAGCGAATTCAATCCTAGCTTCGAGGACGATGACGAATCCCTATTGGAATCGGAAGAGTCGGCTAAAGCGGCCATCACGGTCGAGGATTTCAGCGACCACTATTATGTCGGTGAGACCTTCTCCAAGGTCTTTAAGGGTTCTTTGAGCTATGAATCCGACGGAAAGAGCAAGGACATCACCCAAAAGAAGAGCTCCTACTCCTATCGCCTAAAAGACAACAAAGGCAAGGAAATATCCGCCGACGAGCCCTTTAAGGAGGCAGGGGAATATACCTTCCAGGTCTATCTAAACAAAAAGCAGGAAGACACCTCATCCGAAATAAAGATAAACGTCAAACCTTCGCCTACGAACGTATTAAACGAAAGGGCCAAGATCCCCGAAGGTTTCAATTACGATGATTTTGAGGCCTCTTGCCTTTCTAACCTCTCCTTTCCCTCCACCGGCGAAATCAATGCGCTTGTCATCCCCGTCGAGGTTTCTGACTATCCCTTTGAAAACGCGGGCTATGGAAATGACTACCTCTCTAAGATCAACGCCTTATTCAACGGCAACGGAGAAAGCGATACGGGTTATTGGGAATCCATTTCCTCCTATTATCAAAAAAGCTCCATGGGGGCATTGAAAATAAATTTCGAAGTCGCCGATGTCTATGAATGCGGCTATGACTCTAATGCCTTCTTAGGAAGCGGGGAAAGCGCGGCTTTTGCCATGGCGAATTTGGCCGTTGGGCATTACAAAGAGGTCAACGGCGCATCCTCCACCCAAAAATTCGATAATGACAAAGACGGCTACATCGATGGACTTTGGATGGTTTATAGCGCCCCCAATTACTCTTCCGGGGCCTATGGCGATGCCGCCGGACAGAAGGTGTTCTGGGCCTTCTGCGCGGACGATGGATCCATGAACCCCGATTTGGGATCGCCCACCGCCCATAGTTTTGGCTGGGCCAGCATAGACTTTGCCTTAGAGGGAACGGAAGCCCCTGCGGTCGATGCCCATACCTTTATCCATGAAACCGGCCATCTTTTGGCTTTGCCGGATTATTATTCCTATGATTTCACCGGCGCCAACGCCAGCGGCGCACAAGGCGGCTTGGCCATGATGGACCTCAATATCGGGGATCAGGATTCCTTCTCCAAATTCTCTTTGGGTTGGTCGAAACCATATTACCCCACCCAGGATTGTATCATCGAATTAAAACCCAACACCACATCGGGCGATTGCATCGTTTTGTGCGATTCATGGAACGGGACGGCCTTCGACGAATATTTGCTTCTGGATTTGGTTTCCCCGATCGGATTAAACGAACTAGATTCCTCCACCGCCTATTATGGACGTCCTCCTTACTATACTGAGCCCGGTATTCGTATGTATCACGTCGACGCAAGGCTAGGCGAAATGAAATATATCAGCACTAATGATGGTCTTCTTGGCTATGAAGAAGGCGTCAACTTTATCAAATCCAATGGCAGGGACGATTATTATGCCTCTGACGAAAGGGTGAAGGAAATCCTTGCCAAAGGGTCGCTGCCCAGAATGGATAAAGATGGTCGTAAGCCATTCAATGAAAGGAATTCCGGATTCATGGTCATCAACGCCAATTCCGGGTCCCGCGTGGCGATTAACGAAAGCCTTTATGTGAATAACCGTCTCCTCACCTTGGTCGGTGCGGATGGCAAACACTGCGAAATCGATAACGCTGCCGCGTCGAATTCCTCTTTGTTCCATGCCGGGGATAGTTGGACCAATAACCCCAATTACATCCGCTTCTTTTCTGGGGAAGGCGATCAATTCAACAACGGGGATTCCTTCTCCTATGTTTTCTCTGTCCTTTCTTGCGACGCAAATAGCGCCAAGATCCAAATCCGCAAAATTTGATTGTCTACGCTTTTAA
>JAILEX010000100.1 GCA_024687185.1 Bacilli bacterium | reverse complement strand
CCGGTTAAGACGCCGTCATTGCGGTCTTTGATCCTGCGGTATTGGCCATATAGGTAGCCGATTTCCCTGCCGCCTACCCCGATATCCCCGGCGGGGACGTCGGTGAATTCGCCGATATATTTGCTAAGCTCGGTCATGAAGGCCTGGCAAAAAGCCATGACCTCGCGGTCGCTTTTGCCATGTGGGTCGAAGTTGCTCCCACCCTTGCCTCCGCCCAAAGGAAGGCCGGTGAGCGAGTTTTTGAGAATCTGCTCCAACCCCAGGAATTTAAGGATGCTCTCGTTGACGCTAGAATGGAAGCGAAGGCCGCCCTTATAGGGGCCGATCGCATTATTGAATTGAACGCGGTAGCCATCGTTTACCTGGACCTCGCCCCTATCGTCGATATAGCTCACCCTGAAGTGGATGATCCTATCGGGACGGACGAACCTCTCAAGTATCTTCTCCTTCTCTAATTCGGGACGCTTCTCCACTAAGGGAGAAAAGGAACTTAGGATCTCCTTGGCGGCTTGTAGGTATTCCTTTTGGTAGGGGTATTCCCTTTCAAGCTCGGCATAGACCCTTTCTACATATGGGTGCATAATCAAACCCTCCTTGGTTTCCAAGTGACAATGATAAAACGCGTATAAAGATTTTCAAATATTTTATGCGCGCGGCTTGTTTCTTATACGATCGCGATCTTAACGGTCACGTCGCTTAAAGGATAGGTCGCGCAAAGATGGTAATAGCCCACTTCCTTGTCTTCTTTGCGCCTGCCATCGTTTTCCGGGGACACATAGACTTCCCCAGAGATGACCCTAGACCTGCAGAATCCGCAGGCCCCGGACCTACAATCGGTTGGGAAGAGTATCCCAGCCCGCTCTATCGCCACCGCGATCGGCTCATTCGCCTTCGCGGGGATAATGTCCTCATGGACGCCACGGCGCACAGTAAGACGATAGACGTTGCCCGCCTTTTCCTTTGGATAGTCGGGGAAGAGGGTGATATCTTTAGGCGAACCGAATACCTCTCTTCTGATCCTATTTTCAGGAACGTTGATCTTCGCTAATTCCGCTTCCAGATAGCGATACATCACCTGGGGGCCGCAGATGAAGATCGAGAAATTCTCTTTTAGCTAACGGGAGATAAGCAACGCGTTCAGCATCCCCTTCTCCACGTTCAATTTGGGATTGTTCCCAGAAGGGACGTGGACGATCCTTACCTTGGGGGAAGAGATCCTATCGAGTTCTTCCTTTAAGACGATGTCATCTTGGGACACCGAGCCATAGAGGATCGTCAAATCGAAGTCCAAAATGCCTTCTTCGATGGCCCTAGCCATGGAGATAAACGGGGTGATGCCGCTTCCTCCCGCCAGCGCCATGACGCGTTTTTTATCGCGAAGCGGCTCATAGGTGAATTCTCCTAGGCCCACATAACCCACGAAGCAATCGCCCACTTTGGCGTTATCGAAGAGGAAATTCCCCGCAAAACCCTCACGGCTTTTCTTAACGGTGATCTCGATATAGGGCTCTTCTCCCATCGTTTTGCTTGGGGAAGAGGAAATCGAATAGGGACGCGAGATCACGCTATCCCCGATCTTCATGGAGATCGATACGTATTGTCCCGGCTTAAAATAGGGGAGGCGTCCATCGGTTGAGGTAAAACGGATGGTCTTGGCGGATTTGCTTGCTTCCTTGACCAGTACCACCTTTAGGGTTTGCTTACCCGGATGGAGGCTTCTGGCGGTTTCCCCTATTGGGTCAAACCTATCTACGTCGGCGGAGGCCTTTAGCGTCGCCTCTTCCCTTGCGCTGGTGACGCGGCTTGCGCCACCCACGTCTTTGAGGAATCCCTTGATCTTCATTTTCCTTCCTCCCTTTCCTTCATCATATCGAGGACGTCTTTGGCCCCTTTTCTGCCATTGGTGACCGCCGGACCCATGCCATCGCCCGAGATGCAATGCGCCCCGGCGAAGGCCAATCCGTCGATATAGTGTTCGTTATGGCCCATCTGAAGCCTTGCCACGATATGGTCGTCCATCTTGTGGCGATAGCCATATATCGAGCCGCGGAAGGCGCCGGTATAGTGGGCGATCGTGACGGGGGTCTCGATGACGATTTCCTTGACGTGGTCGAGCAAGGAAAAGCCCAGCCTTTCCGATTCGGCCTCGATCATCGCCCTGGCGATCTCGTTTTTCTTCTCCTCGTAATTAAACGGGGTCACATCGAACCAGGCGCTTGGGCTCGGAAGGGAGGTGATCGAATAGATGCAGGTCCCTTCGGGGGTGCAGCCTGGGTTCGCGATATTGGTGCAGATGGAAGTGAGATACCTCCATGGCCCGATTTCCCTACCCTCTCCAAATAGTTTGGTGGTATCTAGGTCGCCTAGAGAATGGAATACGCTATAGTCTTTTATGCCTAGGCTTTCCGCCGATTCGTCCAATAGCAATACGACGGAGAAGCAAGTGACGCCAATTTCCTTGGAGTTAACGTATTGATAGGCCTTCGGCGGGACGGCATCGGGAGGTTCGATCATGTTGGCGTATACGTTATTGGGGTAGCTGCCGGAAATGACGTAGTCGCAGTTGATCTCATCGCCCCTAGCGGTCCTAACCCCGGCCACGCGGCCATCTTTGACGAGGATCTTCTCCACTTCCTGACGGTATTCGATCTGCACGCCCATCTCTTCCGCGCGCATTGCCATCTTCAATGACATCTCGTGGGAGAAATTCCTTGGAACATAGGACCCATACCCCAGATAATCGCCCATGAGGAAGCAATAGATGGTGAAGGGAAGCTCGTCAAATGGCGAGCCTACGTAGATCCAATAGGCGGATAATAGCTCTAACGCCTCCTTGGGAAGATTGAACCTATCCAGTACTTCTTTTGTGCTATAGCCAGCCGTGGTGACGAAGTCGCGGTGGTTTTTTAGCATCTGCAGTTTGCTTTGGGGGTGGATGGAGAGCTCATTGACCGAATCGAAGACGTTTTTGCAAACGGTGAACAAGGACATAAGCTTCTTATATAGCTCGCTTCCCTTCTTCTCGCCACACGCCTTCGCGATCTCCTCGGCGGGGCCTTCGAAATCGCCATGGGTGCCCGCATGGATTGTCGCGTCCACGTTCGGGGTCACTAACCTAAAGGCCTCGGGGACGCGGATCCAATCGATATCGACGCGCATCTCCTCGAAGAACTTCCTAATCTTCAATGGCGCCTCTTCCGGGCCGATCGACATCATCTCGTGGAGGGTGGCTTCCATTTCCACCCCACCCCTGACGAAACTTGTGGCGACGCCTCCTGGAAGGTTATGGCGTTCCAAGACGAGGACCTTCTTGCCTTTGCTAGCAAGGGTCAAAGCCGCGGCGCATCCCGCCAAAGCGGCCCCAATGACCACTACGTCATAATGGTCTTCATAGAATTTTGGGCTATCCATATCTATCCTCCAACTGATGGGAAAATTTTAACACCTTTTTCTTTAGAAAAAAGGCACTGTTGCCAAACTCGGTTTTCCCTTTCTCCTATACGTAAACCCGTAAGGCAATTATAAAAAGGACGAAAAGCACCGATTTTATCGATTAATTTCCTTGAACTAGTATTCAAAACTAGATACAATGCTATCGAAAAGCCGAACTCAGGCTTGCTTGTCTCGTCCCAAATTTAGGGGCATACCGCAAAACTTCATACACGAGGAGAAACACATGAAGATCGCCATTTCGACCGAGAGTCAGATCGACCTCGACATCGTCGAATGCCGAAAGCGCGGCATTCACATCATCAATATGCAGATGGAAAAGGATGGGGTTGCCTACCAAGACAACGAGCACACCCTCGAGCAACTATTCGAGTACACCTCTTCCACCGGCAAATTCTGCCACACGGCAGCCCCCAACATCGACGCCTTCGAAAGATATTTCGAGAAATTGCTCGGGGAATATGACGAAATCGTCCATATCGCCTTGTCTTCCGCCATGAGCAGCACCTACCAAAACGCGATGATCGCCAGAAACGACAACCCAAAGATCCACGTCATCGATTCTTTGGCCGCCAGCGGAGGCTGCGCCATCTACGTCCTATACGCCGTCGATTTGCTTAACGCGGGCTATGGCGCCGAGGAAATCGTCGCCAAGGTAAGCGAAAGGATCCCCCACATCGAGTGCTCCTTCCAAATCGATACCCTCGAATACCTCTATCGCGGGGGAAGGTGCAACAAGGTCACGATGCTAGGCGCCAATATCCTTAGGCTAAGACCCGAAATCGTCTGCGGCAAGGAAGGGAAGCTAGGCATGGGAAAACTCCATAGGGGCCCCACCAAAAAGGTCGTCAAGGAATACTATGACCGCATTTTAAGCCAACCCAACATCGATAAGCACCGCGCCTTCATCGAATATTCAACCCTAGACGAAAAGGGCATGGCGTTATTCGAGGAATGCAAAAAGCGCCTAATCGACTTCGGCTTCGAGGAAGTCGTCGGCGGACAATGCGCCTCCCCGATCGCGGCCTACCACGCAGGCCCTGGCATCATCGGATCGCAGTTCTTCGTCGATGGCCCGCATCCAATCGAAAAGAAAAACTAATCGCCGCTTCTTCTACTACTAAAAATAAGGGCAACGGGTTCGTCTTCCGTTGCCTTTTCCTTTTATTCCTTATCCTTAAACAAATCGATGCGCCTATTGCCTAGATATAAAAGCAAGGCGATGCCCGTGGTGATTAATAGCATCACAAACAATGACAATAACCCAAACCCCACGCCCCCTTGGCAAAAGGCGTACCAATCGTATTTGAAGGGGATCTTCCCCTGCGCATCGATATGGGTGAAGGCATTGGTGATATAAAACACCGCGTATATCGCCATCGGAATGATGCCTAAAACCGCGGTTTTTACCCTTAGTAGGTCGGTATGTTCGAATATTAGCCATGCAATTATCGCAAGTAGCGGGGCAAGGCCATGGAGGAAGAGATTGGCGTTAACAAACATCGAAAAATAGGAATAGCCATATTGCATATAGGTGGGTGCAAGATAGAAGACCACCGTAAGGAAGGTCAAAGCCACCCCAACCGTGCCGGTCAATTTGACGATATAGATGGCCTTGGGGATGGCTTCTATTTTCCCCATCACCAATAAAACCTCATATATTAGGAAGATAATGGCGATAACCCCCATAAGCACGTTGCTATCGACGGTGAAATACTGGAAGGCCTCAAAGCCCGCGGTCACCAGGGCGCCTTTGTCCCAGTTGATGCCGCAGAACATAAAAATAAGACCCAATATGACTGATGAAAGGCAAAGGAGGTTAAGGATAAGCGAGGGCAATACCTTCTTTTTCATATCCATTATTCTATCTTACTTCCCATTGTCCTAAAAGGGGCGATGAAAAGGGGAAATGGGCAATATAAAATGGTTTTTTCAGGGATTTTGATGTAAATGGAAACCGCCAGCTCGTAGTGGCAGGCTTATGGATAATCAAATCCTTTGGGAATAAACGCCCAAAAAAATCATCGAGGGATTATTCGGAAAATAGGATCAATAATCGTATTGGGGCTTAAGCCAAATGTGATTGCAGTTGCGGCATCTATAGTAGCGATTATCCCAATGCTCGACGTTCCTAGAGGAGTAACCGCATTCCGGGCACTGAACCTCTTGGCTGGTACCGCAGCCACCGCTGACGGCCTCAAGCTGCTCTTCGGTTAGCTCGATGCCTTCCTTCTTGGCGAGGGTGAGGACCTCTTCGCTGGTCTTGCAGGCCTTGATCTTCTCGATCTGCTCGTCGGATAAACCTTCTAGTAGTTCTTTTTTCATAGGGTTATATTCCTTTCGTGTGACGCAATTATACCAAATGTATTGTCACAAAAGTGCCACAGATTGAAGATTTTGAATGGGTTTAGGAAGGATTACTTCTTGCCGGTGAGTTCGCGGTAGATGCCGAGGTAGAGCTCCGCGGATTTGTTCCAGGAGTTATCGGTATTCATCGCGTTCCTTTGCAGTTTGCGGAATAGCGTCTTCTTCCTATAGGCCTTCTCGGCTTCATACATCGCATAGGCGAGTCCGCCGCCGTCATAGTATTCGAAGAGGAAGCCATTGGCCTTATCTTCGCCAACCTGGTCGAGGGAGAAGACGGTGTCGGCTAGGCCGCCGGTTTTCCTGGCGACGGGAAGGGAGGCATATTCTTCGGCGATAAGCTGTCCGATGCCACAGGGTTCGAACAAAGAGGGCATTAGGAAGAAATCGCTGACGGAATAGATCTCATGGGCGAGGGGATCGCTATAGCCGATATAGAGATAGACCCTATCCGGATATTGTTCGCGTAGCCTCTCTAGTCCCTGTTCTAATCCAGGTTCGCCGCTACCAAGGATTGCGAGGTAGCCGCCCCTATCGAGGGTGTAATGGGCCGCGAAGAGGATGAGGTCGATGCCCTTTTGGTAGGTAAGGCGGGAGACGAGGCCGAAGATAGGTCCGCCCTTATCTTCCTTGCCCCACTTCTCGAAGAAGGCCTTACGGCAGGCGTTTTTGCCTTGGGCGATGGTCTTAACGGAGAAGTTTTTGGCGATGAGGGGATCCTTTTCGGGGTTGAATTCGTCCTCATCGACGCCATTGACGATGCCACAGAAATCGGCTTCGCGTAGACGCAATATGGGGGCTAGGCCCTGGGAGAGGGCGTCGCTAAGGAGCTCTTCCCTATGGGTCGGGGAGACGGTGGTGATCTTATCGGCGTCGACGATGCCGGCCTTTAAGGTCGAGACCATGCCTTCGAAGCGGAGGTGGCCGTTATGGTAAAGGGAATCGTCAAGCCCGAAGAAATCGTTTAGGAAATAGGGGTCGAGATAACCCTTGAAGGCGGGGTTATGGATCGTGAGCATCGTCTTGGCCTTCCCAAGGATCTTATCGCCTACGAATAGGTTTTTAAGAAGGGTTGGGATGATGGCGCTTTGCCAGTCGTGGACATGGACGATATCGGCCTTGAACTTGATGTCTTCTAGCAACGCCAAAGCGGCCACGGAGAAGAAGGCGAACCTTTCCCCGTCGTCGCCATAGCCATAAAGGCTAGGACGGCCGAAATAATAGTAATTGCCGATGAGGTAATAGGTGACGCCGTTAATGACGGTACGGTGGATGTCGCTAGGGACATGGCGCCAACCAAATTGGACGGTTAGCTCACCTAGGTGCTCAAGGGGTTCTTTGAGCTTCGCGTCGATCGATTTGTAATAGGGCATGATGATGACGACCTCATGCTCCTTTTTGGTGTAGGCCACCGATAAGGCGGTGACTACATCGGCCAAACCGCCGCTTTTGGCTAGGGGGTTGGCCTCAGAGGCAATCATCGCGATCTTCATATGATGCTGCCCTGTTCGACGAAGACGGGATCGTCTTCCTTGCCTTTTACCTGATGGTTCCTGGTGATGATGGTCTGCTTGTCGACGACCGCGTTTTCAACGACGGCGCCTTCCGCGATTTTGCTATTGGAGAAGATGATGGAATTGCGGACGACGGCGCCTTTTGCGACCTTGACCTTACGGCAGATGATCGAATTGATGACGGTGCCTTCGACGGTCGCGCCATTGGAGATGACGGAATTGGAGACGCTCGCGGTTTCGCCATAGATGGCGGGCGGGGTGTCGTGGGTCTTGGTGTAGATCGGCCAATCGGGGCGGAACAAGGAATCGAATACGCTTCTTTCGGAGAACTCGAAGCTATACTTCATGTAGTTCTGGAAGGAATTGAAGCAACGGGAATAGCCTTCGTAGACATGGCATTTCACACGGTTGGTGCCACCGGAGATGGCGACGCGGTATAGGAGGCCACGAAGGTCGAGGTTCGGGTTCTTCGGGAGGTATTGGTGGACGAGTTCGGCCAAGGCGCTACGGTTGATGATGACCATGTCCATGCTGCAAAGGGCGGGGCCGGAGATTGTGCCGTCATTGGGACGGACGTCTTCGACGTAGCCTAGGCGGTCGAGGGAGAGGATATCCTGTCCGCCGTATTCCTTGGTCGCGTCTTCGACTTTGGTGGCGATGACGGTGATCCTTTCCTTGTCGGCGATATGCTTCTCAAGGATAGGACGGTAATCGATGGAGCAGATGATGTGGGCGGGAACGATGAGGATATAGTCGGCGTTGCCTTCGTATAGCCACCAATCGTTGGCCTTGATGTTGTTTAAGTCGGTGTTCCTTTCGGGGGTGCTTAGCGCATGCTCATTGAAAAGGACCCTCATGTTGCCGGTTTTGGTGTTATGGACCCAGGCGGTCATGCCGCCCAAATGCTTTTGGACGGAACGAACGTGGTCCTTGACCAATAGACCGAACTGGGAGATGCCGGAATTGCAGAGGTTGGATAGGGCGAAGTCGCATAGGGCGTACCTGCCAAGGAAGCTAGTGGAGCCTAGAGGACGGTGGTCGGTCAAGGGGCTTAGGCTGGGGGTGGTATGGAAATCGACCATACCGATGACGTCACGGGTATTCATACTTGTCATTCTCCTTCCTTACTTGGTCTTGGAGTAGAGCGCGATGTCGTCAACCTTGCCCTCTACCACTTCGTTTTCGCCGACGAAGGACCTAGGTCCGCACATGGCGTTAATGACCTTGGCGCCTTTGGAGATGAACGCGCCATCCATCAAGACGCTGTTTTTGACTACGGCCCCCTCTTCGACGATGACGTCGCTAGAGATGACCGAATGGTCGACTTCGCCGAAGACCTTCGCGCCTTGGTTGATAAGGCAATCGCGTACGACGGCGTTACGCCCGATGATCTGCGGGCAGGCATGGTTGTCCTCGGTGTAGATATGGTTGCTGGCCTGGACGGTGAAGAGGTTGATCTCGGGGTCGCCAGAAAGCAAGAGGTCCATATTGGCCTGATGGAGCGAGGAAATCGTTCCGACGTCCTTCCAATAGCCCTTGAAGGTATAGGAAACCATCCTCTTTCCTTCCGCGAGCATGTTGGGAATGATGTTGCCGCCGAAGTCGTGGTCGCTCTTCTCGTCTTTCGCATCGGCGATCAGCTCGGCGCGGAGAGTCTTGTAGTCGAAGATATAGATACCCATCGAAGCGAGGTTGCTAAGCGGGTTCTTGGGTTTTTCCTTAAAGGCGGTGATGAAGCCCTTCTCGTCGGTCTCCAGGATGCCGAAGCGGCTCGCTTCTTCCCAGGGGACCTCGATGACGGAGATCGTGCAGTCGGCCTTGCTTTCGATATGGCGCTTTAGCATCTCGTCGAAGGTCGTGCAGTAGATATGGTCGCCAGAGAGGATCAATAGATGCGATGGGTTGATCCTATCGAGCCAATCCAGGTTCTCGTAGATGGCATCCGCGGTTCCGCGGTACCAGGAAGATCCCTCCTCGGTCTGGTGGGGGGTGAGGACGGAAGTGAGGGAATCAACGCCGTTAAGCCCCCAATTCTTTCCATCTCCGATGTAGGTGTTGAGTTCGCCCGATTCGTATTGGGTCAAAACGCCGACGTGGTTGATGCCGGAGTTCGCGCAGTTGGAAAGGGGGAAGTCGATGATGCGATATTTCGCGCCGTAGCTGACGGCCGGCTTGGCGGTTTTGCGAGTCAAAGACTTTAGACGCGTTCCTTTTCCGCCAGCCAAGACCATTGCAGCAATTTGAATTGCCATTCTTGGTGCCTCCTAATGGTGTGTATGATTGTATCATACATTTCGGTGTGGTTGAGAGCGCTTTCAACTCCATTTGCGCAAATTTCCATTCCCTTTGCGAAAACAAGGGGCAAAACAAAGAAAAAGGCAGGCCTAGGCCCACCTTATCCAAAGATAACGTAACAATATCTTAGTCGTAGATCTTCTGGAGAAGCGCCCTCTCGCTTTGGGTGACCTTCCCATCGATCGCCATGAAGCTGACCGCCAAGACCACGGCGGGGATTTTGCTGTCTTCGTCGAGGCTGTCGATGAAGGCGTCGACCATTTTGACTACTTCGGGGTCGCTGCCGCCATTGGTGATCTCATAGAAGGTGTCAACGTCCCAATCGCAGCCGGTGATGAGTTTGAAGAGCTGGTATTCCTCTTCGGAGCAGACCTTGTCGGCGGAAACGAAGACCTTGACGAAGGTGACGAAGGCCGTGACCGCGTTCTCGTCACCGAAAGCATCGCTTAGCCTTTCCATTAGTTCAGCATAGGAATTGCGGGCGAGGTTCAGCCTTTGCTCGACGGTAAGGCCGGCGATTTTCTCAATAATACCATCAACAATCATGTTTCTAGATCCTCCTGTATTGATGTATGCCATATTGTAGCAACAAAACGGTGTGATGTTTAGAGAGAAAACGCGGAGAAACGGCGTACGCGCGCGAAAAAAAAGATTGAAGGCGAAGTGATATCATGGTAAGGTAACACACGCGAAAGCGAAGTGAGGTGAATAAGTATGTCTAGATATTGCCCCGTTACTGGAAAAGGACCGATGAGCGGTAACAACCGTTCCCACTCCCTCCGTGCGACCCGCCGTCGCTGGAATGTGAACCTCCAGAAGTACAAAGTCGAAATCGATGGACAGATCGTCACGGTCCGCATGAGTGCCCGTGCCTATCGTACCTTGAACAAGACCATCAAAGCCAAGGCTGAGTAAGGTCTTCTTTCCTAGAAAAGAATAAGAAAAACCGCCCGCGAGGGCGTTTTCTTTTTCTCTTTTTCCCTATCCTTATATATTTATATAGTCAAAGGGTGAAGCCGAAGATAAGGCTTACTAGTAACAATAGGAAAAACAGGGAATCGATGATATAGGCACCCCATTCGGAGAAAGCAAGGACGAAGGGGCGCGGCCTTTCTAGGTGCGACCCATCCATATCCTCGACCACATTCATCTTCGCCCACTTCATTAGACGCGGGTTTAGGCTAATGAAAACCATCGCGGCCGTAATGACCCAGCAGATGAGGGAGAACACCCAGCCGAAAGCCGGGGAATAGACGTTGGAGAACTGGAAGAAGAATAGCCCTGCCATAAAGGTGCATAGGGCCTCTAGCAAAAAGGAGGTAAGGGCGAAGGATACGTGGAGTTTCTCGTTGGAGGCGGGGATAAATAGAAGCCCGCTATAGAATATGCCCTTAAGGGCGAGGCAGACGATCAAAAACACCAAATAGGACTTAAAGCCCTGGATGATATCGATCGACAAGGCGCTTAAGCCCAAAAAGACGAAGGACGCCTGGAAGAAGATGAAGCCAGCCCTGGACAATAGCGAAATCGGGGGATAGCCATCGTATAGCTCAAAGGGGAAATCGGTCAGGATGTCGTATCTTTTGTTGTTCGCCCTCTTCTTTAGCGAATAGGAACGTAGGCCCAAAATCAAAAACGCCAATAGCCCAAATAAGGATATCGCCCCGCCAATGACGAACAAGCTGACATTCATAACGCCAAAAGCCCTTCTGCCCTTTCCCTATAGTCTTCCTTACCATAAAGATAGCTTCCCGCGACGAGGATTTCCACCCCCGCTTCTTTGCATTCCCTCCCCGTTTCGAAATTGATGCCGCCATCGACTTCGATTAGATATAGGAAATTGCCTTCCCGCTTCTTCTTGGCCAAGAAAGCTATTTTCCCTAGGGCGTTAGGCATGAACTTCTGCCCGCCTTTGCCAGGTTCCACGCTCATAATCAAAATGAGGTCGACATAAGGCAAATAGGGCAATAGCGACGTCACGGGGGTATTGGGCTTAATGGAAATGCCGGCTTTTCTACCCCTTTCCCTAATATGGGCAAGGCAGGATTTGGCCTCCTCTTCGCTTTCAAAGGCCTCCAGGTGGACCGTGATGATATCCGAACCCGCCTCGATATAGCTATCGACGCGATTCATTGGCTCGGCGATCATAAGATGGGTATCTAGGATAAGTCCCTTCGTACCTTCTTTTAGTTCCTTGACCACATTAGCGTCCCAGGTATAGGCGGGGACGAAAACCCCATCCATGATATCGATATGGATGTAGCTTGCCCCGACTTGGGCCATTTTGTTGGCTTCGCCAGATAGATTGTTCCTATCCGCGGCCAAAATGGAGGGAGAGAGGATCATTTGAAGCCAAAGATCCTGGCTAGGATCCCCCTCTTGTCCTTCATCGTCTCGCCATCGCTCATGGCCTCGACGATCGCATCGTGCATGTCGCTAGAGGAACGGTATCGCTCCTCTGGGCGTTTCCTACAGGCCGTTATGACGACCTTATCGATGCTTTTTGGGATATCGATCATCTTTTTGCTAGGCTCAGGGAAGCGCTGCTTAAGTTGTTTTAAAGCCACTTCTTCTAATGTCTTCCCATCGAAGGGGAGGAAGCCGGTGAGGCATTCATAGAAGACCACGCCCATGGAATAGATATCATTTGCGATATCGGCGGGGGCGCCGGTCAATACCTCGGGGGCGCAATAATAGATCGTGCCTTGAATCGCGTCGCCGTCATTGGAGGTCCCAATGGGGGCGGCAATGCCGAAATCGCTGATCTTGATGGTGCCATCGCTCATATAGAAGAGGTTATCGGGTTTGATGTCGCGGTGGATGATGCCATGCCTATGGATATAGTCGATGCCGGCGGTTAGTTGCAGCATGACCTGGCATACGTCCATTAAGGGAAGGTGGATCGAGAAATCGAGCTTGTCACGTAAGGTTTGGCCTTTGATATATTCATTTGTCATATAGGGCCTACCCTCAATGACGCCCCGACCGTAGACCTTGACGATATTGGGATGGTTAAGGCTAGCCGCGGCTTCGGTCTCCGCGTTGAACCTGGCCAAATTGATCGGGTCGTGCAAAAGCTCCTCCTTCATGATCTTGATGGAGACGATCCTTCTTCCGATAAGGTCATTGGCCTCATAGACATCGGCCATGCCCCCGCTTCCGATACGGGAGATGATGCGGTACCTATCGTCGATTTTGTCGCCGATCTTAACCATTGCTACGACACTCCCATAACGAAATGCCAACGTTGTCGCTGCCGCCGTTGCCATTGGCTTCGGCAATCAGGGCGTTGACCTTCTCATCGACCCTATCGTCCGTAGAAAGGCAGGACCTGATGCCGCTTTCTGGGACGTTATTATATAAGCCATCGCTACAAAGCAGGATGGTCTGTTTATGGTAAGGCAAGACTTTGACGGTGCTACTGGCCGTGGCGAAAACGCCGACGGCATTGGTGAGGATATGCCTTTCCTCGCTTGCGGCCACGTCTTCTTCCGATAATCCCTTGACCCTGGCTAAATAATCGCCGACGGTATCGTCACTAGTAAGCCTAATGAGGTTTTTGCCATCATAGGCATAGGCCCTGGAATCGCCGATATTGCCGATGACCATCTTATCGCCTAGAAGCAACGCGCAGACGCAAGTCGTGCCCATGCCATCGTAGGCGGGGTTGGAAATCGATTCGCGGTATACCGCCTTATTGGCCTTCTTTAGGGCCCTGATCATCCATCTTTTCGCGAAAAACGGGGACGTCCTTCCCTTGGAGGCGAAGGCGTCTTTCATGACTTCGATCGCCATGCGGCTGGCGTAATCGCCCTTATTGGCCCCACCCATGCCATCGCAGACGATCAAAAAGACCTCCTTTTGGCTATTGGTGCAGGCAAAGGCTTGGTCGTCGTTGCTTATGCGGATTTTGCCGATGTCGATTTTGTAGGCGAATGAGCCCTTAAGGGAAGAAGCCATTATTTCTTACCTCCCTTTAGTATCGATTTGGCGCGGAGCTGACCGCAGGCCGCGTCGATATCGTGGCCGAATTCCTTGCGGACGGTCACCTCGATGCTGCGTTTCTTTAGCCTATCGTAAAAGGATGAGACCGCTTCTTTGCTAGAGCGGCGGTATGGCTTTTCCTTCACCTCGTTATAGGGGATTAGGTTCACTAGGACCGATAGGTCGTTATCGTGGATGATGTCGGCGAGCTCGTTGGCGTTGTCGATTGAATCGTTAAGGCCGGAAAGAAGAATATATTCCAAGGTGATCCTTCTATTGGAATCATGTTGGTATTCCTTTAAGGCGGAGATTAACTCATCCATTGGATAGGCCTTAGATACCGGCATGATTTGATTTCTTATTTCGTCATTTGGGGCATGGAGAGACAAAGCCAAATTGATTTGGATGCCTTCTTTGCCGTATTTCCTAATGCCTTCTGGCAGGCCGCAGGTGGAGACCGTGATCTTCCTGGCCCCGATTCCTAAGCCGTTGTCGTTATTGGCGGTTTTCACAAACGCCATGACGTTATCGTAGTTGTCGAAAGGCTCGCCCGTCCCCATGACGTCGATATGGGTCACGGATAGCCCTTCTTCGGCAAGGATCGCGTTCATGCACATGAGTTCGCCCATCATCTCATGGCTTTCTAGCTTCCTCTCCCTTTTTAGGATTCCAGAGGCGCAGAAATCGCAGGCCATGGGGCAACCGACTTCGCTAGAGATGCAAATCGCATTGCCGAAGGCGTAGCGCATCAAAACGCTTTCGACCTTGGCTCCGTCTTCCATTTCCAATAGGGCTTTGACGGTGCCATCGCTTGCCACTTGCCTCACTATGATTTTGGGGAGGGTAAGGCAATAATCCTGTTCCAACCTAGCCCTAAAGGACTTGGAGATATCGGTCATTAGGGCAAAATCAAAGACCCTCTTCTTGTAGATCCAAGTGAAGAGCTGCTTCGCGCGGAAGGAGGTTTCGCCAAGGGAAACGAACTCCTCGCGCATCGCGTCGAAGGTGTAACCGAACAGGTTTTTCTTGGCCATATATCTAGTTTATTCCGCTTTGGCCGAGGAGACGGTTTGGGCGGGGTTTTGAATGATTTCGGTGATGGGGGCGTTATCGGTGACCTGAGCCTTTTCGCCCTTATAGAGGATGGCGTAATAGAAGCAGACGCCAAGAGCCTCATTGGGCATGATCTGCTTCTCCTCGTCGATGCTGAATTCGGGGTTGGTACGGAGGAATTCGGAAACGACGCGGTGGCCTTCTTTTTGCGAGATGGTCGGAAGGGCATAGACCATCCTTCCGCCGACGCCGACGTGTTTGGCGCAGCCCATCAAGGCCTTGGGTTGCTTCGCATAGACCGCGTTCATGGATTCGCGGTTGAAATGGAGGAGGTAGTCGGGGCTGGAGGCTATGCGGTCGAAGGTCGAGCATTCGGGGGCGACCACGACGAGTTCGCAGGGATGGGAGATCGCGGAGACCATCTCATCGGGATTGGGGGCCGCGAAAAGGTTCACGTTCTTTAGGTTGCGTTTGCGGATTTCGGTCTGGATCGAGGATTTCGCGTCCAGATCGCTCACGGCGATATTGATGTTGGCATGGATCGACATCGATTCGAGGAGCTCCTTCTCCCATTCGGGATAGGGTTGGCTCGAATAGAGGAGGACGTTCTCGCATTCGCCCGTCTTCATCTTGTCGAAGACCATCTTCACGTAGGGACGTTCGTCGAAGAGCTTCCCGGAGCGGTAGTCCTCGTTCTTCCTTAAGGGGGTCTTGCCCCTATAGGCGTAGATATCGGGGATCGAGGTCGCCTCGAAGTCCTCGCCTAAGGAGGCGGGGTCTATTTTCCTGGTGGCGCGGACGAAGTTCACATAGGGCCTAGAGATGGCGCGCACGGCGCGATAGGCGGCCCCATTGCCTTCCTTTTGGAAGATCTTCAAGCACCATTCGGGGATGTTATAGCGGAGGGAGATGTAGAGGTTGGAGGCGCGTTCGATGTGCTCGGGGATGAAGGTATCGACCTGGCCGACCTTCTCAAATAGGGGCAACACGAGGGCGAAATGCTCTTCCCCTATCTTTTCCTTGACCGCTTCCTTCATCTCCTCCGCTTCGAAGTGGCGGAAGAAATAGTTGTTGGCAAGCCCCAGCATCACGATGCGCTTCTCCTCAACCGTCAAATCGGTGAAGGGATTAAGAAGGTAGGTGAAAAGAAGGTGGTGGCGGAGTTCGCAGCCAAGAAGCCCCGCGACGTTGGGGCGTAAGGGACGTAAGTCGACTTCGGCGGTGAACACCTTCCTAAGGGCATCGGCGAAATAGACGTCGTTATCAAGGTCATCGTTTAGGATGGTCAATGCAAGATCGAGTTCTTTCATTTTGGTAAAACCTCCAGAGTTGGTGTGGATAGGGCTCAGTTGCCCTTCCTTTTCTTTTCGAATGCCTCTTCGAATCCTTCGAAGGCATTGCCTAGGAAGATATCGGTTTCCTCTTCCGAAGGGGCTTCGCCATCGCCTTCGCTAGGCTCTTCCTCTCCTTCTGCCTTTGGCATATCGTAATCGATCGATATGTCCGCCTCCTTGATGTTTTCGTCTTTGAGGTAGCGCGGGTATTCGGGATTGGAGTAGGTGTACTCACTCTTATCGTGGTAATAGGAGAACACGACCTGGATGTTGATGGAGAATTCGCAGAGTGTTTTCAATATGTAGTCGGCGACCACCTTTTCGAAGGACTCGAACCTATGCGGGCAAAGCACGTTGACGACCGTGTTCCAGCTCGTTTGCTCAACGCCTTTGTGGAACACCATCGAATTGGGGGCGTAGAAGTTGACCTCCTCATCGGGAACCTCGAATAGGTTGGCGATGTTCGAAGTGTGCTCGCGGGAATAGTGGCCCACAACGAATTGGTCTAGGCCGAGGACTTGAATGGTAATCATGAAAACACCTCGCTACTAACGGAAATCATTATAACATCTACGCGCAAGCAAGTGTACATAGCTCGCGCATGCGAATGAAAAAATTTTTGAAAATGGGTGAAAATGGGTGAAAACGTCGCAAAAGCTGCGATGAAAAGCCTAACAATCAAGCGGATCGACGTCGAAGCTTATGCGGATTCCACCTTTCCCCGATAGCTCTATGGCAAGAGAGGAAAGGTACTCCTTCACCGGGCCTGGCTTCTTGCATTTCAATAGCAGATAGCGGTGGTGGTTCTCGCCCACGAATTCATAGAAGGGGGCGACCGGGCCTAGGGCGGTAAGGCCTTCGAAACCCCTTGAGGTCAATACCTCCCTGAAGTCATTGGCGGCCATGATGACCTTCTCCTCGTCTTTGCCGGAGAACAGCATCAGTATCTGCGCGGTATAGGGGGA
>JAILEX010000092.1 GCA_024687185.1 Bacilli bacterium | reverse complement strand
CAAACTATTCCGTTTCGTCCTTCTTGCATTCTGCATGACGCTTATTTCTCTCGTTATTGCAATAGATGCAACCGCAATAATCCTGGTAATAAAGGTCATATTCCTCACGGATTGCCTTACCCTTATTGACGCCATCTTCCTTTTTGAAGTCCGAATAGAAATATTTGGCCTTGTGGGGCTTTTCTTCTTCAAGGAGCTTGCCAATCGCGTTAAGGATCTGGGAGCTCTTTTGCCTAGAGATCGTCATGACCGTGCAGAAATAGTCATAGCCGTTATTATCGGCATAATCGTAGGCTTCTCTCATCCTAATCTCGTAGCAGACCTTGCAGCGTGGCCCGCATTCTTTGCTTTCCGCGTAAGGAGCAAGGATTTTGTTATATGCCTCATTATCATATGGGGCGACCACTAGTTTTATCTCAAACCCATAGTCGCGCTTTAAATCGGCGATGAGCTTTTCTACTTCCCCTTCTCTTTTTCTAAATTCCTCGGGTGGATAGATATTGGAATTGGTGTAATAGATCGTGACGTCGAAATGGGGGCAAAGGAAAGTGAGGGGATAGCAAGAGCAAGGGCCGCAACAAACCTGCAATAAAAGGCTAGGGCGCTTCCCCTCCTTTTCAAACTTTTCTATTTCCTCATAGGCAAGGGCTTGATAGTTCTTCTTTGGGGAAGAATATACGTCAATCATCCATTGCGTTATCTTCGTTATATCTTCCATAGATGAACATCGCGTCTCCAAAAGAGAAGAACCTATAGCCTAAAGAAACGGCATCTGCGTAGTTTTTCAAAGTCGTGTTCCTGCCCATAAAGGCGGAAACAAGCATCACAAGCGTCGATTTCGGCAAATGGAAATTGGTGACCAAAGCGTCAACGGCAACGAAGTGGTAGCCAGGGGAGATGAAGATCGAGGTGGCTTCGGTGACGGGCGTGAATCTGCCATATTTGCCATAGTTGCTCTCTAGCGTCCTAACCGAGGTCGTGCCGATGGCGATGATGCGCCTTCCCTCTTCCTTGGCCTTGTTTAGCCTTATCGCGGCCTCGGGGCTAATCTCATATTCCTCGCTATGCATGACATGGTCCTTGGTGTCTTGGACCTTCACGGGACGGAAGGTGCCCAATCCGATTTGGAGGGTGATATCGATGATCTCGACGCCCTTGGCCTTGATCTTCTCCAGCAAATCGTTGGTGAAATGGAACCCCGCGGTTGGCGCGGCGGCGCTGCCGGGGACCTTCGCGTAGACGGTTTGGTAATCGTCTTTGTCCTCACACTGCTTTTTGATATACGGGGGAAGCGGCATTTGGCCTAAGGTCTCCAAAACCTCTAGGAAGATGCCCTCATAGATAAAGCGCATATGGCGGATGCCTTCGGGCAGAACCTTGACGCATTCGCATTCGAGTTCGCCATTGCCGAATACGATATGGGAACCGACCTTAACGGAATGGGCGTTGCCCACTAGGCATTCCCAAACGTCCTTCTCCTCAAGTTGCTTAAGCAATAAGACCTCGGCATGGCCTTTGGTCTCCTTCTTGATGCCCAAAAGCCTCGCGGGGATGACCTTGGTGTTATTCCTAACCATGACGTCGCCTTCGTGGAGATAATCGAGGATGTCCTCGAATTTCCTATCCTCATGGCCGGGCTTTTCGCGGTTGATGACCATAAGGCGGCACTGGTCGCGATCCTTTAGGGGGTATTGTGCGATCTGCTCTTCGGGCAGATAGAAGTCAAATAGGTTGATATCCATTTCTAGAAACCTTTCTTGGAACCGAACTTCGCTAGGGTCTCTTCCTTAAACGCGAGGAAACGGTCGTCCTTAATCGCTTCCCTGGCGTCTTCGACGAGTCGGATGAGGAAACGGATGTTGTGGATGGAATTGAGGGTTTTGCCAAAGTCCTCGCCGGATTTGTAGAGGTGATGGAGATAGGCTTTCGTGTAGTTTTTGCAGGTATAGCAGTCGCATCCTTCCTCCAAGGGGGTGAAGTCTTCCTTATACTGCGCCCTTTGGATGTTGATCCTGCCGCTTCTAGTCATCAATGCCCCATGCCTAGCAAGGCGGGTGGGGAGGACGCAATCGAACATATCGACGCCATATTCGATGCCGGTGAGGATGTAGTCGATGGAACCCACGCCCATTAGGTAACGGGGCTTATCCTCGGGCAAATAACGCACGGCGTCCTTCACCATTTGGTAGCAGACTTCCTTCGGCTCGCCGATGGAGGTGCCACCGATCGAATAGCCATCGAAGGGCATTTTCGCGAGCTCTTTGGCGCAATATTCCCTTAAGTCGGCGAACTCGCCGCCTTGGACGATTCCAAATAAGGCTTGGTCATCGCGGGTTTTTGCCTCTAGGCCACGTTTTGCCCAACGCAAAGTCCTATCGGTGCTCTTCTTCACGTATTCCTTTGTCGCGGGATAGGGGATACATTCATCTAAACTCATGATGATGTCCGCCCCGATTGCCTCTTCGATTGCAATCGTCGATTCCGGGGAAAAGAATTCCTTGCCCCCATCGATTTCGTTATGGAATTCCACTCCTTCTTCCTTGATTTTGCGTCTAGAGGATAAAGAAAACACCTGG
>JAILEX010000085.1 GCA_024687185.1 Bacilli bacterium | reverse complement strand
TTTTTGCCGCGAAGATTAACCCCAAGGAAAGAGGATGCGACCTTAGCCTAGACGATATAAAAAGGATCTTGGAAGAGAATAAACGCATCATGGAGGAAGCCATCGAATTAGGCGGCTCCACCATTAGAAGCTATCACCCAGTACAGGGGATAGACGGCCTAATGCAAAATCGCCTCCTTGTCTATGGGAACACTGCTTCTTGCCCAACTTGCGGTCTCCCCCTAAGGCGCATCTTCCTAAATAAGCGTAGCTCCTTCTATTGCCCCTCTTGCCAAAAAAGGAAGAGGTTCCCTTCTGTTATCGCCGTGACCGGTCCTATACATTGCGGCAAAAGCTCGGTCTGCGCCTATTTAAAGGACAAAGGCTATCCCCTATTCGATTGCGATAAGGAAATAACGAAGCTATATTCGAATGAATCAATTGCCATAGAGATCTCTAAGATCGTAAATGCGGATATAAGTAAAAACGGCAAAGTCGATAAGAATAAGCTTCGTCCTTATATGAAGGAACCTTCTATTAGGGATAGGGTGGTCTCCTACCTTTATCCTTTATTAAGGAAGAGGGCCATAGGGTTTTTATATAGGCATAAAAACAAGGAGAACGTCATCTTCGAAGTGCCTTTGTTGAAAGGGAGCCAACTAGAGGATCTTATCGATTATGTCCTCTATGTCGATGCCCCTATTTCTAGCCGCGCCTCTAGGCTAAGAAAAGAAGGTAGGGACGAGAAGGCCTTGCTTAAGATAAACTCTATCTATCCTATCGCCCTAACGAAAAAGGAAGCGAGCTTCACCCTAGATAATTCTAGTGACCTCGCTTACCTATATTCGCAAATAGACAACCTACCGATACTTAAGTAATTAATTTCGTCAATATATCCCGTTGAGTTCCGAGAGGACGTATTCTTTTACGCACATCGTTTTCAAAAACCTCGAGAACTGTGTGGCACGTAGTTTGCCGATCTTGTTTTCATAATCTCCGATGACCTCATCGATTAGGAAATCGCTAGCGAAGAAGGTGGGCAAACCGTTTTTGCTTCTTGCGCTCAATATGGGATAAAGAAGGCTCGCGTAGACGTATTCGCTTTTGAATTCGTTGCCAAAGCCGTCTAAGACCAATAGGGGGCAACGGGAATAGGTGTCGATTAGCTTTGCCTGCGCTTCTTTGGCGTGCCTTTCCTTAGAGAAGGCCACGTTTTTAAGCGTGTCTATGAATAGGGGCGAATCGCAATAGGCGACGGGAGGATTGCTCTCTGCGAAGAAATTGGCGAAGCAGGCAAGGATAAAGCTCTTCCCGCTTCTTGGTCCCCCTTGGATATAGATCCACCTAGAGGATTTGCCTTTCATGATCTTATAAAATTCCCCGAGCAAATCGCGCCTATTGCCGCTTCTATCGATGTCGTTAGGGCTTTTATCCTGCCATTCGTCTGGAAAGTCCTGGCGAAGGAACCTCGCCTTATACATCTGCTTTTTTGAGGCTAGGGGGCAGGCGGAGAATTCCCTTTTTAGGAAGGGGCCATCCTTTTCTAGGCTCATCACGTAATGGGGTTGGGCCTTTTCGCAGGCATCGAATCCCGGGCAATTCTTGCAGTAATGGTAATCCTCTTGGTAATCAAGCAATACGGCTAGATTGGCTTTGACTTCCCCGATGGTCGCCCCAAGCTCATTTTGGATATAGGAATAGACCTCGGGGTCGTTTTTAAGTGCCTCGAGGCTTTCTTTTTCCAATCTTTCCTGATCGGAAAGGGCGAATTTTGAGAAGTTGAGTCTATCCATTTGTTTCTTTTCTAATTAATTGTTCGGTTTTTTCTTTTTGCTTTCAAGGCCAAGCTCGGCGAACATGGCGTCAAGTTCCTCGTCGCTATAGGCCTCGCCTTCCTTTTCCTTCTCCCCTTCGACCTTGGGTTCTTCTTCCTTTTTATACTCTGGGGTAACCGTCTTCTTCGGGGCTTTCTTCCTCTTATCGTTATCCTTAAGGTAGGTCATGGCGTCCCTAGCGGTTTTGCAACCTTCCCTCATGAGGCTTCCCGCGACTTTTTCCGCATAGGCCGCGCTAAGTTCGTTATTGTTGCGTTCTAGGATATAGTCGATAAGCGCATTGATGACTCCGTTTGGTAAGCCCATCTCGATGGAGAGGGTACGGAGCAATTTTAGGTCCGCGCTGGCCGGGCGATGCCCTTTTTGCTTGATCGAAAGCCATTTGGCCGGGGCCATCGAATCCATCTGGCGGATCTTCATGGCTAATGCCGTAGAGGAAGAGACCTCGCTTTTTTCGCCCTTTTCCTGATGGAAATAGGCAAAGGGGGCGCTTTTTTCGGCGCTGATGGCGAACTTTTCCCTATCGAAATAGGTGCCGACTCCGCTAGTGGCGAAGCATTCGCTGGCGATTTCCCCGCTGCCACTGCTATCTAAGCCATATAGACTGGCGATCTTTTCCACGTAATCCAAATCGCCTTGGTTGAATCTGGAATTTTCTATGCCTAGGGAATTGCAGGTCCTTAGGAAGGCGCCTAGTTCGAAACCCGTTTCTACCTTCCCTTTTTTTCTGGACTTTGTCTTAGGGGAAGGAGACATATAGTAATCTTCGTTTAGGTTGGGGTTAAACCTCTGCTTAAAAGACGATGAGACGTTTTTCATGCCGTCTTTTTTAAAGGAAGAGGGCGCGTATTTCTTCACTAGCAGCCTAACGTTATCCTCGCCTAGATATTTAAGCAGGGTCCCATAAAGCAAGGGATCGGAAAAGAATTCGCTTGGGGAATAGGGAGGATAGAGCTCAAAGGCGAAATAGGAGCTTTCCTCGCCAACGCTTAAATAGGTTTTGACTAACCCTATCCCTTCTAGATAGGATAAGGCTTCCTCGAATTCGCCCGCGGAGATGCGTAGGGAATCTAATAACGTCCCTACTTCCCCCACCTCTTCGTTACGGGAATAGTTATCCTGTTGCAAGGCAAGGTAGGTCGATGCCGCGGTCGCGCCGATTAAAGGGGCATAGAGATCTAGGAGGAAGCAGACGTCGAAATAGGAGAAATAGGCGTTTCTCCTGATCGAGTAATAGTCGTTCCTTCTGACCTTTTTCATACCTTAATACATTAGATTAACCGAGTTCTATTTTCAACAAAAACTTTGTATTCATCGAAACTTTTTAGAGTTTTCCACAATAATAGTATAGGCAAATTGCCCATATTTTTGATTTTTCCACAATGATAGGGATTTTGCGTAATCGAAACAAAAGGCGAAGGAAAAGCGATAATTCGCGCGAGCATGGGTACATAATGCGTACACACATTATGAGAAGGAGGGTATATAATAATGGCGAAATTTCGAGGTATTGGCATATGATCAAGAACATCGGCGTCCTCACTTCCGGCGGCGACGCGCCAGGGATGAACTGCGCTATCCGCGCCGTCGTACGTGCCGGTTTGAAGTATAACCTTGGCGTGTATGGCATCTATGATGGGTACAAGGGCTTAGTCGAAGGCAACATCGTTCCCCTTGATAGGCATAGCGTCTCCGACATCATCTCCCGCGGCGGGACGGTTTTGCATACCGCAAGGCTAAGGGAATTCAAAGAGGTCTCGGTCAGGCAAAAAGGCGTCGATAACCTAAAGAAGTTCGGCATCGATGCCCTTGTCGTCATCGGCGGCGACGGCTCTTATATGGGCGCGAAGAAGCTCACCGAGATGGGCATCAACTGCGTTGGTTTGCCAGGCACCATCGATAACGACATCGCCTCCACCGACTACACGATCGGCTTCGATACCTGCTTGAACACGATCTGCGATTGCGTCGATAAAATCCGTGACACCACCGAATCGCATCAGCGCTGCGCGGTCATCGAGGTCATGGGCAACCATTGCGGCGATTTGGCGATGTTTTCAGGAATCGCGGAAGGCGCCGAGATGATCATCACCCC
>JAILEX010000056.1 GCA_024687185.1 Bacilli bacterium | reverse complement strand
ATTTTGGAGACATTTCCTAAGGAGTCTTTTTCGAAATGAATCGGATAGGAAGGAAAGCCTTTTACATGCATCGTGGACCCATCCTCCATAAGGCTTCGTTGATAGTCCTTGGAGACCTCCATCTCGGCTTTGAGGAAGGAGACGAAAGGCTCTTTCAATTCTTCTTCATTTATATAGGAAAATTCCTTTTGGATAAGCTCTTCTTCCCTTTTCTTGTCTTCGATTGGAAGCCCGTGCTCTTTTTTATAGAGGGCGACTTGCTTTACGGCGGCCATCCGTTTCTGAAAACCGTCCGCGATCTGTTTATCCGCAAGTTCTATATCGTTTCTAGCCTTATCAAGATCACTCATAGCTATCTCCTATAGGAATCGAAGAGTTCCCTAAATCCAGCAAGGGACCCAACGATCGTCTTCCTACCTACGCAATAGGATACCCTAACGTAGCCTTTCACGCCGAAGTAATCGCTCGCAACCACATAAATGTGGTGCTTCGTGGCCTCTTCGGCAAAGGCAACCGCATCCTCTTCCAGCGATTTCACAAAGAGGTAAAAGGCGCCTTCTGGAACGATGCAATCATACCCGATATCGCAAAGGCCTTTCAGCAAAATGTCGCGGTTGGTCCTATATTCTTCGATGTTGCTAGTTAGGTTAATAACCTCGGGAAGCGCCTTTTGGAACAGCGAGCTGGCGCATACAAAACCTAGCGACCTAGCCGCGCCATTCATCGCGGAGAACAATTCTTCCTTCTCGGGGTTATTTTCTCCTGTTAGCAAATATCCAATCCTCTCTCCAGGAAGGGAAAGGGATTTGGAATAGGAGTAGCCCACCATGGAATATTCGTAATACTTCGTGATGAAGGGATAGGGCTTATCGACATAAAGCAGTTCGCGGTATGGTTCGTCCGAAAACAGGTATATTGGTTTGCCATATTCCTCGCTTTTCTCTTTTAATACGCGCGCAAGCATCCTAATCACTTCTTCGTCATAGAAAACCCCGGTTGGGTTATTGGGTGAATTGATAAGAAGGACCCTTGTATCCCTATTGATGGCCTTGCGTAGAAGGGCTTCGTCAGGAAGGAACCTGTTGTTAGTTCCTACTTCCTTTAATCGTCCTCCCGCTTTCTCAGTCCAAGGGAAATATTCGGTAAAATGGGGCGCGAAGGTCAAAACCTCTTCGCCTTCATTCAAAACGGCGTTTAATCCGATGGCAATGCTTGCGGCCGCGCCCACCGTTACCATGACGCGGTCTTTGCTAACGTTGGCCTTATATTTCTTATTGAGGTGGTCAGCGATCGCCATTCTAGTCTCCGTGATTCCGCTAGAAGGGGTATAGGAATGGATCGAGACATCGTCTTTTCTTTTCAAAAGGTTGATTAGAACTTCGTTTAAGGCGTCTGGGGCGGGGACGGAAGGATTGCCTAGGGTAAAATCGAAAACGTTGTCCTCCCCGTTTTCCCTCTTATCTTCGTTGGCCCTGCTCCACATATAGCGGATTGGGGACCCCTTGGCACCATATTCCTTCATTTTCTCGTTCATATCTAACCTTCCTCCAATAAAAACGGCCGCCTTGCGGCAGCCTATGTCTTTATCGTCGGCGCCGCGTTATATCCGCTTCGCCAGCAAAGCAAAACGGCTATTACCTATAGTAATAATAGTCGTAATAATAGGAGCTTGCGCCATATGTTGCTTTGCATGTTGCCTTCATTTCGCGTTTCTCCTTCTTGTCTATGCATAATTCTTCGCCCGGTAAAAACATTGTCAACACTATTTGAGCCTTTCGACGACAAAGCTCTTTTTATAGTCGCCTTCTTTCTCCACAAACGGGAGGCTATCAATTATTTCTTCCGCCAAAACCAGTTCGCCTTTCTCGCTTATCTCGATTTCATAGTGGCGTTCCCCTAGAAGCCAGCCATCTTTGTCTATAATCTCCTCGTAGAGTTTGGTTTTGCATTCTCCGCCCGTCCAAAGAAGCCTGATCCTATCGGGGATTTCGGTTGTTTTATATCCTTTGGGCGCCAAAGGAACGATGCATCCTTTCCTAACGAACAAGATGCAGTCATCTAAACCGCAATCGATTAGATGATAGCCTTTTTTGTATTTCTTCCCGGTTTTGAAGTTATAGAAGTCGTCAGGGAAATAGGCCTCACGCTTTTTGACCCCCGCTTCTAGGGCGGGAATCAAAAGCAAGGCATCGCCAAACATCATCTCGGTATTTTCGTTAAGCAAGTTTTCGTCTTTGGGGAAATTATAAATAAGGGGGCGAAGCATGGGTGAGCCATCCAAATAGTGTTCCTTCATTGCCGAAAACATGTAGGGAACTAGCTCTAATCTAGTCATAACGAGGTCGCGATACCTTCTTTCGGTATCCTTATCGAAGGCATAGGGCTCTTGGGAGATGCTCCCACATGCCGAATGGTTTCTAAATATCGGGGTCAATAGGTTTGCCTGGGCAAAGCGAATCAAAAGCTCGCCCGTGGAATCGCCATTGAAACCACCTAAATCGACGCCAACAAGCGAATATCCGGATATGGCCATCGAAGGAAGTTGCCTTAGGCAAATGCCAACATGATCGAAACAGGATTGGTTATCGCCCGTCCAACAGGTCGCGTATTTCTCGCTTCCCGCATAGGCGGCCCTAGTCATGATGAAGCGCCTTTCGTTTTCCTTATATCCTCTAGCGGTGGCCTTAGCCATCAAATGCCCATATACATTATGGACGACCGAATGGGGATAGCCACCCATATCGACGTCTAGCGGTATCTCTCCCTTAAAGGACGCGGGCTCATTCATGTCACACCACATCCCGCTAAAGCCAAGGGCCCTCATCTTCATGACCTCTTTGGACCAAGATAGCTGAACCTCATCTTTTATAAACGCAGGGAAAATGCATTCTCCAGGCCAGACGTCATTATGGTAAACCTCGCCATTTTGAGTAGAAGCCCCGCCTATTTTCATTAGTTCTTCATAGAATTCATATCCATCAAGAACCTTGACCCCGGCATCGATGATGGGCACGACCCTTATGCCTTGTTCATAAAGTTCGGATAGGAAATTGGCCATATCGGGGAAGCGTTCTTCCGAAATGGTAAAATCCATATAGCGGTCCATGTAGTCGATATCCAAATAGATGGCAGAAAGCGGAATATCGGCTTTTCTATATCCTTCCACCACCTTCAAAACGGACTCTTTGTCCGCATAGGACCATCTGCTTTGCTGCGCACCCAAAGCCCATCTAGGCATGATGCCGACACCCGCGGTTTTCGAATAGGCCTTAGTAACTTCGTCGAAGGAACCAAGGAAGATATAGAGATCCACACCGCCTTCGGAGATAGTGACCCTTATTTCGTCGTCTTTAGACTGGTTAAAGTCGAAGGCACACTTGGATGTATTGTTGATAAAAACGCCTGCGGAGCGCTTCTTGTCGAACATCACAAAGAAGGGAATCGATTTATATAGCGATTTGCTTGTGTCGGTATGGGGATGGGGGTCATCGGTGTTCCAATTGATATAGCTATAGCCTTTTCTATTGATGGGGCCGGCTTTGTCGCCTAGACCGTAAACCGGTTTGTTCGATCTAAAAGCAACGCCTCCTTCAAAATAGATTTCTTCCAAAACGAGTTTGTCCTTTAAATAGATCTTTAATAGGCCCTTTTCATCTACTAGGACTTTGCAGTCGCGGTAAATAAGCTCGTTTCCTTTGGCCTCGGCTTTATTTATAGGTAAAGGGGCTTCGATAACGTCGGGTTTGTTATCGCCGGCTTCATGAACCCTGATGCATCTATCCCCGAAGAAATAGAGTTCATGGGTTTTATCATTCCTTTTAAAGTCAAACATCGCCTTTTCTCTTTGCCTTTTATAAGGTTATTTCGTCTCCTGGCCTCACTAGCATCGACCCAGGATAAGAGACCTGCATATCCATTTTGATATCGAAAAGCATGCCGGGTTTCATGTGGTATGGGATTAGGTTCTTGGGTTTGATGATATTGGCGCATCTAGTGGCCTCCTGGGGGCCCATGTTATAGATGCCATCTATCGGCAAGAAGGCATAGTCGATTTCCATCTCCCCAAGCTTTTCCATATAGGGGACATAGTCTGTATCCCCCGCAACATAGATCTTCTTGCCCTCGATCTCGAGAAGATATCCAACGCATTCATCTACTTTGTGGTTTTTGTTGCAGGCTGGAACGGACTGGATGAAGACGCCGAAATAGCGGAAATAGTTATACTTGCCATCGATTAAGGCATCCTTGCTCCTAATGATGATGGTCCTAGGGGTCAACTTTACCCTATCGACCGCGTTATGGTCATAGTGCTCATGGGTAATTAAGACCATATCGGCCTCTAGGTCATATCCTTCGCCTGCGAAGGGATCGATGTAAATCACCTTTCCCTCGCTGGTCTTGATACGGATGGAAGCGTGTCCTTGATATAAAAGAGTGGCCATGGTTTTACCTCGCTGCCCAAATTATAGAATTTAATATGGCGATAACCTATCAAAACAAGAAGGGATTATGCAATTTATAGATTGATGAAATTTAAAGCAATAAATCACCGCTATTTTATATGGATTATTTTGAACAAGGGCGATGTTTAAAAACGAAGCAAAACCGATTTAACTCCTTTAATAACCAAGGATTTTCGATCGATTTTTGTTATATGTAATTCAACATAAGCCGTTATTATCCGTTAAATGAATTTACAAAACGAAGACGTCTTTCTAGTCTGCTATTCCTTTGATTTTAATTGCCTAACTCCTTCGCCGTAGTAATATTGGCACGATACTTTTTTGGATTTATCCAAAGCATATCCCCAAAGGAGCGAACCAATGCTATCGAAGAACCTTGCAATCAAAGTATTGAACGCCGCGCTATCTACGGGCGGGGACTATGCCGAAATCTATGTGGAGCAAAAACGCGTTTCCAGCATCATGCTAGAAAACGGAAAGGTTGAAACCGTTGGAGGTTCTTTGACCTTTGGCGCCGGCATCCGCATCCTCAAGGGTTTTGGCTCCGTCTATGGATACACAAGCGACCTTTCGCCCAAGTCCATGTTGGATTTGGCATCCAAACTCGCCGCATCCTTTCAAGGAGAGAGGGCGATTGAAGTGACTTCCATCAAAAAGATGAAGGTCAAAACCATCAACCCCATCGAAGATTCCCTAATGGATGTCTCAGAAGAAAAGAAAATCGCCTATTTAAAAGAATGCTACCTCGCCACTAAGGAAGTAGACGATAGGCTAGTTAGGATCATCGACGCCTTCACCAACTATAGGACCGATATCGAACTATTTAACGCAGAAGGCCCCGAAGCACGTTTCTATACCAACTTTGAAGAAAGGGGACGTCTAACCATGACCTCTTTCGCCATGGGAGAAAACAATAACCTCCAAACCGCTTTTGCAGGTCCTGGAAGATTCGGAGGATGGAAGTATTTCACCGAGACTCTCGACTATAAGAAGAAAGCGAGGGAAATTGGGGAAAAGGCCATCATGCTTCTTTCCGCCAAAGAATGTCCCTCTGGCAAATACCCCGTCGTCATCGGTAACGGCTGGGGCGGCGTATTGTTCCATGAAGCATGTGGACATCCACTAGAGGCTTCCTCTACGGCTAGGGGGCTTTCCGTTTTCAGCGATTCCATAGGAAAGCAAATCGCAAGCCCGATCGTTTCGGCCTATGACGATGGCACGATCGCCAACGAATGGGGCTCCAATAACCTCGACTCCGAAGGCGTTCCCACCAAAAAGGTCGAACTCATCAAAGACGGCATTTGCACAGGCTTCCTCGTGGATAGAAGCAACGGCAGAAGAATCAACATGGAGCCTAGCGGATGCGCAAGAAGGCAAAATTACCGCTTCCCACCGACCTCTAGGATGTCCAACACCTATATCGCCGCGGGGAAAGACAACCCCGAAGACATCATCAAAGACACCAAACTAGGTATCTATGTAGTCGATTTTGGGGGCGGTTCGGTCGAACCGACCACAGGCGAATTCAATTTCTCGGCCTCGGAAGCCTATATCATCCGCGATGGCAAGGTATGCGAGCCCGTCAAAGGCTGCACCCTGATTGGAACGGGCCAAGAAATCCTTATGAACATCGATAGGGTGGGAAACGATTTGGCCCTAGGGCAAGGAATGTGCGGCGCAGCGTCCGGGTCAATACCCGTGGATGTTGGTCAACCTACCATTAGATTAAAGGAAATCACCGTCGGAGGTAGAGGAGGTAAGCTAGAATGAACTTCAAGGCATTCTTCGAACTAGCCAAAAAGAAGGGCATCACCGAATGCCAAATCTTCTTTAGCAAATCCAAGTCCACCAAGATCTCCCTTTTCCATAGCGAGATCGATACCTACACCATCTCGGATACGCAATCTATCTCCGCCTTAGGCATCTATAAGGGAAAACTAGGCGCGGGAAATACCCAGAAAATGGGCAAAGACGCCTTTGAGTTTTTGGTCGACCAAATCATTTTGACGGCCACCTACCGCGAAAAGGAAGACAAAGTCGGCCTATATAAAGGCGCGGACCATTACGTAAAAAGGCGCACATACAACAAGGAATTGCCGCTTATCCCAATCGAAAAGAAGATAGAGGACCTCTTCGCTTTGGAAAAGGCCATCTATGCCTATGACCCACGCATCACCGACGCCGATAACGTCACCTATACCGAATCCGAATCCTCCTCGATATTGGAGAATTCGCACGGCCTAAGGCTAAATAGCAAATCGAATTACTATTATTTCCTAGGTGGCGCGGTAGCTAGGGACAAAGAGGAAACCAAAACCTACTACGATATCCACTTCGACGATGATTACAAAACGTTTGATGTCGATAGGCTCACGAAGAAAATATGCGATAGCGCCTTGAAGAAATTCGGCGGGGCTCCCTGCGATTCAGGCAAATACCCAACCGTCCTCCACCGCGACATCGCGGCCAGTCTGGTCGGCTATTTCCTTTCTAACGTCATTGCCGATAAGGTTCAAAGGCATTCCTCCTTCTTTGAAGGGAAACTGCATACCAAGGTCGCCTCTAGCAAGCTGACAATCGAAGAAAAGCCTTTGGCGAACACCCTGTTCTTCTCTTCCTTCGATGACGAAGGCGTACCATGCCGCAATAAGGTAATCGTCAAAAACGGGGTTTTGGAAACCTTCCTCTATAACCGCGAGACCGCGGAAAAAGATGGGGTGGAGACAACCGCGAACGGATCCTGGGGCGGTTCAAAGTGGTCCACCACAATCGGCCCCATCTTCGTTAAAGGCGGAAAGAAGTCCTTCGAGGAAATGATTGCCCCGATAAAACGAGGCGTGTATATCACCGAAATCGCAGGGCTAGGCACTGGCATGAACGCCTCTAGCGGAGACTTCTCTTGCCAGGCGGAAGGCTACATGATCGAAGAAGGCAAACTGACTTCGCCTCTAAACCTCATCACCCTTTCGGGAAATCTCTTCAAGATGTTTAACGAAATCAAAGAATTCGATAACAACTGCAAGATGAATGATTCGGGCACCGCAATAGGCGACCTATATATCAAATCGCTTAATATCGGCGGCAAATAAACCCTTCGCCCTTTGGCCGGTTAGTCCGGCCTTTTTAATATAAAAACGGCAACCGCTTGATTGCCGCTATCTTTTGGGTTGGGCCGAGGATTATTCTTCCTCGTCTTCCTCTTCCTCGTCTTCCTTTTTGGATTCTTCTTCCATCTTTTCCTTGGCGATCCAGGGAAGGTCTTCCACGGTCCAGCCAGGGTGATTGGCGCGGCAGAAGTCAACGAGCCTTTCCAAAGTGGCCTTTTCGTAGGGGGCGTATTCGGGGTTT
>JAILEX010000042.1 GCA_024687185.1 Bacilli bacterium | reverse complement strand
ATCCTGTCCCTGGCGGATCAGTTCGCTTGAGGCCCTTCCCCCTAGGAGGAGGGTAAGCGAATCGATGACCAAACTCTTACCCGCGCCAGATTCGCCCGTAAGGACGGTAAAGCCGTCGTCGAATTCGATTTCGACGTTTTCTAAGATCGCGAGGTTTTGGATGGAGAGTCTTTTGAGCATTTCTTTTCGAGAAGATTATAGACCGATTTCCTATTTATGTGTGCGTGGGCGCATATAGAAATAAAAGGAAGGGGTTTTAAGAAAGAATAAGCGGGTTTTGCCGAGGTTTTCGGGGGTAAGAGCAGTATGGGGACCATTGGCTATGGGGCAATAAAAAAATCCTGAGCGAATCAGGATGGAAGTTGTGAGTTGGTCCCTCGCGTGAGGCTCGAACTCACGACCCCTTGATTAAAAGTCAAGTGCTCTACCACTGAGCTAGCGAAGGAGTGTGGTTGGGGTGACTGGGATCGAACCAGTGTATCAGGGAGTCAAAGTCCCTTGCCTTACCGCTTGGCTACACCCCAATGTCAACGTGTATCACCCTTCTTTAAAAAAAGGTGGTGGGTGAAGATGGATTTGAACCACCGAACCCTAAGGAGCTGATTTACAGTCAGCCGCGTTTGGCCACTTCGCTATTCACCCACGTCCAATTTTTGTTACGTTAATCGCAGAGCCCGAATTAGGTTGGTGGATGCTGTAGGTTTCGAACCTACGACCCCCGCCTTGTAAGGGCGATGCTCTCCCGCTGAGCTAAGCATCCGCGGGGCGCGGTTAACGCTTGAATAATATATCACCCGCACTCATCATTTACAACCGCGAATTTTCATCGAAAAATCCGCATGGAATCGAAGAAATAACATATCTTTGGGCTATGTTATGCCTATAGTTGACACTTGCTTTGGCGTATAAAAAGCCCCTTCGCTTTGGAAGGGGCGATGATGCTATGGGTTATCTAGAATCAATAACCGGGCTTGCCAAGAAGATGGAACATGTTCTTCTTGTAAACCTCGACGCCTGGCTGGTTGAAGGGGTTGACGCCGTTGAGGTAGCAACTTGCGGCGCAGGCCCTCATGAAGAAGTACATGAGCTCTCCTAGTCCGAAGGCATCGAACCTTTCGATCTCGATGACGATGTTTGGGACGCCACCGGTGTTGGAATGGGCTTGGAGGGTCGCTTCCGCGGCGGTGTTGTTGACGTAGTTGATGCCTTTGCCCTCGAGGTAGTTGAGCTGGTCGAGGTTATCCTCGTCATGGGGGATGATGACATCGTCTTCGCCGTCTTTTTCCAAAATCACGGTCTCAAACAAAACGGGGCTTCCTTCCTGGATGAATTGTCCTAGGGAATGGAGGTCGGTGGAGAAGACCGCGGCATCGGGAAGGACGCCGGTTTTGTCCTTTCCTTCCGATTCGCCATAAAGCTGCTTCCACCATTCGCCGAGTTGGACTAGGTGTAGACCATAGTTGACTAACATCTCGACGGGATAGCCTTCCTTATAGAGTTCGTGGCGGATGATCGCGTATTTGTAGGCTTCGTTGATCTCATCGGAATCATAGGCCCTCTTGGCGTTTAAGGCGCCGTCCATGAAGGCTTGGATATCAATGCCCGCGACTGCCATCGGGAGAAGTCCGACCGCGGTATAGACGCTATACCTGCCGCCGATGTTGCCAGGGAGGACGAACCTTTCGTAGCCATATTTCTTGGAGAGCTCAAGAAGGGCTCCCTTTTCCTTATCGGTGGTGGCGAAGATCAGTTTGGCGGCCTCTTCCTTGCCAACGTTTTTGACAAGTAGGTCACGCAAGACGCGGAAGGCGACCGCGGTTTCGGTGGTGGTGCCGGATTTGGAGATGACGTTGATGGCGAACTTCTTGCCTTCTAGCTTATGAAGGATCTGCTTGCTCATCTTGCCGGACATGGTGTTGCCGAAGAAGATGATCTCCATCTTGTCGTCGCCATAGAGGCCGTTGATGGCTTCGATGGCGGCGCGGGCGCCCAAATAGCTGCCGCCGATGCCGGCGACGACTAGGGTATCGACTTCCTCGCGGATGAATTTGGCCGCCTTTTCGATGCGGGCGAATTCCTCTTTGTCATATTCCTCGGGGTAGTTGGCCCAACCTAGGAAATCGGAGCCAGGTAGGCTTTTCGCGTCGATCCCTTGGTTGATCTTCTCGATTTCGTCGGCGTATGCGACATAATCGACGTCCCTTCCCAAATAATCGGTTTTTACTTTGATCATGATGTTCCTCCTAAATAGATTTAGATGATCTTTATCCCAGTAGGCCTAAAGCCTATTGTTCTTCGTTTTGCTTTTTCGCCCATTCGGGGAGATTGGCCTCAAGGGCGGAGAAATCAACCGTCTCGGGGTCGATTTCCTGATGGCGGAAGCTGTTGCGCCTTTCGGATTGGCTCACTTGCTTTAAGGAGACCTTCACGGAATCGCTTCCCTCATCGACGGCGATGACTTTGACGTGGTAGATGGAGCCGATCTTCACAAACGAGGTGAAGGAGCGGATGAAGTTATTGGAGAGTTCGCTTATGTGGAGTAGTCCCGTCCAACCTTCCTCAAATAGGAGGATGGCGAAGTTTGGGTAGACCTTGACGACCGTGCCGATGGCTAGGTCCCCTACCTTTGGTAGTTTCATTTGCCTTCCCTCCTTTCTAGAATGAGGAGGAATTTCCTTCCGTCCTCTTGGGTGTTTATTTTCAAATTCTCCTCGCTTCCCTTAACGATAGCAACATCAAAGCCACATTCTTTTACCAAAGAAGCATCGTCTGTGTGGCTTTCCCCCTTTAGTTTTTGGTGGGCCTCGTAGATCAGATGGAAGCGGAACGTCTGCGGGGTTTGGACCCTATAGAGGTAATTCCTATCGAGGTAGGTATCGACCTTCTTTTTTGTTTTGAAGGCAAGAAAGACCGAATCGGTGCTAGGAAAGGCGACGATCGACGCCCCGATTTCTTTGGCTTTATCGATACTTTCCTCGATTAGATAGTCCGTAAGGTTAGGCCTATCGCCATCTTGGATAAGGACGATATCATCGTCATTGACGCCGTTTTCCTTTAGGAATTCCAAGCCTCTCCTAGAGGACTCTTGGCGGTTATCCCCGCCTTCGATGACGCCCATTACCTTCTTTACGCCAAATTCCCGTAACAGGCTTTCGGCAATTTTAATGGTGCCAATTTTGGTCACGATTAGGATTTGCTCGATTAGCGGGCTATTTTCCAGCGACAAGACGGGATAAAGGAAAAGGGGGACGTTATCAAAACGCACGAACTGCTTAGGGGTGGAGGGGTCGAACCTTTCTCCGCTGCCCCCAAGTAAAACAATAGCGATGTTCCTATTCGCCTTTTCCATAATCAAAATGAAACGCTCTTCTTAGTCCGCTGGACGGTCGCGGTTTTCGTTTTCGTTGAGCTGGTGGTTGACCGAGATGGATTGGATGATGAGTTTCATGACCTTCTCAAGGTTTTTGCCAGCGCCATAATCGGCCTGCGAGAGGAAATTGACGCGGCCATCGTCATAGAGGTCGCGTACCTTCTCTTCCTTCCCTTTGGGATAGACGGCGATGGAACGCCCGCCGTTATTCTTGACGACGATCATCGAGGGGATATCGGTCATCCCATCCCCGATATAGACGATGTTGGAATAGGGGATGCGGCGGTTACGGGCCTTTTCGTTGACCCCGTTATCGTCGGTTACCTCATAGGCCCCTTTGGAGATGCGGAAGAAGTACTGGGTCTTCTGGGTGTAGTTGATGGCAAGTTTTGGCCAGATGGCGACGCCGTTTTCGTCGTAGATATACTCGCAACCATAAATCTTTTCGAATTCCTTGGCGATGGAGCAGCCTTCGACGATCTCCTTATTGCCGCTAGAGACGAGGTAGTGCTCGACCTTCACCCCGTTTTGGGCCCCGAATTCGTTGATCCTGTTGAACCAGGTGGTGACGCCAGGGAAGAAGGTGATGTTCTTGCCGCATTGCCTAAGGTAATCCCTAGTTAGGGGGATGCCTTTGTCGCGGGAGATCTTGATCATGGTGTAGAGATAGGAAAGGATCCTTTCGCAACCGGTCTCCTCGGAGAACTTACCCGTCTCGCCCCAGAACTCGGCGGGAGTCATCCCAAGGCGCGGGATGAAATCGAAGTTCTGCATATCGGTGACGGCAAGGGTGGAGTCAAAATCGTAAAGTATTGCGCAGATTGGTTGTTTTTTCATATGTCCCTCCGTTAGCAAAGCTTACCGTAATGGTTTCTAAAGATAGTATATCTTTCTTATTCATTGCGTTCAAACTATTGTTCTTTTACCCCGTTTTCATGGCAAATATTGGGTTTTTGCAGGGTTTTTGGCCGTATTTTGATACACGTCCCCTCTATTTTGCCTCTTACTGGGTGGGTAGAAAAAGCGGGGCGAAAGGTTTTACAATATCCCCTGAGCCAAGTTATGGCGAGAAAGGAAAATGGGGCATGCAACCGTATCAGATCATCTTGTTGATCCTAATCACCGCCGCGTTCGTGGTGTCGCTTTGCGTAATCTTCGTCTTGACCCATATCTATAAATTCGGCAGTTCCATGAAGAAAAGGCTTAAGGCCATGGATATATTGTTGTCAGAGAAGGCGAGCGACCTCCTCTACCTCATCGAGGCCCTACAAAAAGACGATATAGAGCTAAGCAAAGACGATATCGAATTCTCCAAAAGGCTTGGCGAACTCCATTTCGATAAGCCTTCTTCTATCATAGTTAGTGAGAACAAAAACAAAATCGAAGCGGTCAGGAAAAGGATCTCCTATCTGGCCGTGGTCAATTCGAGCATATCCTCCCATCCAGCCTACAAGGAATGCATGTCCCTTCTAGAGGACCTAGATAGGGCGTTTAGAAGATGCGTCGTCTTATATAATTCGGATTTAAACGGATATAACTATTGGATCGATATCCCAGGGATCCGTCCTTTCATCTACCTTTTCCGCGTCGAAAAGGCCAAACCAATCAACTAACCCTTAAAAATGGAGTTCATAATCCACGAGACCATCGTAGAAGTCTTTTTCGTGGCTGACCAAAATCACCGCCCCAGGAAAGGAGGCAATCGCCTCGAATAAGGCGTCTTTGGCCTTTTGGTCTAGGTGGTTGGTGGGTTCGTCGAAGATCAATAGATTCGCTTTCCTTAGTGTCATGACGGCGAACATGGCTTTTGTTCTTTCGCCACCGGAAAGCTCGCTCATCTTCCTTAAAGCGAGGTCCTTTCTTACCCCCACGGCGCCTAGGGCGCTTCTAATCTTGGTGTTATCTAGATCGGGATAGAAGGATTTTAGATAGTCGAAGGGAGATAGGCTCAAATTGATTTGGGCATCGTTATCGAAACTCGAAATCAAGGTGCCATCGAGGAATTTATAGCTTCCTCCTAAAGAGGGAATCATCCCTTGAAGAGTCTTTAACAAAGTGGTTTTGCCTACGCCGTTTTGTCCAAGCACGGCGATCTTCTCGCCCTTTTTAAGGGTAAAGGAAATGGGGTCAAGAAGCGGTTCGTCATAGCCGATGGACAATTCTTCCACGACTAGTGGCTTCTCCCCGACATGATGGGTGAAGGGGAAACGGAAATGCACGTCCCCGGCTTCCCTTGCCGGCGGGGCAAGGCGTTCGATATGGGAGAGCCTGGCCCTATGGCTTTTGGCGGCTTTGGCGGAAGTGGCCCTAACGATATGAGCGGCGATGAACTGCTCTTCCTTTTTGATATACCTTTGCTGGGCCTCGTAGTTCTTCTTATATTGTTCGGCGTTAAGCTCGTGGTTAAGCAGATATTCCTCGAACCCGCCCTTATATCTAGTGATGACGTTATTCTCTAGGCAAAAGACGACCTTGGCGATTTTGCGTAAGAATTCCTCGTCGTGGCTAACGACCAAGAAGGTCTTGGGGGTATTGCTTAGATAGGAAGCGAGCCATGCGACTTGGTTTTGGTCGAGGAAGTTCGTGGGTTCGTCCATGATGAGGACGTCGTTTTCTTCCAGTAGCATCTTGGCTAGGTACGCCTTTTCCCTTTGTCCGCTAGAAAGGGTGGAGAGGTTCTTCATGAGGTCCTCGTCCAAAAAGCCTAGGCCATTGGTGAGCCTACCTACCTTTTCCTGCAGGGAATAGAAACCGGAATCCTGGAGTTCGTCCCCTAGCCTCATGGCCTTGTTGAGGATCTTCTCATAGTCCCCTTCCCCGCTTGAGGCCTGTTCATATAGCCTCATCATCTGGCGTTCCTTTTCGAATAGGTCCTCGTATACGCCATATAGGTAGGCATAGACGGGGATGTCTTGCTTGACCTTGGCTTGCTGATCCAAATAGGAATAGGTGACGTGGGGTTCCCAGATGACCTTGCCCTTATCGGGGCGGATATCCCCGACGATCAGGGAGAGCAAAGTGCTTTTCCCGCTTCCATTGACGCCGACTAAAACCGCGTGCTCGCCCAAATTGAGTTTTAGGCTGGCCTTCGAGTAGAGTTCCTTATCGGAGTAATTGAATTCTATGTCCTGAAGTTCTAGTAGCGCCATAGCCGTGAAACTATACCATAACTTAGCCTTTCCTTCCTCTTTATCTATGGGAAAAAGGGCAAAGAAAAACGGAGCCCGATTGGACTCCGACTTCTTCGATTTTGGTGCGGGGAGCGGGACTTGAACCCGCACGGTGTTACCCATACGCCCCTCAAACGTACGCGTCTACCAATTCCGCCATCTCCGCAGCGAGTCAAATTATACCAATTGGAACTAGCCGTGCAACTAGTATTTTTTCGCTATTTTGGTAAGGGGGAAGGCGAAAAATCCGCTTAAAAAAGAGTATGGATTAGCCCTTCTTTGCCTAGAAAACCCTGCAAAACCCCAATGAAAAAGCCTCCTTCGATGATAAAGGAGGCGGATAGGAGAAGGGGATAAGAGTTATAGATAGGCGAGGATCATGGTCTCCGCGATGACGAAGAAGATGACTAGGGAGATGACGTCGATGATGGTGGTGAGGATCGGCTGGGAGACGATCGCGGGGTCCTTTTTGATGGCGCTTGCCCCGATTGGCAAGAGGACCGCGACTAGCTTTGAGGCAATCGTTGTGATGAATAGGGTAAGGCTAACGATGCCAGAGACGCGGAAGACCTGGCCCGCGAATCCCCAACCCCAGCATTCGCCATTCCAAATCGTGCCGACATGGACGTCAGAAGTGATGATGCCGTTTTCCTTTAGCCACGCCAAGTTGGCCTGGGTGTTATTGATGATGCCCGTATATTGCTCCATGGTGAACCAAAGGAAGGCAAATAGGGCCACGCAGGCGGAGATGATCAAGGCGCTTAATGCCTCCTTGCGGATGATCTTCCAGGCGTCTTTCGGTCCGAATTCCTTTAAGGCGAGGCCGCGGATCATTAGCGCGATGGTTTGGCCTCCCGCGTTGCCTCCCGTATCCATCAATACGGGGATAAAGGCCGCTAGGACGGGTAAGGCCGAGATTTTGTCTTGGAAAATGGATAGAACCATGGAGGAGAAGGTGCCCAAAACCAAAAGCACGATGATCCAAGGGACGCACTTTTTGGCCATCGAGATGGGCTTGGTCTCCAAATAGGAGTGCTCCAAAGTGCCGATGGCGTTCATCTTCTCGATATCCTCGTTGGCCTCTTCGACGGCGACGTCGATGGCGTCGTCGATGGTGACGATACCGGTTAGGCAATCGTCGTCGTTTAACACCGCGAGGGCGTGGAGGTTATATTTGGCCATCATGTTGGCGACCTCTTCCTTATCGGTATTGACGTGGACGAAGGGAGCGTCTTTGGCCATGATCTCGTATAGCCTTTCCTTGCCGGAAGCGAAGATCAAGTCGTCTAAGTCGACCGTGCCGACGAATTTGCGTTTGTCGTTTCTTACGAATATGGTGTAGACCGTTTCGGCTTTGCGGCCGATTTTGCGGATCGTTTCTATGGCGCTAGAGACCGTGACGTTGCTTTTGAATTCCAAAAACTCGGTCGTCATGATGGCGCCGGCGGTATCGTCTTCGTATTTTAGTAGCTTATTTAAGTCCGCCCTCATGTCCTTATCGGCGGCCTTTAAAATCCTGACGGCGATATTGGCGGGCATGCTATCGACGGTGTCGGCGACGTCGTCGACGCTAGATTCGTTGATGATTCGGATAAGTTCCCTATCGCTCATCGCGGTGACTAGGTCTTCCTTTACCTCATCTGGGAGCTCATCAAAGATGACGGCCGCGGATTCGCTTGGGGTGTGGCGGAAGAGGTAGATCAAATCCTTGATGTCCTCGAGTTCGCTTGCGGCCTGGGCGATGTCGACGTCGGGGATATAGGTCAAAAAGTCGCGTAGCTTATTGACGTCCCTACGCCTGATCGCGTCCTCTAAAATCTCAGGCGACATCCTTTCGTCGTTGATTTCGTCCGAGGTGATCTCGCTTTCGTCTTCTATTTCGTCGTCCACGCTATCGAGGATTGCCTTGGCCTCGATGGCATCGATCGACTTATCTTCGCTGGCCTCTTCCAGTTCTGGGGAAACCATTTCCTCTTCTTCGAGGAGTTCCTCTTCGCCGGAGGTCTTCTCGCTACAGTCTGGGGCATCCCCTTCGACTTCTTCGGTCTTCTTCTTTTCTTCGATTTCCATAGCCGGACCTCCTTCAAACAAATTATTCTACTTGATTGCCCTCTTTCTCAATAGAGAAATTTTTCTTTTTTTCTTCTACGCAAAAAGGGGGAGAAACACCCTAATCCAAAGGATTTGCAAGAAAAGAGGAGAAGAAGTGCAAAAGCAAAACGTTTCTATCCTGTCGACAAAAGCATGTATAATGTCTTGGCTTCCCTAAAAGGGAAAATAGAAGCCGCCTAATTGGCTTGGCAAGTGGCCTAGGCGAGCGGAAAGGAACACATCAAATCTATGGATAAGAAGATTCTTGTCGAAACTAGCGCCCATCACATCCACGTCACCCAGGAGGTTTTGGAACTCCTCTGCGGCGAAGGCGCCCAACTTGAATGCCTAAAGGCACTCTCCCAGCCCGGTCAATTCGCCTCCCAGGTTCGCCTAGACGTTATCTACCACGCCCAGATCAAAGACCGCAAGACCGGCGAGATCGTCAAAAAGGACAACGTCTTGAAGGGACTACGCATCCTTGGACCCGTCAGGAAGGAAAACCAGGTCGAGATCTCCATGACCGAAGCCCGCGCCTTGAAGGCCAACGTTCCCGTTAGGGAAAGCGGCGACGTTGCGGGTACCCCCGGCTGCACCCTCTTCAACCCCGAAACCGGCAAGTCCGTCGATATCGAATGCGGTATGATCGTCGCCAAGAGGCACATTCACATGACCCCCGAAGACGCTGAGGAATTTGGCGTCAAAAACGGTCAGATCGTCAAAGTCGCCATCTCCGAAGGACTTGGCCGTGACGCGATCCTTGGCGATGTGGTTATCCGTGTCTCCCCCAAATACGCCCTCGCGATGCATATCGACACCGACGAATGCAATGCCTTAGGCGGCGGCAGCAACGAAGTCTACGGCGTCATCGTCGACTAAGGACAAACATGAAAAAAACCTTCACCTACACCCCGCAATACGTCTGCTCGCGCCAGATGAATATCGTCTACGAAGACGACACCATCGTCGATTTCAAGGTCGTCGGCGGATGCCATGGCAATCTCCAAGGCATCACCGCCCTCATCAAAGGCATGAAGATCGACGACGTCATCAATAAGCTTAGCGGTATCAATTGCCATGGTAGGGGCACGAGTTGCCCAGACCAATTGGCCAAGGCGCTCACGCAGCTAAAAGCCCAGAACCTAGAAGGTAGAAAATAGTCGAATTCCGATACACGTATCCCCTAATTTCGGTTAGGGGATTTTATTTTGCCAGCAACTTTTCTATTGCGGAGAAGACTTCTTTATTAAGGATATTGGCCTTTTCCTTTTCATATCCTAGCTTAGTAAGTTCCTCTGTGGCCCTTTCCTTATCCAGACTATCGAAGTCCTTGCCAAGTTTTGCGATGAAACCATTTGCGTATTCCTTCGCTTCCATCTCTAACCACGGGCGGTCATGCCCGCAGCCTGGTATGGTTAGGGTAGTAACGTTACTTAGGTCCTTTGCCGCGTCTAGAAGCGATATATCATAGGAAACGGTATTGTCGGCATCGCCATGGATCAGCAATGCCTTAGCGGAACTATTTGCGATCGCCTCTTTTGCCGAAAGGGTCCCATTTCCCCCAAAGCGAAGCTCCATCCCCAAAAGGAAGGCGGGATAGGTTAGCGGGGCGAGGATTCCGACTTTCGATTCCGCCTGCGCATACATTTCCTTTATCGGCACGTCATAACCAGAGAAGGAGATGACGTAATTTGCCTTTACCCCTAAAGAAAGGGAGGCCGCGGCCCCATAGGCACCCCAGGAATGGCCAGCCATGATGAGGGGTTCGACGATCCTTTTCTCCTTTATTAAATAGGAATAGGCGCTATAGGCGTCATAGGCGCTTTGGTGGAGCCCCCTCATTTCGTTTCCCTCGCTATTCCCGGAGGCGGTTAGGTCGAGGGCCAGCAGGTTATAGCCCTTTTCCACGAACCATTGCTGGTATTCGCTATTGTCCCCATCGGCTAGCGAGCCCATGCCATGCAGCGATATGACGGTCCCCTTGGGGGAAGAAGAGGAATAGAAATAGGAAGAAAGGGTTTCGTTATTGTTGGATGGGAAGGTAAGGACCTCGCGGTTACTTAGTACTTCATAGTCTTCCCTTGTATTGAATAGGGCATACCATTTCGATTGCAGGTTCTTTGGCGTGGTAAGCCTATGGCCATAGAGGACGCTAGAAACGATGTTGGCGGCGATGACGCCACTGCCAAAATAAGTCAAAACCAAGGCGGCGATGACGATGCTTATGACAAATAGAGGCGACTTCCTTTTCCTTTTTGTTTCTTCCATGTTTACTATTTTCTTCTTCCCCCGCGTCAATGACAACTCCCTCCCTTTAGGGAAAAGAGAAAAAAATGTTTTGCCTTTTCTTTGTTTCCTCCTATAGAATGATGGGCTATGAAAGAAATGACCCCGAGGGAAGTCTCAGCCTTACCCTCCAATAATCTCGTTAACCTCTCCTCCTCCATCCTCCATAGATTCGGCGTGACCCCGTTCCATAAGACGATCCCCGAAATCGATGCCCTTTTCGCAAGACACGACAAAATTGCGGTTTTCCTATTCGATGGCATGGGCGAATGGATACTGAATAACCATCCCAAGGCGGGAAAGCTATTCCTAGATAACCGCTTCACGCTTATTTCCTCCACCAACCCCGCCACAACCGTCGCGGCCACGACCGCCTTCCTAACTGGCAAATACCCGATCGAAACGGGGTGGCTAGGATGGTCTTTGCCATTAAGGGAATATAACGAGCCCATGATTTGCTTCACTAGCGCCTCCTTCCTCGATGGCAGGCCATTGGGCGATAGGGTCATGGACCGTATCTGCCCCACCGAGAAGATCGATTCCCTTATCAACAAGGCGGGCCATAGGGCCGAGCTACTTTTGCAATATGGGGTAGGCGGCAATACCAACGGCCCCAAAACCTACAAGGAAAGCGTGCCGATGGCATCAAGGTTCTTCAAAGAGGGAGGGGAATTCCTCTATATCTATTTCAATACCCCAGACGGCTATATCCATCATCATGGGGTAAAAGGCAAGGAAGTCGACGATTGCATTTCTTCCGAAGCCGAGGCCGTGGAAGCCTTCGTTAGGGAAAACCCCGACGTTTTGACTTTGGTCATCGCCGACCATGGCCTCATCGATATCCACGAGGTCGACTTAAACGATTACCCCGAGATCATGGATTGCATGAGGATGCCCTTTTCTTTGGAGGGTAGGACCTGCAACTTCCTTCTAAAGGAGGGGAGGGAAGGGGAATTCCTTCGCTTGATGAAGGAGAAATTGCCCCAATTCAGGTTAATGAGCAGGGAAGAAGCGCTGAAATCCCATTATTTTGGCGAAGGGACCCCACATCCTAGAAGCGCCTCCTTCCTAGGCGACTATATTGCAATCGCGGAAGACGACTCCCTTATCGTCGACCCCGTTAACGTTAGGACCAACGCCCCCATGAAAGCCCATCATGCCGGGCCTAGCGCAAGGGAAAAGAACATCGTCGTGGCCGCGTTCAACAAATAGGGCGACCCCCTTGTTAACAAGGGCCAATGCGAGTAACATTTCCCTAACCGGATCGGAAGAGGTCCGGCGAGACATCAAGAAACGCCTATGGCAACTATAAAGGGCGTTAGCAACTCCGCTATAGCGGTAAGTGCTTGTTGCAGCCTCTCACCCATAGGAGGAACGATGTCGATTGCGAATAAGGAAATACAAAGAATCACCTTCCGCAACTGTGGGAGGCGATTTTATTTATCGATCACGAAGCAAAGGAGGAAAAAAGTAAATGGAAAAGCCAAGGTTTTTATTCACAAGCGAATCCGTCTCGGAAGGACATCCCGACAAGGTTTGCGACCAAATTAGCGACGCGATCCTCGACGCCGCCCTCGCCCAGGATAGCGAGGCCAGGGTGGCCTGCGAGACTTTCGCGACCACCGAATACATCCTTATCGGCGGGGAACTCACCTACAAAGGGCCCCGCATCCCCTATGAGAAGATCGCTAGGGAAGTACTAAGGAGGATCGGCTATACCTCGCCAGAACTAGGCATAGGCGCGGATAGCTGCAAAATCGAGGTCAAGATCCACGAGCAATCCCCCGACATCGCCCAAGGCGTCGATAGGGGCGACATCCTCGATATGGGCGCGGGTGACCAAGGCATCATGTTTGGCTATGCCACCAACGAAAGCAAAGGCTATATGCCCCTACCCATTTCCATCGCCCATAAGCTAGTTAGGGAGGCCACTAAGCTAAGGAAGGCCAACCCCTCGCTCCACTTTAGGCCCGATATGAAAAGCCAGGTCACCATCGAATACGCGGATAAGGGACCCCGCATCGACAAGGTCTTGATGTCGATCCAACATGACGATGGCATCGATATGGACGCCTTTAGGAAAAACGTCAGGGAACTCGTGATGGTTCCCGTCGCCGAAAGCTTTGGGCTCAATACCGATTTCGAGGTCTATATCAACCCCACGGGTCGCTTCGTTTTGGGCGGTCCCGCCGGGGACACTGGGCTAACCGGAAGGAAACTCATCGTCGACACCTATGGCGGAAGTAGCCGCCATGGCGGAGGCGCCTTCTCTGGGAAAGACCCCTCCAAAGTCGATAGAAGCGCCTCCTATTATGCGCGCTATATCGCCAAAAACCTCGTCGCCGCGGGAGCCGCGGATAGGCTTGAGGTCCAGCTTTCCTATGCCATCGGGGTCGCTAAGCCATTAAGCGTCTCCTTGTCGACTTTTGGGACCAAGCATTATGAGGACGAGCTGATCCTAGAGGCCATCGATACCTTCTTCGATGCCCGTCCCGGCGCCATCATCGAGCAGCTTAGCCTCAAGCATCCGAGCTGGAAATATAGCGATATCTGCAACTATGGCGTATTCGGCCGTCCCGACGTCGACCTCCCTTGGGAGAGGCTAGATAAGGTCGAGGCGCTAAAGGAATTCTTCGGGAAGGCGGGTAAGTGAAATATAAGCCCGAGATCATCCATGTCGCCGGAGTCAAGAACTTCAGGGGCTTAGGCGGCATAAAGGTGGGGGGCCGCCACTTTAAATACGGCCTCGCCTTCCGTTCCGGGTCCTTGCATAAAATCCGCCCAAACGGGGAAATAACCCTGCAAAAGCTCGGTATTCAGGTCGACATCGATCTCCGCACGGAAAGCGAGAGGATACAAAAGCCAGATCCCGAAATAGGGGGAATGGATTACCTAGGCTACGATTTGCTCCATCGCCCTGGGACCGGCATCAGCAGGGAAAAGAGGATGGAAGACAAAAAGTCCTACATCAAGTGGCTTAAGTCCTGCAAGAAGATGGAGGACCTTTATGTCCATATCCTTTCCTCTTGCCTGCCTACCCTAAAGCAGATGTTTGGGGAATGCGTATCGTGCCTATTGGAGAATAAGCCCTTCCTCTTCCATTGCTCCGCGGGCAAGGATAGGACGGGGCTGACCGCCTTTTTGATTTTGGGGATCCTCGGCGCCGAGAAAAAGGAAATTGTCGACGATTATCTTCTTACTAGGCGCTATGAGGACAAGAAGGAGAAGTGGCGGGCGAGGCTAGTGAAATTCCAGGACTATCGGGCTGGGAAGATCGCCATAAGCATGGTAACCGCGAAAAGAAGCTACATCGAGGCGGCCTTTTCCTATATCGAAAAAGAAGGCGGGTTTCACCGCTACGCAACCGAAAAACTAGGCCTAGGCGAAGCGACGATCGAGGCCCTAAAGGAAAATTGCCTTGAATAGGGCTTCCTTTTAGGAAAAAACGCTCCAATATATATTAATTCGCATTTTTCGCTTCCAGTCAAGGTCTTTCAATATGGCGTGGTCGCGATAAAATATAATCGGTTAAACCCTTAGGAGGGGTAAGAAACATATGAAATACACCATTATCGGAAAGAACATCGATGTCACCGATGCTATTCGCAACGACATCGAAAAGAAGCTCGGGAGGATGGACAAGTTTTTCGTCATCGACGACGATGTCCTCTGCCGCGCCGTGGTCCGCAGCTACACCGTTGGGGCCAAAGTGGAGATCACGATCTTCACCAAGCAAATGACATTCCGCACCGAGGTCCGTGACAACGACCTCTATGCCGCCGTCGACTTCGCGGTCGACAAACTCGAGGACCAGATGAGGCGCCTTAAGACCAGGATGAACCGCCACGCCGAAAAGAACATCAACCTCGGCAAAGCCCTCGCCCTAGAGAACTTCGAAGCCTTCGAAGAAGAGGAGGCCAACGACGAAATCGTCCGCACCAAATCGATCCACCTCGAACCCATGACCATCGACGAAGCCATCACCAGGATGGAGGCTTTAGGCCACGACTTCTTCCTATATCTTGACATCGACGACGATCAGATCTCGGTCTGCTATCGCCGCAATGACGGCGGATATGGCGTCATCCAAGCCGAGAACAAGCTCGCCTAATTCGCCTTTTCCTTCCCCATATTTCGCCCCCACCTCGAAAAAGGCGGGGGTTTCTTTTACAAGAAAGGATAGGCAGGAAAGCGAAAATGGAGTAAAGTTACTCCGCTTATGGTCAAGGTAATCGGAACTGATTTGGACGGTACGCTTTTCTATCCCAAAAAACGCTTTTCCATGATCCCGAAACGAAACGTTAGGTTCTTGGAGCGTTTTTCTTCTGACGGAGGAAGGGTCGTTTTGGTTTCTAGCCGCTGCGACAATTTCCCTCCCCGCATCGCCAAACACCTCCATATTCCCTTCGATTTCATCGGTTCCAATGGGTCGCTGATGATAATAGACGGGAAGGTGAAGGAGAGGAATTTCTTCTCCAAGGAGGAGCTTACCGCCATCATCCACGACATCAAAACCACCACGCCTCCATGGATTTTCATGCTCAATAGCAAATCCTATCCGCTTGTCCTCACTAGAAGTGGGGTCAGGTGGATCGTCTCCACGATCTACAAGTTCTACATGTGGAGCCAATTCGCCTATAAGGAACCGGCGGTTAGAAGCGACCATATCTTCTTCTCGGAGGTCGAAAAGGGCGAGGTGTATAAGCTCATGCTCTTCGTCGGCATCACCAAGAAGCAGAAACTTTTGGCCAAGCGCCTAGCCAAGGAAATCGCCGAAAAACACCCCAATGTGGAGGTGAGCTGGCTCAACGAAGTCGTGGAAATCACCCCTAAGGGGTGTACCAAGGCCAGCGCCGTTGCGAAATACCTTGATTATCTTGGGATAAGCCACGATAATATTTTGGTTGTTGGCGACGGCGGAAACGACGTTCCGATGTTCCAAATGTTTCCCAAGCATAGCTATGCGATGAAACACGCCCATCCCAGCGTCAAGGCCAAAGCCAGCAAAACGATTCGTTATCTAAGCGATCTAGAAGAAGAATTATACCCATCTGCGGATAAGAAGGACCGCTAGAAAAAAAGTAGGAGAAAAACATGCCCGAAAACCAATTAAACCAGCCCTCTGTCGTCGTCACCACGTTACTTCACTATAACGTCGAGGTCCGCGACACCCTTGAGTATTGCCTCAATAAGCCCGCCTATGACGTGGGTCTATTCAAGAACAAGAAGAGGAGCGTTATCGTCGAAGTCGACCAGAACACCCCGCTTAAGAACATCCTAAACAACTCCAAACAGGACGAAGCCGGCGCCAAGCTAGAAAAGCTTATCCGCGACTTCTATGCCGAAGTCTACGATGGCAACATCCTCACCCTCGGCGTCGATCCAGACGGCAAGGAAGAGGTCCGCGTCGACCATTCCCAGACCTTGGTCATCTATAAGTACGTCTTGCCCATCCACCAAAACGTCTCCGCCATGATCAACGGCATCCTCAACGACGCCCATAGCAAGAACATCGACGTCGCCGAGGTCGAAAAGGTCTACCGCGCCGAAGAGAAGATGTTCTCCGCGGTCGCCTATCTCACCCTCGTCGGTGACCTAAACCGCCTTTTCGCCGAATATAACAAGGCCCGCCAGGAAGCCCAGGGTGCCATCACCCCCGTTTCCAATTTCATCCAGCAGGACCTCGAACAGGTTATCCGCTATATCAACACCGTCCGCGCCGGCAACCGCGTCACCGCGCTTGTCTTCAAGACGATGGAGGATAAGATCAACGCCCTCGTCGAGACCATGACCGGCCGCCGCGACCTTCCCGAAGGAAAGAACCACAACGACCTCATGCGCGAGACCGCCGAGACCATCAACCTCTATGTCCGCGATTGCGAAGCCGAATTCCGCGTCGTCTATCCGCCCCTTGTCCAGAAACTAGTGGCGCAGGCCGGTAATAACGCCAATAACGGCGAAGCCGCCTAAGGAGATAGAAGATGGCCGAAACGAAAGTGAGAAAACTCTCTTCCAAGGAACTGGCGTGGTATATCGTCGCCGGCATCCTTACTTTTGTCGGCCTCATTTTCGTCGTGTTCGCCGTCGTCGGGGATTTCCTCCCCGTGTTGGCCTCGGAGAACTGGGTTTACGTTTCCGAAGCCGCCTGGCTTACCAACTGGTCCCCGATGGGCTACCGCTATTGGGGCCTGACCCTTGTCGGGGTTGGCGTGGTCATCGCCGCTGCCGCCCTCAACTTCTTCGCCCGCGAAGGCGATAAAGACGAGGAACGCGCGCTCCGCCGTGCCCAGCGCCTTGCCTTCCAGGACGAACCGATCGATAACGAGTCCGGCAAATAAAAACCAAGTGAAAACGAAAAGGACCAGCGATGGTCCTTTTTCTTATAGATAGAGGGGACGTGTATGCGTTTTCGCCCTATTTCCTATGGTCTTTCTTCCACTTTTTGATGGCTTCTAACCTAGGTCCGTATTTGGCTTCTAGGCCTTGGGTGGTGGGCCGATAGTATTCCTTGTCCTTCAACGAATCCGGCAGGCAACTCATGGCGGTTACCTTCTCTTCATAGTCGTGGGCGTATTGGTAGCCTTCCCCATAGCCTAGATCCTTCATCAGTTTCGTGGGCGCGTTCCTTATATGTAAGGGGACGGGTTCCGCAATGCCCTCTAGGGCGTCTTTGGCAGCTTCGTTATAGGCCACTTCCATGGCGTTGCTTTTCGGGGCGAGGGACATATAGACGACGGCTTCGGTCAAAATGACGTTACATTCTGGCATGCCTATGTCCCTACACGCCTCAAAGGCGGCTACGGCAAGGGGCAGGGCGTGGGGATCGGCCATGCCGACGTCTTCGCTAGAACATCTAATGACGCGCCTAGCGATATATAGAGGATCCTCCCCGGCCTCTAGCATCCTAGATAGCCAATAAATGGCGGCGTCTGGGTCGCTATTGCGCATGGATTTATGGAGGGCGGAGATCAAATCGTATTTCTGGTCGCCGCCTTTATCGTAAAGAAGCGATTTCTTGGCGGTGATCTCCTCGATGATCGAAGTATCGATATGGCTGACCCCATCGGCGTCGATTTCGGCGTTTAGTACCGCCATTTCCAAGGTGGAAAGCGCCTTTCTGGCATCGCCGTTAGAGAAGGAGGCGATCATCCTTAATTCGTCTTCGCCGATGATGATTTTCTGCTCGCCAAAGCCCTTTTTGGAGGTAAGGGCATTAGAAAGTAACGTAGTTACGTCATCGACTGAAAGCTGTTGGAGGACAAAGACCTTGCAGCGGGAAAGCAAAGCGCCGTTGACCTCAAAGGAGGGGTTTTCGGTGGTTGCCCCGATCAAGATGATCGAGCCCTTTTCCACATAGGGCAAAAAGGCGTCCTGCTGGGCTTTGTTGAAGCGATGGATTTCGTCGACGAAAAGGATGGTTTTCTGACCGATTTGACGGTCGAGTTCGCTTTGTTCCATCACCTCTTTTATCTCTTTGATGCCGCTAGTGACGGCCGAGAAGTTGATGAACCTTGCCTTGGTGGATTTGGCGATGATCGAGGCCAGGGTGGTCTTGCCTACCCCAGGAGGGCCCCAAAAGATCATGGAGGAGACGGTATCCTCCTCTATGATGCGGCGGAGCACCTTCCCTTCCCCAAGCAGGTGCCTTTGCCCGACGAATTCCTCTAGGGTTTCGGGACGAAGCCTGCTGGCTAGGGGCATGATGCGCTCCGACTCTTCCTCAAATAGGCTCATTTGCTTATTCATACGCCGTCCATTTTACTAGCATTGGGCTTCCCAAGAAAGAAAAGGCTTTGGAATGTGGATGGATTAGGCGTATCTTTTGTCGCGGTTACCCATAAGGAAGGGGGAAACGGAAATGGACGATAGCTCAAAAGTCGTGAAAAGAATCGCCAAAGACGGCATCTTGTTGGCCCTTCTTTGCGTCATGGGCATGTTTTCGATTCCCTTTGGGGAAAATATCAAAGTCTCCTTGCAGCTATACATGGTCATGGTGATCTGCCTCCTCGCCGATAGCGTCTTCGATTGCCTCATCATCACCGGGAGCTACCTTGCCCTAGGCATGTTCTTGCCAATCTACGCGGGCTTTGCCTCAGGCATCTCGCCGACATTTGGCTTCGTCATAGGCTTTGTGCTCGCTAGCCCCGTCTTTTATTTCCTTAACAAGATCAAACTCCCCGCGGTTTTTAGGATGGCGCTTGCCTGCCTTGGCGGGCTTATCGTCGTCTATGCCGCCGGAAGCGTGTTCATGATGCTCTACCTAGGCTGGGACATAGGCAAGACGCTAATGGTATCCGTTGTACCCTATTTGCCTTTTGACGCGATTAAGATCGCCTTGGCCATTTTGACGGTCCTGGCGATGCCCGCTTTGATTACGAAAAAGGAGTAGTTTCATCCCTTTTTCTTTAAGAAAGCGCTTCCAATCCATAAGATTGTTACGTTTTTTTACCCAAATACCGATTTCGTATCGCTCAAAGACATTTAACATGTGTTAAAATGGTTTCGATTTCGGAAAAATTCCGAGACAAAAAAGAAGGGACCAGAAAAATGTCTACCAAAGCATTCTACAAAACGGAAGAAATCGGCAAAGGCAAAGTCGGTTTTTCCAGAACCCGCAGCATCATCGAGGCTGCATTCTACGGCAATAACGTCGTAAAGATCAATTCACTTAAGGAAGCCTATGAGCTTGCCAAAAACTCCCCGGGCACCATCGTCACCAGCATGCCCGTTTACGAAGCCGAGAAAATCGGCCTAGACCGCGACGCCAAGGTCTTGTTGTTCAACGATGGCGCGATCACCGGCCGCTATGCCGCCGCCAGAAGGATCCAAGGCGCCCCCGGCGTCAACTCCGAACGCCTAGACAAGATCCTCATGGAAGCCGTCTACAACACCCGCTTCCGCAAACTCTACCACGCCGAAGCCTATGTCGGCCTAGACACCGAGTTCATGGCCAAGGCCCACCTCCTCATCCCCGAGGGATTCGAGATGCTCGCCTACAACTGGCTACTCAACTTCCAGTGGATCAACGACTACTACGTCAACATGTATCGCAATTCCAAACCCATCGCCGATGGCAAGGAACCCGATATCTATATCTTCTCCGACCCCGCTTGGGCCGGCACCGACCAGACCGATGTCTGCGATGGCAAATGCCTAACCTACTTCGCCACCGAAGCCAATGCCGCGGCAATCCTTGGCATGCGCTACTTCGGCGAGCATAAGAAGGGCACCCTAACCCTAGCCTGGGCCATGGCCAACCGCAACGGCTATGCCTCTTGCCATGGCGGACAAAAGGAATTCACCCGCAAAGACGGCTCCAAGTTCGTCTGCTCCGTCTATGGCCTCTCCGGCTCTGGCAAATCCACCATCACCCACGCCAAGCACGACGGCAAATACGGGATCAAGGTCCTCCATGACGATGCTTTCATCATCAACGACGAGACCTGCGCCTCCATCGCCCTCGAGCCCACCTATTTCGACAAGACCAACGACTATCCCACCGGTTGCCCCGACAACAAGTTCCTCCTCACCGTCCAGAATTGCTCTGCGACCCGCGACGAGGACGGCAACGTCGTCTTAGTCACCGAGGATATCCGCAACGGCAACGGACGTGCCATCAAGAGCAAACTCTGGAGCCCCAACCGCGTCGATAAGATCGATGCTCCCGTCAACGCCATCTTCTGGATCATGAAGGATCCTACCCTTCCTCCTATCGTCAGGCTAAAGGGCGCCGCCCTCGCCTCCGTCATGGGCGCCACCTTGGCCACCAAGAGGAGCACCGCCGAACGTTTGGCCCCCGGCGTCGATCCCAACGCCCTAGTCGTCGAACCCTACGCGAACCCCTTCCGCACCTATCCCCTTGCCAACGACTACAAGAAGTTCAAGCACCTAGTCGCCGAGAAAAACGTCGATTGCTACATCATCAACACCGGCGAATTCATGGGCAAGAAAGTCAAGAAGGAAGACACCATCGGATGCATCGAAGCCGTCGTCGACAAGACCGGCAAATTCGAGAAATGGGGTCCCTTCTCCGATATCGAGATCATGAATTGGGAAGGATTCGTTCCCGATCTCAAGGATCCCGAATACGTCAAGCAACTCATCGCCCGCATGATGGACCGTGCGAAATTCGTCGAATCCCGCAAGACCGAAAAGGGCGGATTCGATGAGCTTCCCGAAGACGCCTTGGAAGCCATCAACAAAGTCGTCGAAGAAGCGAAGAAACTCGCCTAAACCAAAACGATGGGAGTCAAAATCGTCGAGACATGCCTTAGGGATGGACACCAGTCTTTGTTCGCGACGCGAATGAATACCGAAGAGGTCCTCAAGGCCCTTCCCGAACTTGACCGCGTGGGCTACCACGCCCTCGAGATCTGGGGTGGGGCCACCTTTGACGCGTGCCTCCGCTTCCTCAATGAGGATCCCTGGGAAAGGCTTCGCGAAGCCAAGAAGCTATGCAAGAACACCAAGCTTCAGATGCTCTTCCGCGGCCAAAACATCCTAGGTTATCGCCATTACGCCGACGACGTCGTCGAAAAATTCGTTGAGAAGTCCATCAAAAACGGCATCGACATCATCCGTATCTTCGATGCCCTCAACGACATCCGCAACCTAGAAAGCGCGGTCCGCGCCACCAAGAAATACGGTGGCGAATGCCAGATCGCCCTCTCCTATACCACCTCGCCCGTCCACACGGTCGAGTATTACGTCGAACTCGCCAAGAAGATCGAAGCCCTCGGCGCCGATAGCATCTGCATCAAGGACATGGCGGGCGTCCTCCTTCCCAATGACGCCTATCGCCTCATCAAGGCGCTAAAGGAAAACACCAAGCTTCCGATCGAGCTCCACAGCCACTGCACGGCCGGCCAATGCGAGATGACCTACCTCAAGGCCATCGAAGCCGGCGTCGATATCGTCGACTGCGCGCTTTCTCCCTTCGCAGGAGGCACTAGCCAACCCTGCACCGAAGCCCTCAACGTGGCGCTTCGTGGCACCCAGTACGACCCCAAACTCAACACCGAGATGCTCGACATCGCGGCCCAAAAGATGCAACCCGTGCGTCAAAAATACCTCGCCAACGGCCTTCTTAACCCCAAGGTTTTGTCGGTCAACGCGAACATCATCAAATACCAAGTCCCCGGCGGCATGCTCTCTAACCTCATCAACCAGTTGAAGCAGCAAGGCGCCTCCGAGAAGCTAGAAGAGGTATTGAGGGAAGTTCCTAACGTCCGTAAGGATATGGGCTATCCTCCCTTAGTCACCCCGCTTTCCCAGATGGTGGGCACCCAGGCCGTGCTAAACGTCCTCTCTGGCGAACGCTACAAGATGGTCCCGAAGGAAATCAACGATTACCTCCATGGCCGCTATGGCGCTTCCCCCGCCCCCGTCGATGAGGAGATCAGGCATAAGATCATCGGCGACGACAAGGTCATCACCTATCGTCCCGCCGACGACCTCCAGCCCGAGTTCCTCGAACTCAAAAAGAAGTACAAGGGTATCGCGAAATCCGATGAGGACGTGCTATCAATCGCCCTATTCGGCGACGTGGCCATCAAATTCATCGAGCAGCGCAACGAAGACGCCAAACCCACCGTCATCAAGGTGGAGGCCTAAGCCATGGCTATCTTCGGCGTTTGGACGAATCCGGAATCGGTTGGAGTGGTCGACTCGCTTTTGATTGCGCTGATCGCCATTCTCGTCGTCTTCGCCGTCCTAATCATCATCATCGCAATCACCTCCGCGGTGGAGAAGGCGACCCAGTTCGCCCTATCCAGGGTGCAGATCATGCCCCGCAAGGAGAATGAGATACTCTCTACCGATGAAGACGCGGTCGCGGCTGTGCTCGTCGCCTCCATCGACTTCCATAAGGAAACCGGGAAAATGCCCCGTGTCAAAAGCATCACCCTCTGGGAGGACTGAACATGAAAGTCTACAAAATCAAAGTCAACGGCAAAGCCTATCGCGTCGAACTCGAATCGGTAGAGGAAACCGCGTCCGCCGCAGCCCCTGTTGCGGCTAAGGAAGAGGCCAAAGCGGCCCCTGCCCCCGCCTCTAGCCCGGTCTTAGCCGGCGGCGGAGTCGGCCAGGACGTACCTTCCCCCATCCAGGGCAGCGTCGTCAAAATCCTTGCCAAGGTCGGGGATAAGGTCAAAAAAGGCACCCCCCTCGTCGTTATCGAGGCCATGAAGCTAGAGAACGAAGTCGTTTCGCCATTCGATGGTGAGGTGGCTGAGATCTGCGTCAGCAAAGGCCAAAGCGTCGCCAGCAAGGAAACCATCGCCAGGATCAAATAAATATGGGAGCATTCTGGGATACCATCGTTGCCTTCTTTGAGAATTCTGGCATCGCCGGGTTTTTCGTCGAAGGCGGATGGCGCTATCTCGTAATGATCCTCTTGGCCCTCGTCTTACTCTTCCTAGCCATCAAGAAGAAGTTCGAACCCTATTTGCTATTGCCGATTGCATTCGGCATGCTTCTAGTGAACCTCCCCTACGTTGGCAAGGAGATATTCGCCAAGGGCGCTACTGAGTATAACGCCTTGTCGCTGGCGGCCAAAATCGGCATCACGCCGGAATTGGCCCAGCAAATATTCGCGCAGTTTGGAACGGGAGTGACCACGGCCACCACCCACGAACTCGCGGATCTCGTTTCCTCCTCATCCTTCTCCTTGAAGCTTGACACTTCCGTCATCAATAGCATCAAGGACCTATATTCCTCCGACTATACCGGCATCTTCGGGTTCCTATATTATGGGGTCAAATGGGGCATATATCCCTGCTTGATATTCCTTTGTATCGGCGCCACGACCGACTTCGGACCGCTTATTGCCAATAAGAAGACGATGCTTCTTGGCGCCGCGGCCCAACTTGGCATCTTCGTCACCTTCATCGGCGCCATCGCCATCGGCGTCAATGGCTTGGGCTGGACGCAGTTCGATGCCAAAATCGCCTCTGCCATCGGCATAATCGGCGGCGCGGACGGTCCTACCGCGATTCTAGTTACTTCTAAACTCGCGCCTGAATACCTTTCTTCCATCGCCATCGTCGCCTATAGCTACATGGCTTTGGTCCCGGTCATCCAGCCTCCGATAATCCGCCTCCTCACCACCAAAAAGGAGAGGCAGATCAAGATGGAGACCCCACGCGAGGTCACCAAAAGGGAAAAGATCATGTTCCCGATCATCGTCACGATCGTCACCGTCTTGCTCGTTCCTAGCGCGGCTCCCCTTATCGGCTGCCTTATGCTAGGCAACTTGGTCAAGGAAAGCGGCGTCGTTCCCCAAATCACCGAAACCCTAGGCAAGACATTAATGTACATCATCACCATCTTGCTTGGTATTTGCGTCGGTTGCACCGCGGAAGCGACTACCTTCTTGACCCTAGACACCATCCTTATCTTCGTCCTCGGCATCATCGCCTTCTCAATCGCCACCGCCTGTGGCGTGCTCGGTGGCAAGCTCATGTGCGTGCTTACCAAAGGCAAGGTCAACCCGATGATCGGCGCGGCTGGCGTATCCGCCGTCCCGATGGCCGCCCGTGTCGTCCATAAGGAAGGTTTGAAGGAAGATCCCACGAACTTCCTCCTCATGCATGCCATGGGACCTAACGTCGCCGGCGTCATCGGAAGCGCCGTCGCGGCCGGCGTGTTGCTCCTATTGTTCCTATAACAATGAAAGAGCTGCATTTCGAAACCATAGATTCCACCTCTACCTATTTGAAGCGGAACCGCGGGGAGCTAGACTCCTTTACCGCGGTTTCCGCTTCTTTTCAATCCGAAGGTAGGGGGAGAAGTGGCAGAAGCTGGAAAGCCGATAAAAACGAAAATCTGCTATTCTCTATTTTATTAAAAGATGCCCCACAACTTGAGGCTGGTCCCTTCCTTTCCCTAGTAAGTGCATTTTCCGTCGCTAGGAGCCTCGAGGGGATGGGTATGGAAGAAATATCCATCAAATGGCCAAATGACGTCTACGTGGCCGGGAAAAAGGTGTGCGGCATTCTCCTTGAAGGAAATATCAGCGAATATATCGTTATCGGCATCGGCATCAACGTGAACCAAACCGAGTTCCATGACGAATATAGGATTCCTCCCACCTCCATTAGGCTAGAGTTAGGGAAGGAAGTGGATATCAAAGGGTTCCGCGCTCTTTTATATAAGAACCTAGAAGAGGATCTAAAGGACTGCCTCAATAAGAGAAGATTCATCTCCTATTACGAAGGACATGATTATCTAAAGGGCAAGAAAGTGGAGCATTTAGGGGATACGTGCACCGTTATTGGCGTAGACGAGGATTTCGCGCTTATCTTGGAAAAAGACGGCGTAAAAGAAAAGGTCACCTCAAGCGAAGTGACCCTCAAACTCGTTTAGTCTTCCTTTTTCCTTCTATGGATTAGCAGCAGGGTTCCAACTAGCCCCGTTCCGACTATGGCGGCGATTACGATGGCCGTCTTTTCTTTTCTGGGTGAGGAATAGGATACCGTCCTAGCGCCCGCGGCCTCTTCATAGGGGGTCTCATCGCCCCTAGCGGCCGCCCAGGCTTCGTATCTAGCCTGCGCCAAATTGAAGGAAGAATTGTTCTTGAATTCACCGATATAGTCTTCCCCCATCGCCAAAAGCTGGGTTTTGGCGGTAGGATAATAGGAGACGCACTGGTTTTCCGTATCCGAATCCATATAGAGGTAATTGTTAACGAAGGCCTGCGTACCCGCGGTGACGTCGGCATAGATGGAAATGGCTTTTTGCGTACCCTTATATGATGCGAAAAGGCCATCGGAGGAATTATAGCGGATGCTTCTTTCCGAATAGGTGATATTGGTGATGGATGTGCCTTCGTTCCCTATATTGATCGTCCAATGGGCGTTTTCAAGAAAAGACCCGGCCCTCAACTGGTTGCTGGAATCGCTAGGGCAATATAGGTATTTGTCGTTTACGTCTTTGAAGCCGTATCCGCTATTGTCCTTGACAACGGTGAATTCGCCATAGTTTTCCTCTGGGCTTAACACGCCGTAGGCAATGCTTCCGCCGACATATCCAATGTTGTTTCTCCTCTCACTTGCATTGTAAGTCTTCATGACATAGGTAGTCCCGCTTACGGTGGAGGCGATGCAGACCTCGGCACCATCAAGGAGTTCGGCGGTGCTTTCGACGAGTTTATAGCCGGTGGAGGAGACCGAGCTTGTGACGGTGACTTCGCAGCTTGCCTGGAATCCACCATCTTCGGTGGTGACGGTAATCGTGGCAACCCCTGCGCTATGGGCGCTCAAATTGCCTTCGTCGTCGACTCCGACCACGCCATCGTCGCCACTTTCGAAGATGACGTTTTTGTTCGTGGCGTTATTTGGGGCCACCGTAGCCACTAGGGCATAGGTCTCGCCGGTTGTCAACTCCAAAGAGGTTTGGTTTAACGAAACGCCCGTTACCGCATACACGGGGTCGGTAATCGTGATGGTGTAGGAGGTTTGGGCGGTGATCTCGTTCTCGGTGTAGGTGAGGGTTATGACTCTGGTTCCCGCGCTTGACATGTCGGGGGAAGAAATCGATGTGGGAGTAACCGTTTTGGAAGAGGAATCATAATAGTGGGCGGTCAGCGTGCCATTATAGGAGAAGGAGTCGCCGGTGGTGTAATTGGTCGTTTCCCCCGCGGTGGAGATTCTTGTTAGCGCGGGGACTTCGTAAGTTACAACGACCGACGTCATGAATACCTTCCCAACAGATGGGGAGAAGTTGACGGAAGTAGCCGACCCCGTCCAAGTGCCGACTTTGCTATTCTCGGCATAGGAATAACCGGTCATCGTGCCCATACACGCCGGACCACCTTCCGTTGTGCTTGTGGTAGAGCAATTGATGACGATGCTAGTTATGTTATAGCCTTGGCAGGAAACGACGAAGGTGTTCCCTTGGTATAACCTCAATGTAGAGTCGCTAACGTAATAGGCTGGCGACGTTTGGTGCGTCCCTTTAGCGAGGACTAGCGTTATCAGCCCACTTGAGGCGCTTGCGACCACTTCTGCGTTTGAATAACCCATTTGGGCGAAGGTGAAGGTGACTTCCTTATCGATATAGTCCACGACGGGCTGGGTTACCGTGATCGCGCAGGTATCGGTGAAGCTTCCATCGCTAGTGGTGACTGTGATAGTGGCATTACCCGTGGCGACGCCCGTTACCTTGCCAGTGCTATCGACGGTGGCGACATCGGTGTTGTTAGAAGTCCAACTAACGGCTTTGTTGCTCGCGTTAGATGGGACGACCGTTGCGGTAAGCTGCTTGATTTCGCCGATATCGATGGAGGCGGAAGCTGTGTTCAGCGCCACTCCGGTGACGTCCACGGTCTCAACCGATCCACTCCAGATGGAGTCTGCATATTCCGAATGGTCGATGAAGGGGTTGCGGTTTCCTTGGTAGATGGCTGCTTGGTTGTTGCGGTAGATCTCTTCCGCGGATACCGGGTCGCTTGTGTTCCATCTTAATAGCATCTCGATCGCGGCGTTTTCCACATCGGTTTCGTCGGCGTTTTCAACGTCGACGGAGGTATGGACGATATGGTGGAAAGCGAGTTTGCCACAGGTTGAGCCTACGTCTAATGCGCCATCGGAGGATCCGCCGATATATTGGGCCGCCGAATAATGGACGTAGGTGTACATCAAAATCCTGGCGACGTCGCCTTTGACCGCATCAAGAGGCTCATAGATGTCATTGTCCTTATCGACATAGCCACCATGGTAAAGGACGTTTTTGTTGGAATCTTTGCTGTAGGTTTTATAGGAATCGCGGCTTAGGCCGAGATTGTTCAATTCGCCATATCTATTGTTGTTCCTGCTGGAATTGAGGGTGCATTCGATCGGGCGGATGTGGTGAAGGTCGCTGCCGCCATAGGTGGTGCCCCACATCTGGGTTGAACTCGCGGTATCGATGGAGTGGGATTGGCACCATACGTGTTCCCTATTCCAGCTGCCCGTGGCGCCGCCGCCCCATGCTTTTTGGATATCTTCCTGCGTATAGAAATCGGTGATGTAATCGCTAGAAGAACCTGGTTCCATCGCATAGACGTAGGCGGGGGTTTTGCAATCGGTATAGGTGGTATAGGTCTTGTGGGTATTGACCATCAAATCGTGGAGTTGGCCCATTAAGGCCGTGCCAGAACCCGCGGTTATCCCAGAATAATAGGTGGATGCGTCGGTGGTATAGTTTCCAACGTTCGCATCAACCTCTTCCGCCTTGGGGGAAGAAAGGAAAAGTGCGCTAGAGAAAACTAGTCCCCCAAACGCCATTGCGGCCAATAGTTTTGAAAATCGGTGTGCCATCTTGGTACGAATTATACTTGCATCTGCAAGTAGAGGAAAATCTCTTTTTTTCTTTGCCTAGACAAATTCTTATAAAGTGGGCAAAAAACCCAAATACAATTTATATGCATTTTCCCTTCCCTTTCATGTACAATTGATTTGTATGGTCATCAAAGGAAATAAGTCCTTTATCTCTATCCCAAAGCTATGGAGGCTTTTCGAACGCTTCCTCGCCGTCATGGGCCCAAGCTACGTCGACCATTGCGTCAGGACGGCCTATTTGATGTTGCGCCTTTGCGAGCAGCAGAAGATAGACGACAAGACCAAGAAGATGCTTGTCTTCGCTTCCTATTTCCATGACCTAGGCTCCATTGGTAAGGATAAGGATTACCTTCTTTCCTGCGACTATGACACCCTCCATTCGGTGGATGGGTACCTTCTTTTGCGCTATAAGTCACCACTAAAGGAGGCGGCGAAGGTCATCTTGTACCACCATACCGCCTACGATCAGCATATCGATGATCCCTATTTCCTCTATGGGGTGAAGATCGCCCTTTGCGATAGGCTCGACGATTGGGAGAGGAACGAAGTCCCCTATAACGTCTTGATCGATTCTATCCGCGAACAAGGCGGGGAGGCCTTCAATCCCGACGACGTCGACGCGATGCTGAAGATCGTCGACGCGGTCGATTTGCGCTACGACATCAAAAGCGGCAAATACAAGAAGGTGCTCTACGATTATATCGCCACCATCCCCTTCTCTAGCGAAGAGATCAACGGCTTCCTTTTGATGCTCTCCTCTTTGTTCGAACTCTACGATTCCATCACCTATAACCATTCCAAGACCGTCGCCGTCGTGGGCTATCAGCTAGCGAAGCTGATGGGCCGGCATGACGACGATTGCTTCAAATGCTTCTTCGCCGGTTTGATCCATGATTTGGGCAAGATCTTCATCCCCCTATCGATTTTGGATAAGCCCGCGAGGCTGACTCCTGAGGAATTCGAGGTCATGAAGGACCACGTCGTCTATTCCCGCGAACTCACCAAAGACCTATTCCCGAGGGAAATCGTCGATATAGCCACCTATCACCACGAACGCCTAGACGGCACTGGCTATCCCAATGGCTTAAAGGATAGGCAAATGACCGAACTCGAGGAGATCATGCAGGTCTCCGACGTCGTCAGCGCCCTCCTTGCCAAGCGTAGCTATAAAGAGGAATACCCTTATGAAAAGGTAAGGGAGATCTTATTGAGGTCCACGCCCGACAAATTCAACAAGAAAGTCGTCGATGCCTTCATCGATAACCATGAGGAAGTGGTCGCCTTGGCCAACTCCATCATCAAGGAAGGCTATGAAGAGGCCGAGGCCATGGCCAAGCATAGGGAAGAGCTCATCTCCTACGTCAAAACGAAAAAGGCAATCCTGCCCGGAATGCCTTTATCCAATTTCTATCGCGGTTAAAAAAATGCAAAATACCAAAGAATTGCAGGGTTATTTCCTGAGGTTCTTTTGGATTCTCCTGATTTCCTTATAGAGTTTGGGGTCGACGATGCGGTTGAGCTTGTCTTCGACCCATTCCCTTAACGTCCTTTCGTCTAGTTTGCCATTTGCCGCTAATGGGAAGGAGGGGAAATAGACGATATGGGAGGGGATCTTCAAAGAAGGCAAGACCTTATGGAGTTCTTGGATATAATGGGATTCATGGAAATGCAGGGGCTTTTTGGGAAGCTCGACGACCGCGATGACGGTCTCCCCATCGGTCAATGAGGGGAAGCCCATGACGCGGACGCTAGTGAATTCCTTATAGGGCTCGAAGGCCTTTTCGACTTCCTTGGCGGAGATGTTCTCGCCCTTGCGGATGATGATGTCCTTGCATCTGCCAGTCAAAACGAGGTAGCCATCCTTATCGATATAGCCTAAGTCGCCCGTATGGAGGTAGCCTTGCTCATCGATTGGCTGCTTGGTGACGGGGAGCTTATAGTAGCCATTGCACACGTTATAGCCCTTCACTAGGATCTCGCCTGGGACGGTTGGGTCTTGGACGAGCTTGCTTGCGGCGTCGAAGGTTTTTATTTCCAGGTCGTCCATGGGGATGCCGACCGATTCCCTTTGCTTGCTGGCGGGGGAATCAGGCATGACTAGAGATATTAGCGGGGAGGCCTCGCTTTGGCCATAGCCATTGAGGAATTTGCCTTTGCCGTATTTCCTTTCGAGGAACTTGAATTCCTTCTCGGAGGTGAAGCCCCCACCGACGATGCAGTGGGTGAAGCGCTTTTTGCCCAGTATCCAGAAGAAGGGGGTCCTGGCGAGTTTGTCGAAGATGATGCCTACGGACGCGTAAAAGCCGACCTTATGCCTTCTGAAGTCGTTGAATACGTCGACGGGGTCGCTCATCTCGTTGAGGTAGACGGTTTTCCTATAGGCTAGGAAGCCCGTGGCGATAAGTAGGCCAAAGCAATGGAAAAGAGGCAAGAGGCACATGCAGCTCTTGGTTTTCGGGCCATCTAGCTTATAGAGGTTATGGTAGATGTTATTTAGCAAACCGTATTCGCTTAGCATGACGCCTTTTGGCTCCGCCGTGGTGCCGGTGGTGAAGACGATATAGGAGGTACGCTTGCTCTCCTCTTCCCTAGGATAGGCGCTTTCGATATGGGGGTAGGGGCCCGCTAAAAGGATTTCCCTTGGATTAAGGTCCTTGGGTTTGATGGAGAAGCTATGGCTTTCCCCAATCTTGCAATCCTTCAATAGCTTTGATAGGTCATCCGGGTCCTTTGCTTCGGCGACGTATTTGCCATAGACGATGAACTTGCAATCGGTGAAGGTGATGGAGCGAACGAGTTCGTTATGCCTGGAGATGAAGTTTAGTAGCGTCGAGATCGCGCCGATTTTGGTAAGGGCGAAAAAGGAGGCGATCCAGTTGATCGAATTCATGCCAAGCAATGCGACGTGGTCGCCTTTTTTGATGCCTAGCTCCAAGAATTTGCCAGCGAGGTAATCCACGAAGGAACCAAGTTCTTTGAAGGTATAGAATTCGTTCTGGAAATATAGCGCCTTTAGGCCCGCCTCTTCCCCTTGAAGGTTATAGATATCCTCGAAGATGTAATTGCCGATTTCATTTGCCATTGTCTTCTATCTCCTTTGTTTGGGCCTTTTGCGCCTTTTCCTTGGACGCGCGCATTTTGATCCTATTCAGTAGCATCTCCCATAATATGCGATAAATCACAAACATCAATACGGTTCCTATCGTATATAGATATGGTTGGAAGGGACCGATTAGGAGGTTGCGGTGGAAGACGATCGCGTCGAAGAAGGCGAGGAAGATGGGATGGGTTAGATAAAGCAAAGCGGAGCGTTCGCCAACGTAGGTGAGCGCCACCCTTACCCCGGGCAGCAAGTCCATTGCCCTGCCGATTTGGTGCATGATATAGGTTCCTAGGATCCCAAAAAGGAAGGCGAGGAAGCAATCCAGCCCCTTTAGTTTCGCGTTGAACGAGCCACCCATAAGCGAACCGACGAGGGTGGTGTTATAGGCGTAGTAGCAGATTAGCCCCGTCCCGATGATGATACCCCAGGCGGCGAGGATGTTGATGATGCCAAGAACGTTCGACTTTTTGTCGTTATGGGGCCTATCCAGGAAATTGGTTTGCTTTAGATAGGCCGCCGTCAGCATCAACGCAAGGGCGACGGGCAGCGAATTCAATCCATAGGGAAGGTAGGTCCCAAAGGGAACGAACTGCCCGATTAGGTAACCGACGAGTAAAACCCCGGTGACCACGGAAATAAGCCTAGAAAGCTTCTTGTTGGTGTAATCGACGAGCAAATAGAAGGGGATCGAGGCGAAATAAAGGACATATATGAACCAGGTCAGACCGATCAATTCGACTAGGTCGATGATGTTATGCGTTTTGGCGAACCCCGTCATGATGGCCGTGGCGTCGCCCATGATCGCGTTTAGGAAGGAATCAGAGATGTCGTTCCAGCTTTCCCCCGTGCCAAAGCGGACGAATAGCCCGACCAATACGCCATCGACGATGGTGCATACGACCATCGGGACCAAAAGCTGAAGCGTCCTGCGTTTGAGGTTTTCCCCAAACGTCCTTTTCCCAGGGTTGTAGTTATATCCGGAATAGAAGAAAAAGACGCCCAAAAGGAAGGGGAACATCACCAAAAGCGGATTGAATTGCCCGGCGACTTCCTCTCGGCTATAGACGATCATCAAGGCATGGAAGGCCACGACGGCGACGATAAGAAGGCATTTGGCGATGTCTTGGGCATGGGATCTGTTCTTGATGAGGGGTTCCATGGGCAAGATTATAACATCTATTGCGCGCGTAGGTGCGCATACATGTTGATAACGAAAAGGGCAAATAAAAGGAGGTTTAGGCCAAGGGATCGCCGCTAGTTTCGTTCTTCCTTACGAAGAAGATGGATTTGTTGCGCTCGTCATAGCGTTTGGCGATGATGTGGATAAGCAATACCTCTAGTCCTGGGATCTGGATGAATATGGCCCCGATATAGGAGTAGGTGAGATAGAGTTCGGGGATCATGCCGATGAAAAAGAAGGGCAGGGCGAAGACGAACCAGCTGTTGGTCTTGTTTAGATAGGTATGGACCGAGGAGAAGCGGCGGAACTTGACCGCGCAGACCGCATAGGCGAGTATCTGCCATCCGATGCCCGTGAACACCAATATCCATATCTGTAGGGGCAAATTGTTCCAGGTCGTCGGGAAGATGCCGACTAACATCGCCGCATAGAAAAGCAAATCGGCGATCGAATCCAAAACCGACCCCAAGACGGAGGAGGCGTTCAATTTCCTCGCCAAAAGCCCATCGAAGAAGTCGCTGGCCCCACATAGGCCATAGATGATGAACCAGGCAAGCTCAAGGGGTTTTAGAAAGAACAGCACCATCGCGCCGACGATGCGGATGCTCGTTACTATGTTGGGGATTTGCTTGACGAATTTGTTCATTGTATAGATTGTAGTCTCTTTTTAGGCAAAGGTCATTCATTTGGCTTTTATTGCGACATAACCTCTGAATTTGTCTTCTGGACCGCTTTGTTTATATGGTGGGGTAGCCGCTATTCCCTTTCCTTCACGCACTCGGATAGGATCCATTTTTTCATCTCCCTCATCGCGAAGAAATGGGAGATGAGGAGGAAGAGCAAGACCAAGGCGAGGGTAAGCGCGAATAGCGTCCAGGTATAGACGAAGGGGAAGACCCTCGCGGAAGTCGACATTCTTCCTAGCAGTACTGTGGAAAGGGTGACCCCTAATGGCAAGGCTATTACCATCGCCAAGACATATTGGACGAGGCTTGCGGAAAGGTTGGCATTAGACAAAGAGGACCTTTGGAAGCCCAGCGTCCTCATGGTGGCGAGGGTGCGCTTTTGCTCGCGGAGGTTGGTCTGCATCATGTTGAAGACGATCATGAAGCCGTTGATCATCGCGATGGCGATGAGGACCGAGGCCGAGATGTCGATCGCAAGCATCTGCTTGTCGTATTCCTTCCTTAGCGAGGAGATAAAGGCGATATAGGTGAGGTTATCCAAACTGGAGTATTTGGTATTGAAGGCGGTGTTGTTTTTCACTTTCGCAAGCACCGACATCTGATAGTCATGCCCCCCTAGCACCGTATCGAAGTCGGTATAGGACATATAGCTGACCTGATACATCCATTCCTCGGAAATGGCGGCGACCTTGGTTTCCTTTTCGTTTACCAAAATGGTGTCGCCTACCTTCGCCCCGATGCCGTCGGCGTGGGATTTGGACAAGACGATGCCGGTGGCGGGGATTTTGAGGGTATCGAAGGAAGAGCTGACCACGCGCAGCAATTCGGAATCCTCCTTCACCCCGTTTAGCAAGACGATTTGGTCCTTATCGCCATATTTGATGGTGACGGGGTAGTATTTCATCAATTCGACCTTCTCGACGTTTGGGTCAAGGACCCCGTTTTCATAGAAGGTATCCGCGATGAAGGTGTCCATGTTATCCGGGACGAGAGAGAAATAGCATTGCACGGAATAGTCCAGACGTGTATCGAAAGTCTGTTTGATGACGTTGTTCCTAGACTCTAGCAGGCTAATCGAGGCCAAGACCATGATCCCGCTTGCGGTAAGGCAAAGGGTGGACATGATAAACCTCCTTAGGTTTCTTATGATCTGGCTCACGTTGACCTTTAGCGCGATCGGGGCGGATTTTAGAAGCGTCTTGGTAAGAAGCGGGGTTTTGTTGTTTGCCGGCGGCAAGGCCTTCATGGCCTCGACGGGCTTGACCTTGGCGATGCCCAAAGTGCATAGCCATGAGGTGACTATGCCAAGCAGCATCATCGCAAGGAAGGAGGAGAGGACCAAAATCGGATCTAACGAGAAGGGGACGGTGGGAAGTCCGACGGTAGTGCCATATACGTTATTGGCCAAAGCCAAAATGCCTACGCCTATCCCAAATCCGACTAGCCAAGAGAGGAAATTGGTGACCACGGTCAAGGCGATATAGACCAAGGCGATGTCCTTTGTCTTTTCCCCAAGGGCGCGCATGACGCCGATATCCTTCCTGCACTGCCTTATGATCTGGCCGATGAACAAAGCCGTCACGGCCAAGGCGACCAAAAAGAAGAAGGCGGGGGCGCCGATGGTGATCGCGTTAAGGGCGCGGCAGAAGTCGTTATAGCGCTTTATCTGGGCCGAATCGTCCTTTTCGTAGGCGTATCTAATGTAATTATCGGAGGTGATGCCTAGATCCGACATCAAATCGCCGATCTCCTTCAGGGTATGGCTTTTCCCTTCCTTGAAGGTCAGATAGACCTCGTTGAACTGCGGGTCGACGCAGTGCTTATCGAATAGCGCCCTATCCATATATAGATAGCAATAGTCGGTGGCGGTGGGTAAGGCGTAGGCGTCAGGCTGGACTACGCTGGTCTCGGGGGAGGAGACGATGGCCACGATCGGGAAGGAGACCTTATTGCCATTAGGCATAGGGAATTCCACCATATCGCCAAGGCGGAAATCGAAGTTTTTGGCGTAGCGGTATTCCATCCTTACGCCGACGCTTGTGTCTTCTTTCTTCTCATAGACGTATTGGCTAAGGTATTCGTCCTTTTCCAACGTATAGATCTTGCCTTGGTTATATTCTTCCTTTTTGTCCTTGAATACGGTGCTATAGACGTAGCGGAAGGTGATGTGCTCGATGTCGTTTCTTATCTGCTCGAGCCTTTCCTTTTCCTCGATGGCATCTGGTATCTCGGCATAATAGAATTCGATCAAGTCGGTGGAGGTGTCGGTGACCCCGACGGTCAAATCGGGGAAATGGTAGGTCGAGACGTACTCGTCGATCGCCTTGTCCAGATCGGTATAGGCATTCCTTAACCCAATCAATACGCCCGTGCCGAAAGCGCCGATCACGCCGATGCTAAGAAGCATCAGCCAGAACCGCTTAAGGTAGGGGAATAGAAGTGCTTTGACTAGTCTCATGGCTTACCAGACGATGTCCTCGGCATTGGTGGGATGTTCGTTGATCTCGGTGAAATCGATCTTGCCGTCCCTTAGGTGTAAGACGCGGTTGGCCATGGAGGCGATGGGGGTGGTGTGGGTGACGACGACTAGGGTCTGACCCTCTTCCCTGACTAGTTTTTGAAGCAGCACGAGGACGTTTCTCCCCGTTTTGTCATCGAGGGCGCCGGTAGGTTCGTCGCATAGGATTAGGGATGCGCCTTTGACTAGCGCCCTAGCGATGGAGACGCGCTGCTGCTCCCCGCCTGACATCTGCGAGGGGTAATGGTTCATCTTTTCCTTCAATCCCACGAGTTCGAGGGTCTTTTCGGCCTTATGCTCCTCGTCTTTGCCATTTAGCGATAGGCGAACGTTTTCCAAGGCGGTTAGGTCTGGGAGGAGGTTATAGAACTGGAAGATGAAACCGATGTTGTCCTTCCTATATTGGGTGAGTTTCTTGTCGTTATATTTGGAGATGTCCTCGCCATTTAGCAAGACTTCCCCGGAAGTGGGGGAATCCATGCCGCCGATGATGTTCAAAAGGGTGGATTTGCCACATCCCGAATTGCCAAGCAAGACGAGCATTTCGCCTTCGTATACCTCGAAATTGACCCCATCCAGGGCTTTTACCTGGGCGTCTCCGCTACCATAGTATTTCCTAAGTTCCTTAATCTGCAAAATGCTTTTACCCATGGGCTCCTCCATGCGTTTATGTAACGCCAAGTCTATGAAAATCGAATCCAATAGACAATCTAGAAAAGTATAGAGGCGAGCGCACGTGCGTGCAAGCGGACAAAAGACCCTCCCACGTCAGGCAAGATGAGGTTTGAAGAAGGGGCGGTTGTCCTTTATCATATTTTCGTCGTTTTACGCCATTATTCCCTTGCTTTTGCCTATAGCGAATCTAATATGGGGACAATCGAAAAGGAAGCCATATGCGCATACTTCTAGTGGATGATGAAAAGATGGCGCTCGCCGCACTGGAGGGCGAGGTCAGAAAGGCTTTGCCCTTTGAGGCGAAGATCCTTTCCTTTCATGCCCCTCTTTTGGCGAAGGAGGAAATCGCGAAGAAGAAGGTGGACATCGCCTTCCTTGGCGTATCCGCGTCCAATCTTGATGGCTTGCCTCTAGCCAAGGAACTCATAAGGCTCAACCCGGTCGCGAATATCATCTTCGTGGGGGATTCCCGCGATTTTGCCTTCGACGCATTCAAACTCCACGCCTCCGGGTATTTGCTTAAACCCGTGACCGCGGAGATGATAAAGGAGGAGCTTGGGGTATTGAGGTTTGAGGTTGAGCATAAGGAGAAAAAGAAGATCGAGGCCAAGTGCTTTGGCAATTTCGAGGTGTTCCATAACGGCGAACCCGTGCGTTTCTCCTATAAGAAATCGAAGGAGATCTTCGCCTATCTGGTCGATAGGGAAGGGGCCGCGATCAACATCAACGAGCTTAACGCCGTTTTGTGGGAGGAGGACCATCCCTCCTATCTTAGGAATCTAATCGCGGACATCCAGTCCACCTTGAAGAATATCGGCGCGGAGGAGGTCTTCGTCAAAAGGCATAACGAATGCTATATCGATACCAAGAAGATCGAATGCGACGCCTATGAATACAAAAAAGGCAACCCAAGCGCGATCAGGAAATACCATGGGGAATATATGATCCAATATTCCTGGCCCACCTTCGACCCGGACCGAAACGGGGGTTATTGAGAGTCCTTTTCCCTTGGGGCTAAGAATAGATATGGCAAACAAAAACCCCTATATCCTTATGTACCGCGACGAGGAGGTCCTCTCCTTCGAAGTGGTTTCGGGCGAGAATCGGGTCATCGAGATGAAGGAAAGGCTTTCCGGGTACGACAAGGCACCCATTAAGCTAGGGAAAAAAGCCCCGGGCGAGGATTCGATCGTCGATTTGCACGGCTTTTTGATGAAGCGTAGCATATCCGCAAACCGATCGGATTATCAAGAAATCCTCTCCCATACCGGCTTTTCTAGTGGCCTAGAACTCTCGCTTCAGGGCCATGGCCTTTCCCTTTCCGACCACTATTGGTACAAAAGGGAAGGCGAAAACCTGCGTTATTCCGACATCAATTTCTTCCAGAATAAGTGGGACGACTCCTTTGCTAGGGCCGTGTTGAGCGGGAATTACGAAGAGCTTTCTCACGTCGACTTGAATGTGCCAGACATCGTCACCCAAGGCTGGTCAATCAAGGGATGGCTATATGGCGAAAAGGGATCGAAGCTATATAAACTAGGCATACAGAAAGACCATTGCGAAGAATGCTTGGCGGAGGTATTGACCTCAAAACTTGCGAATAGGTTGTTTGGGGAAGGGAAGGCCGTTGGCTATGAACTCGAAAGGGTCTATGGCCGTTACGCCTCAGCCTCCAAGGTGATGATAGGCATCGGCGAGGATATGCTTAGCCTATCCACCTTCCTCCCATCTGAACTCCATGCGATTCTTAGAAAACAGGATGAGGATGTGAAATACGTCAAGGAATTCCTTTCCAAGATCTCGGGGTACAATTTCCCTGGGCTATACGATTTCTTCGTTAAGGCCCTTTGCCTTCGTAGCCTAAGTTTCCTTAACGACTTCCATTTCGACAACATCTCCTTCATCCGCAACAAGGAAACGGGCGAGAGAAGGATCGCCCCGCTTTACGATTTGGCCAATTCCTTTGGAAGCAGCGAAAATGCGCAGGCCATGCTTAGCAGTATCAACAAGGCGACGTATCTATTCATCTTCTATTACTATGGAAGGCTTGACGCGGATTGGGATTATTCTTGGTACGATCCTCATTCCTTGGATGGATTCGAGGAGCAAATACGGGAGACGCTGTCCAAAAGCGACTTCTATACCCAGGAGCTTCTCGACAACATCATAGAGGTTTACCGTTACCAAAAGTCGACCCTTGATTCCCTTAGGGAGAAAAAATCGTGAGTGTGGCACTTTTGTGGCGCGCTTGTAATATAATTTGCATAGACAAAGGAGGGCGGAACGTTGAATAAGTCACTAACTAGACTAACCAAGGAACGGGCTAAAAAGGCAAAACCCTGCAAAACCCCCTCCGAATTGCCTGACCTTGCCAAGGACGGGGACCAATCACTATGAAACAGGAACTGTTGAAGGGATTAACCGAAGAAGAGATTGCCAAAGCGATAAAATGCGATAACATCAGCGACCTTCTCCAACTCGCCAAGGATGAGGGGGTCGAACTGACCGAAGAGCAACTCGATGCCGTCTCCGGTGGCGCATGCAGTTGGTTTTCGCCGAAAGAATAGCAAAAGGACGCGCGCATCGTTTGCGTCCTTTTATGGTTGAATCGCATTTTAGCGGCATATACCGGCGAATGGGTCGGAAGCGCATGGAGCCAAGAAAGGGGATACCGCATGTACTATCGAATCAGGGACGACTTCGCTTTAAGGAAATGGAGATACGTTGATAGGGCCATCTACGCCAAAGGGCAGGACTGTGCTTTCGGCATCGACAAGAAGAAGTGGGAATTGCTCCTTCTTTGCGATGGCGAACACGATTTGGAATCTAGCCTCGACTTGGTCGTTTTAGAAAGCGAAGGGTATATCGAAAAATGCAAAAAGGGTCAGAAACCTAGCGAATGGTCCGCCCTTAAGGAATATGACAATTACTATTTCCCCAGGATGAACCTGATGGTCACGGGGAAATGCAACCTCAATTGTTTGCATTGCTTCAACGCGAAGGATAACGCGCCCTTGAATAGCGAACTTACCTATGAGCAGATCATAGACATCCTCGACCAAGCCAAAGGGATTGGCGTCCATGCCTTCACCCTTACCGGCGGCGAGCCTTTGGTCCATCCCCGCTTCCTCGATATCGTCAGGGCGATATACGAAAGGGACATGATGATATTCGAATTGAACACCAATGGGTTGCTCCTTTCCCAGAAGATGCTGGACGAATTCAAAAGGCTCGGTTGCCATCCCCTTATCAAGATCTCCTTCGACGGGATAGGCTACCACAATATCATCAGGCAGCACCCAAAGGCCGAGGATTTGGCCATCAAGGCGATCAAGCTCTGCGTCAAAAACGGATTCAACGTCAAAGCCCAGGTCCAGGTCAACCGCAAAAACGTGGACTTGATGCTTCCTACCGCCAGACTTCTCGATGAGATCGGCTGCGTCGAAATGCGCATCATCCGCACCACCGAGGCGCCAAGGTGGGAGAAGAATTCCCCGCAATCGAGTCTGACGATCGAGGAATACTATGAAACCATGCTTGAATTCTCGAAGGAATATATCCATTCGGACATGAAGATGACAATCGACGTTTGGCAGTATATCAGGCTATTGCCATATAATCGCTCCTATAATTTGGTGCCGATATCGTGCAACAAGAAGCATTTCAATATCCGCATCCCCATGTGCAAGGGAAACCGCGGCATGATCGCGGTATCGAGCCAAGGGGAAGTGGTCCCCTGCCTTCAGATGTCGGGCTATTTCCTTGAGCACAAGATCTCCTTGGGCAACCTGTTCAAGACCCCTTTGAAGCAATTGGTCAAGGAAAGCGACTACCTCAACCTCGCCATGGCCACCTTGCTTAAGCAGATCTTGGAAAACGACAAATGCGGCAACTGCAAATACTATAAGGCCTGCAATGGAGGCTGCCCCGCCCTAGGGTTACTTTATAGCAAGAACCTCGATTTCTACCACGAAGACATCACCAAATGCACTTTCTTCGAAAACGGGTGGTACGAAAAGGCCGTCGAGGCCTTGGGCGAATGGAAACTGATCAACCCGTTGGACATTTAAGGCCATAAAAGGTTTTTGCCACAAATCGGGCGAAAGAAAGAAACCAAACGCGAAAAAAACGGGAGAATTATCGAAGTTCTCATAAAACCCGTTATTTTTTCACTGCAAAATATTATAGAATATTTTTGCGAAACGCTTGGCATCTATGAAAGAAGAGAAGAAAAGCATCAATAGCCCGGACGATTTGGATAAGAATCTCCGCTATAATTCCCCATTGACCTGGGTGGTGTTATCGCTAGTGGGCGTTTTGCTCATCGGTTTCTTCACGTGGGCTTGCGTCGCCAAGGTCGAGGTAAAGGTCTCGGGCACCGCCGAAATCAGAGAGCAAACGGTCACCTTGCATGTCGATAGATTCAAGTCCAACATATTGGAAAAGGGCCAAAAGGTCTATATCGCCGAGCTGGAGGGGGAGATCCTCTCCGTGAACGATGGGGTTCCCGTCGTCTCGAGTTTCGCGTTGCCGGATGGGGAATACGACTATTACATCGCCTTGGGGGAAATTGCCCCCATAAGGTTCTTGTTCTAGCAAACGGACATGAAGAAGATCAAGCAGCCAAAAACCAAGGGAGTGGCGAACACTCCGCTAGTGATGCAACTAGAGGCCCTCGAATGCGGGGCGGCTTCTTTGACCATGGTCATGGCCTACTATGGCAAATGGGTTCCCTTGGAGCAAGTCCGCGTCGATTGCGGCGTCTCGCGCAACGGCAGCAGCGCCAAAAACATCCTCCGCGCGGCCAAAAGCTATGGCTTTAAGACGAAGGGCTATGCCTATACCACCCAAAAGCTAAGGGAAAAGGGCAAATTCCCGTGCATCATCCATTGGGACAACTGCCATTTCGTCGTCGTCGATGGCTTCCGTGGCAACAAAGTCATCATAAACGATCCCGCGAAAGGGGTCGTGAAAATGGACCTGAAGACCTTCGATACCTTCTTCACGGGCATCTATCTCGAACTTATCCCCGACGAAGGCTTCGAGCCGGGTGGGAAAAAGAAATCGGTCGCCGAATTCGCCAAGAAAAGGCTTAAGGGCGCGGCCTCTTTGATCGCCTTATTCTCTTTGACCACGATCCTTCTCTACCTCATCGGCATTATCAATCCGGTCCTAAACCAGGTCTTCGTCGACAATATCCTAGGTGGCAATAACCCGGACTGGGTCTTGCCTTTCATCGTAATCGTCTCCTTTTTGGCGGCGCTTCAGATCATCGTCACCCTCGCCCAAAGCCTGCACCGATATAGGATAAGCAGCAAATTGGATTTGGCGGGCTCCTCCAGCTACATGTGGCGCCTAATCAGGCTCCCGATCGATTTCTTCTCCCAGCGCATGGTGGGCGATTTGCAATCCCGCCAGAGCGAAAACGCCTCGATCGCGGAGACCCTTGTCAACGTCCTCGCCCCTTTGGTGTTCAATTCCATAATGCTGGTGGTTTACCTAGTCGTCATGTCCACGAAAAGCTGGATCTTGACCCTAGTTGGCGTGTCCACGGTTTTGCTTAACGCCTTCATCTCCTTCCATATATCGAAGCTTAGGGTCAACATCGCCCGCGTCCAATCCCGCGATAGGTCAAGGCTTAACGCGATGACCTCCAAGGGCATCGAGATGATCGAAACGATCAAATCCAATGGCGTCGAATCCTCCTATTTCGATTCCTGGAAGGAAGCCTCCGACAACGTCGTCTCGCAAAGGCTTAAGATCGCCAGGACCAACTCCTTCATGGGGATCCTCCCCTCTATCGTTTCCATGGTCGCGAACTATAGCGTTTTGATCCTAGGCGTCTATTTTACGATCCAGGCCCAATTCACGGTCGGCTCGATCCTTGCCTTCCAGGGGCTATTGAGTTCCTTTATGGCCCCGGCCACGACGATCATCAATAGCGGCCAGACGTTGCAGGAGATGCGCACCTCCATGGAAAGGGTGGACGACGTCATGGAATACCCCCTCGATCCTAACGTCACCAGGGTCGTCCCGATGGAGCACGTATCCAAAATCAAGGGCAACCTCGTCCTTAAAAACGTCACCTTTGGCTATTCTAGGCTGGATAACCCCATTCTAGTGGATTTCAATCTGGAGATAAAACAAGGCCAGAAGGTCGCCATCGTAGGGTCTACGGGAAGCGGCAAATCCACGCTTTCCAAGTTGATCTCGGGACTATATTCGCCTTGGTCTGGCGAAATCATATTCAATGGCAAGAAGATCGAGGAAATCGACCACGAGATCTTCACTTCCTCCATCGCCGTCGTCGACCAGGACATCACCATGTTCGAGGACACGATTTCCAATAACATCAAGATGTGGGACCAATCCATCGAGGACTATGAGGTCATCTTGGCCTGTTCCGACGCGAGGATCCACGATTCGATCATGGCCAGGGAAGGCCAATATAACGCCCCGGTACTAGAAGGGGGCAAGAACTTTTCCGGCGGGGAAAGGCAAAGGCTCGAAATCGCCCGTTCCCTCGCCGCCGATCCCAGCATCATCATCCTCGACGAGGCCACTAGCGCATTAGACGCGAAAACCGAGCACGAGGTGGTCAAATCCATCAAGGCCAGGGGTATTACGACGATCGTCATCGCCCACCGCCTTTCCACCATCAGGGACGCCGATTTGATCGTCGTCTTGGAAAAGGGCGTCATCAAAGAACAGGGCACCCATGAGCAGCTTATGGAACTCAAAGGCGCTTATTTCAACTTGGTGAGCAACGAATAGCAGGGGTATCGCGATGGGTTGGTTTGAGGAACAGATAAAGAAGAGGAAGGAGCTCGACGCGGCGACGTTCGAGGATTCTTTCGATTCCCTTGCCGGCATCAAGGTGAAAAACCGCGACAGCATAAGCAAGGAGGAGGCGAGGGAGAACTATGCGATCAAGCAAATCCTTTCTAGCTTCCGCCGCCCGATGGTCGATATCCCAAACACCGTGAAGGACTTCCATCAAAAGCTAAACTATGCCCTAGGCCATTATGGCATCGAATACCATAAGGTCGAATTGAAGGAAGGATATAGCAATGACGGGCAATCCATCTTGCTGATCTTCACTCTCCTCAATAACATCCCCGTCGTCCTTTTCCCAATAGGAAGCCAGGAATACTATTACATCAACTACAAAACCGGTAAGAAGGTCAGGATCAAGGCGGAACTAGTCAATAAGCTAGAACTAGAGGCCTATAGCTTCTACCGTCCTCTCCCCGATAAGAAGCTCTCGGTCAAGGAATACGTGGGCTATATCCTCAAGGCGCTTCGCCCGCTTGATGTGGTCCTACTGGTTTTGATCTCCGCTGCGGCATCGGGGATCGGTTTGCTTGTGCCTTATCTTACTAGGATCCTAACGGGCAGCGTCGTTTTGGATAGGGACATGCAGCGATTCGTCTCGGTTTCGATCTTCGTCGTTTCCGCGGCCTTGGGATTATTGCTTGTGCAGGCATTGCAGGGCTATGTGAATACGCGCTTCACCATCCGATTGGAGAAAAACGTCCAGGAGGCGACGATGATGAAGCTCCTCCATTTGCCGCCGGCCTTCTTCAAAAAATACAATACGGGCGACCTTAGCCTTAGGTTTTTCAGCGTGACAAGGCTCACCCAAACAATCGTCACCGGCGGTTTCTCCGCCGTTATGTCGGTCATCGTCTCCTTCGCCTACCTTTTGCAGATGGGCACCTTCGCCGTGACCATGATCCTTCCCGTCGTCATCGTCTTGCTCACCAATACGGTCTATAGCATATTCATGGCCTTTTACCAGCAAAAGATCGCCGCAAAGCAACTTGAACTTGGCTCAAAGGAATCGGGCGTCACCTACGAGCTAATCAACGGCATCCAAAAGGTGAGGCTATCGGGTTCGGAGAAGAGGATCTTCGCCAAATGGGCCGCGGCCTATTCCAAGACCGCCAAGGTCAAATACAATCCGCCCCTATTGATGAAAATCAATCCCGCGGTTTCCCTTGCCATCTCCCTCCTTGGCACGATTGGAATCTATCTAAGCGCGATTGCAAGCGGCCTAGACGCTTCCACCTATATGGCCTTTATGGCGAGCTATGGCGTGCTTTCCGGCGCCTTCTCCTCGTTATCTAACGTCGTTTCCACCCTATCTACGATTTCCCCCATCTATGAAATCGCCAGACCGATACTTGAGGAAAAGGTCGAGAATTCCGAAGGCAAGAAGGTAATCGAGGAAATCCATGGCAACATCAAACTCGAGGACGTTTCCTTTAGGTATAGCGAGCATTCGCCCCTAGTGGTCAATGGCCTTTCTTTGGAAATCAAAGAAGGCGAATATATCGCAATCGTCGGAAAGACGGGGTGCGGCAAATCCACCTTGATCAGGCTTTTGCTTGGGTTTGAGAAGGCGCAGTCGGGCAAAATCACCTTCGACGGCAATGATATCGATGACCTCGATTTGGTCTCCTTGAGGAGAAACATCGGGACCGTCATGCAAAACGGCAACCTGTTCCACGCCGACATCTTCTCCAACATCGTCATCTCCGCACCGCATCTAAAGGAAGAAGACGCCTGGGTCGCCGCGGAAATCGCCGACATCGCCGAGGACATCAGGCACATGCCCATGAAGATGAAAACCATCATCTCGGAAGGACAAGGCGGCATATCCGGCGGCCAAAAGCAAAGGATTATGATCGCCAGGGCCATCGTCCATAAGCCCAAGATCTTGATTTTCGACGAGGCCACCAGCGCATTGGACAACAAGACGCAGAAAAGCATCACCGAATCGATCAATAGGCTTAATTGCACTAGGATCGTCATCGCCCATCGTCTATCGACCATCAAGAACGCCGATCGCATCCTGATGCTAGAAGGTGGTAGAATAATCGAACAGGGTAGTTATGAAGAACTTATCGAGAAGGGCGGTTTCTTTGCGGAGCTCGTCGAAAGGCAGCGGCTTGATAATGGCAAATAAGGGAGGAAACGAATGCGTAGCGATTTGGAAGGACGTAAGATAACGATCTACTTGGAGGGGGACCTCAATTCCTTTAACGCCGATTCCGTGGAAAACGATCTCGAATCGATCCTCAAAGGAAAGAAACTCGATAGCGTCGTCCTCGATTTCAACGACCTCAATTACATCTCCTCCGCCGGGCTTAGGATCATCTTAAGGATCAAGAAGAGATACGATGACCTCACCCTTATCAACCTTTCCGAAGACGTCTATAAGGTCTTCGAGATGGTCGGCTTCGATTCCTTGCTCACGATCGAAAGGAAGTAACTTGAAATAGACCCAAAAAGAACGGATTCGTTTGGGAATTGCGGCGATTTTGCCCATTTCCCTTCCGGTTCCTTTTCTTTTCTTTGGCCCAATAAAATCTAGGGTGTTTATATCCTTTGGCAATGGGCCGCTTTTGCCGCGGGAATCGCGTTGATCGCGAAGATATAGCCAAGCGGGGCCAGACCCCTATTGCCGTCCACCGTAAAGTAGAGGAACTCGAAAAGGCACCATAGAAAGCAGAATTAGGATCATCGAGGTGATGGCCATTCCAAAAAGTAGGAATAGGCAATACAAATTTTCGGCGGGTTTTGCAAGCAAAGGCGAACCTTCCTAAATGGAAGTACCTATTTTTGTTCAAAAGAAAGGTGGGGAAAACGTATAAAAGAAAGTGGGGAAAAGTGCTTTAAGACATGAAAAAACACGCACTTTTTCGTATGTGTCTTGGAAATCGATGATGTCTCCAATTGTCCGCACACACAAAGGTTTGAGATACCAATTGTCAGGGCACGCATATCGGTAAAATAATATTTGCTTTTTCCTGCCGAGTTTTTCTTTATAAATTGCCGATAGATAATATAATAACGCCATGCAGTATTTAACAAGTACAGTGATTAGTAAGATATGGGGAGTTTCTGAAAGAAGCGTGCGAAACTATTGCGCTTCCGGAAGAGTTATTGGCGCATATTTAAAAGGGAAAACGTGGATGATTCCTGAAAATGCAACAAAACCAAAAAGGCAGAATAGACATTC
>JAILEX010000008.1 GCA_024687185.1 Bacilli bacterium | reverse complement strand
TGCTTTCTCACGCCAATAGGTCCTTCTCCTTTATCCCAGGTAGGCTATTCGCCTTCTCCACCGCGGAAGACGCCTTGATCTGCTTCCTCCCCGCCTATGATTCCCTCTCGGTCATAGAGGAGAAACTCCTATCGATGTGCGACGATTGCGCGATCAGCGCCAAATCCCCAACCGGGCTTACCCTAAAGCCGTTAAAAGGCGCGTTCGTCTCCTATCCTTCCTCTAAGGAAGAAGATATCTTCCACGATCTAGGCTACGCCAGAAGGCAAGGCAATAGCTTCAACGTCTTCTTCCCCGATAGAAGCGCCAATAACACCGATAACACCACCTTGGTGACCCACGAACAGGATACCTCCTTCTTCCACCGCGCCCATATCCCGCTATACCGTCTATCGGGGGTAGAAAGGGAAAAGGAAAAGAAGATCATCAAGCAGGTCTTCGAATCGATCAGGCTATATCTAGGCGCGGATAGAAGCGATTTGATCTATTGGGAAAGGAACACCGATAGGAACTATTCCTATTTCGAGGATACCCTAACCGCGAAAACCTTCCCCAGGGAGGAAATCAATAAGGTCAGGGAGGTAAGCGATAGGAATAACGCCTATTATTTCTCCTCTAGGGCCTCGCTATCTAGCGTGCTTGCCAGGAAGATGGATGAGATGGGGGTGACCTCGGGTTACCTATATTGCTTTGACGACGGCAACGAATTCCTAGGCTTCATGTACTTCCTTAAGTCTAACGGCAACTTGCTTCTAGACGCCTATCGCCAGGAAGGGCTTAACCGCGTCGGCAAGATCCTTACCGACTACTTCTCCCTTGCCCAAAAGGAAGAAAGGGCCAATGCCGCCCTTGCCGAGACCGAGCATATCCTGGCGATGTCAAATTATGGCATCTATAAGGTCCGCGACTCCGATTACCATATCACCTATATCTCGCCTAACCTTAGAACCCTTTTCCCTAACGCCGTCATAGGGGAACCCTGCCACAAAGCGATGTATGGCTACGCCAAAATGTGCCCCCATTGCCCCATTAGGGATTTCTCCAAAATGGAAAGCGACGTCAAAGGGAGCCATCTGGTCACCTCGCTTACCCTAAACGACAGGAAAAGCCACGAAAGGTCGATGCTAGTGGAAGTCGGTAGTCCCGGCTATGAGCTTTTCGACAAGAATTGGCTCGTATATAGCTACCGTACTTTGCTAGAGCAGCTTCGTAACATCTATATCAATAACGGACGTGGCTACCTCTTGCTCCTATGCATCGATAACATCGAGCTCTTCCTTACCAAACAAGGCGGGGAAGGCACCTTATTCGCCATTAGAAGCTTCATCGAGAAGATCAAGTTCGCCTACCAAACCCATGACGTCTACGCCTATAACCCCTCGACCATCGGTTTGCTCTTGCCCCGTGTCGGCCACGCCGAGATCATCGACGTATGCGAGAAGATCTATAACCTAAGCAAGGAATCTAGCTTCGACGATGGGACCAACAAGGATGTCTTCAAGATCACCTATTTGCCTCTTGGCTACCCCCAGGGCTATTCTTCCCCCGAAGAATTCCTCTCCCACGTCGAAGACCACTATAGGAATCCCAAACTTGGCCACAACATCGATTACATCTACTTCTATAACCACTCCATCGCCTGCGCGGCCAGCCGCACCAAGTATATGACCGACATCATCGATAAGACGTTTGGCGAAGACGACGTCAACTGCGTCACCCTCCAGCCGATGTTAGATAGCTCAAGGCATATCTATGGCGCGGAAATCCTTCTTCGCGTCATGGACGATTATAGGCAAAGGCCCATCCAAGCCTGGGAACTTAGCCAAATCGCCGTCCAAACCGGTAAGATCCCGGTTATCACTAGTGCCCTTATCCGCTTCGTCGAAGCCCTATATAAGGAATATGGCTCCTCCGTCTTCGCCGTCAACGCCTTCTCTCGCGTCGCCATCAATACCGACTCCACCTTCCTAGAGGATAAGGCGATGATGGAATACGTCAAAAACCTATATACCAACCACGTTCTCCCCGAGAACTTCATCGCCTTTGAAATCTCGGAAGACCTAATTAAGGACGACTTCATCACCAAGACCAAGGACTTCCTGGCCTCTGGCGTTGCCTTGGTCTGCGATAGGTATTCGGGAAGAGACGTCTCGGTAGAGAAGCTAAAGGCCTTCGGTTTCTCCAAGATCAAGATCACCCGTGACCTCATCAAGGATATCGATAGCAACCCAAACCGCAAGGAAGAGGTGCTTCAGCTTATTGGCCAAGCCAAGGAACTGGGACTGAAGATCGGCGCCGTCGGTGTTGAAAACGAGGAACAGTTCAATATCCTTAAATCCGCCGACCCCAATGTCGAGGTCCAGGGCTTCCTCTTCTATAAGCCACTAGCAAGAAGCGACCTTATCTCCGCCATCCGTAGCCATAGGTAATCCTATTCTTCCTCGCTCCTTTTCTCCTTTCTAAGCCCGTTTAAAGGCGAAAGAAAGAGAAGGCGAGCAACTAACCATCCATATGCATAAAGCGCCTAGAATCGCCCTTCTAGGCGTTTTTACTTCGTTTATAAGAATAGCCTTGCCCGTTAGGGAAGTAAGTTAAGGGGAAATAGGCAAGAGAAGGGTTCCAAATAAACCCCAAAGATTATTGGGGCGCCCCTAGAGATAAAGAAAAAGCACCCTCAAGGGGGTGCGCTTCCTTTTTTTGGGGGACCTTAGTCCTGGGGCTTTTCCTCGGTGGGGGCTTCCTCAGGCTTAGGCTCTTCGGCTTTTTCCTCTTCCGCGGGCTTATTGCCTCCTGCTAGATCCTTAAGGAGCTCGGCCTTTAACGCTTCCATCTGATCAGCGGATAGGTCATTGACGGTGACGGGTTCCCTCTTGGTGGTCTTCCTAACATAGATGACTAGCCCCACGATATTGGCGGCGAGAAGGACGAATAGCGGGATGACGAATGCGCCTAGATAGACGTTGGTGTTAGCCTGCAGATATCCGATGAAGGTAGAGGTATCGGGCACCGAGCCTGGCTCCAACCCGACCGTGGAGGCCAGCATGATGATAGAGATCACGAACAGGAATCCGGTGATCAATACATCGAGGACGATTAACGTTATCCACAGCGCTTTTTTATTCTTCATGGTGCAAACAAAAATTCGAGACGGTAATATCCTAGTTTATTTCGAAGGATTCTACAATATTTTTTTGTATACCTCGCCCATATGGGGCCTAAAAGGAATTATTTATTTATTCCTTTAATTATATATATAAGGATAAGAAAATGCCCCCCGTTCTATGGCAAGTAGCATAGAGAGGGGGGCAAGAGCTTATCCTAATGGTAGATTAGGCGCGGTCTTTGAGGTAATACTTGTCAAGGACCTTGAGGGTCTTCTCGTCTAGTTCATAGACTAAAGGCGATCCGGTTGGGATTTCGACCGAGATGATCTGCTCGGGGGTGAGGTGCTCTAGCATCATGACGATGGCGCGTAATGAGTTGCCATGGGCGGCGATCAATACCTTCTTGCCAGCGTTTAGCTCAGGGACGATCTTGGCATCCCAGTATGGCTTAACGCGGTTAGCGGTGTCGATAAGGCATTCGGTAAGGGGCATATCCTCCATGCTCATCTCGCCCTTTTTGACTAGGTCTAGGTACTTCTGTTGGTTACCAGGCCACCTTTCGTCTTCCTTAGTAAGGGAAAGCGGAGGTACGTCCGCGCTCCTTCTCCAGATATGGACCTGTTCGTCCCCCCACTTGACGGCGCTTTCGGCTTTGTTTAGGCCTTGTAGTGCGCCATAGTGGCGTTCGTTTAGCCTCCAGCTATAGGACTTGGGGATATCGTTTTCGCCAAGTTGCTCCAAGCAGAAGTTCATGGTGTTATTGGCGCGCATTAAGACGCTAGAGAAAGCGAGATCGAAGCTATAGCCGGCCTTCTTCAAAAGTCTGCCGGCTTCCTTAGCTTCCTCTTCGCCTTTGGGGGAGAGGGGTACGTCAGTCCAACCGGTGAAACGGTTTTCTAGGTTCCAGGCGGATTGGCCATGGCGGAGCAATACGAGTTTGACCATAGTGATGATTGTTTTCCTTTTCTTTTCTTGGTGTTGTCTTTTTTTCTATTGTGTTTTCTTTGTGGATAAGGAAGACAACCTTATCCAATCGAGAAGATTATAGTCTATTATCTCCCCCTTTGGGGGAAGAAAGATTGTGGGGGAGAGATCTATTCCTCCTTGTCCCCACCCTCTTCTTCTTGTTCGCTTACCTGTTGCTTATAAGAATCCATAGGGATTTCCTCGACCGTGGATTCTTCTTCCTCTTCTTCCGCTTCTTCCTTTTCGATCTCGTCGATTAACATCTTCAATGGGAAGAAATAATGGTAGACGGCCTGAACGACATAGGCCAAACCAAGGTAGATGAAGACAGCGCCCACAAGATAATGATGGGTCTCCTTCATCGCCTCCACGCCATTAATTAGGGTGAGGA
>JAILEX010000006.1 GCA_024687185.1 Bacilli bacterium | reverse complement strand
GACCTCATTCAGCGTAATTCCAGCAAATTCGACGTGGAAGTCGTTCAGATGAAGAAACGCCAAGACGATAGTTGCGGCTATATCAATTCCGAATTCTCTATGACCGGGACCATTACCCTTTCCGTCATAATCAATATCTATGGCAACGGCACGGATGGAACCGGCGTTCCCAGATTAACCTGCGGCAACAAAGACAATCAAGCCGTGGTCGAGGCCACTTCCGTTAAGGAATCTGATGGTGCGCGCGTCTATACATATGCGGTCGATGGGTATTTCACCTTGTCCACCAATAGTGGCAACGCGTTATATTTCTCCACGATGTCCTTCGAATAAAAAAATTTAATGGATTAAGAAAAAGCCCATTTTATCCTAACAAATCCGTAACACATTACACTTTTTTGATTTTGGAGAGTGCAAAGCCCTTGCAACGAGACGTTTTGGCATTAGAATTATGCCCGCTGTAAAAGGAGCGCCTATGTTTAGTTTGTTCAGACATTTCAAAAAACTAGATTGGTTGTTCCTTTTCATCGCCGCTGGGCTCATCGTACTTCAGGTTTACCTGGAGCTTTTGATGCCCGAATATACCGAAAACCTCACCGTTTTCGTCACTTCCGCCGGCACAGACCAAAGCGAAGTATGGAAAAACGGCGGTATGATGCTACTTTGCGCGGGTGGATCGCTATTATCCGCGATAACTTGTTCTTTCTTCATCTCCTATGTGGCCAGCGATTTCTCCGCCACCCTAAGAGAAAAGCTTTACCGTCATATCCTTTCCTTCTCCAATAAGGAAATCCACCACTTCCATACCGCGTCCTTAATCACTAGGACCACTAACGACATCGTTCAGGTCCAGAACTTCGTCGCCATGGGTACGCAAATGCTTATCAAGGCGCCTTTGATGGCGATTTGGGCCATCATCAAGATCTCGAATTCCAACCTTTCTTGGACTTTGGCCACGGTTATTGTCATCGTCATAATCGCCATTGTGGTCGTGCTTGGCATTATCTTCTGCATCCCCAAATTCACCAAAATCCAGAAGCTCACGGACGACCTTAACGAAAGGGCTAGAGAAAACGTCTCGGGTGTGCGTATCGTCCGTGCCTTCAACGCGGAAGAGCATCAAAAGACCAAGTACGAAAACGTCAATAATGAGATAACGGGAACCCATTTGTTCGTCTCCCGCATTACCGGCTTATTGATGCCTGTTCTAAACCTCGCGATGAATGGCTTGACCCTAGTCATCTATTGGATCGCAGCCCTTCTTATCAATAATATCGCCTTGGATACCTCTTCCACCGCGGCGATGATGGAGGGTATTGCGGAGAGGGCGAACGTGATTGCCAAAATGACCGTGTTCTCGCAATACTCGATGCAGGTCATCATGTCCTTCTTGATGCTCATGTTCGTCTTCCTCATCTTGCCTAGGACGCTAGTATCCGCAAAACGTATCAAAGAGGTCCTAAAAACCGAAAGTACCATCAAAGACGGAGAAAATAATAGGGAATTGCAGGAAAATGAGATTCCCGCAATCGTTTTCGACCATGTTAATTTCTCCTATGCCGGCGACAGCCATTATGCCGTCAGCGACATTAATTTTGTAATCAATAAAGGCGAAACGGTTGCCTTTATCGGTTCGACGGGATGTGGCAAGACCACCCTTATCAATTTGCTTTTGCGCTATTATGACGTGACTTCTGGCGAAGTAATGGTAAATGGCGTCGACGTTAGGAATTACACTCTTTCTGGATTAAGGAAAAAATTCTCCTATGCGCCCCAAAAAGCCTCCTTACTTAAGGGAACCATTAAAAGCAACGTAGGCTACGGCCAGAGGGAAATCGATGAGGATAGACTTGGCAAAGCGCTAAGCTGCGCATGTTGCGATTTTGTCAATGAACTAGAGAAAGGCGTCGATAGCGAAGTCGCTCAAGGCGGCCATAACTATTCGGGCGGACAGCGCCAAAGGCTTTCTATTGCCCGCGCTATTTATAAGGATGCGGACATCTTGGTCTTCGACGACACCTTCTCTGCCCTTGACTTCAAAACCGATAGTCAGGTTAGAAGGAATATCCACAATGAATGCGAAGGCAAAACCGTTTTGATCGTCGCCCAACGTATCGGCACGATCAGAAACGCGGATAAGATCGTCGTCATGGACAAAGGCAAGGTCGTTGGGATCGGAACCCATGAGGAACTGATCAAGAGTAACGACGTCTACCGTGAAATCGCCTTGTCCCAGCTTTCGGAGGAGGAACTCTAATATGCCAGGGCCAGGTGGACACGGACGTAGGCCCATGGAGAAGGGCAAGCTTGACTTCAAGCAGCTTTTCAAGGTGCTTTCCTATGGGAAGAAGTACCTGCCTTTGATTATCCTCTCCACCATTTTCGCCGCGCTTCAAGCCGTCGCAAGCATCTTAGGCCCCGATAAGATCAAGGGCATTACCAATGCGATCGCAAATGGCATCGCAATGCCAGGCGGCATCAATATGGACGATGTCATGCCCACTGTCTATTTCATGATTGGGCTTTACCTTGTTGGCGCGATATCGGGCTATTTGAGCCAACTCCTCGCCAATGAAGCCACCCAAAGGATCTCTAGGGTCTTAAGGACGAGAATCAACGAAAAGATCAACAAATTGCCTTTATCCTACTTCGATTCGACTACCACGGGCGACATCCTTTCTAGGATCACCAACGACGTCGACACGATTTCCCAAACCCTTGGCTCGGCGTTTGCCAATTTGCTAAACGCCTTGGTCATGTTCATTGGCGTCGTGATTATGATGTTTGTGGTCAATTGGCAGTTGTCCCTTATCACCATCGGCTGTTCCTTCGTCGGCTTTATCGGCTCTAGCGTCGTCATCGGCGTATCCCAGAAATACTTCAGAAGGCGCCAAGCCGATTTGGGCAAGATGAACGGACAAATCGAGGAAATCTATTCCAATCACCGCATCGTGAAGGCCTTTGGCGCGGAAGAAGAGACCATTGAGAAATTCAATGAGGTCAACCAAAGCCTACGCAAAAACAATAGGATGTCCCAATTCTTCTCCGGCATGATGGGCCCCTTGATGAACTTCGCGGGCAATTTCAGCTATGCCATGATCTTCATGATCGGCGTCGCCCTCGCATTAAACAATGCCGGTGTGGACTTCGGCACCATCATCTCCTTTACAATCTACGCAAGGCTATTCTCTAGCCCCCTCTCCACCTTCGCGCAATCCTTCTCTAGCTTCCAGCAAGCGGGCGCGGCCAGCGAAAGGGTCGTGAACCTACTTGAGAAGGAAGAGATGGAAGATGAATCCTATAAGACCAAGGAAGTGGGCGAAATTCAAGGCGCGGTCGAATTTAGGCACGTCAATTTCTCCTACGATTCCTCTAGGGTCATCATCCACGACTTCTCCGCCAAGGTGAACCCGGGCATGAAGGTCGCGATTGTCGGACCTACCGGGGCTGGTAAGACCACGATGGTCAACCTATTGATGCGTTTTTATGAAACTTGCGGCGGCGATATCCTAATAGACGGTGTCTCCATCAAGGAATATAAGAGGGAACAGATCCACGACATGTTCGACATGATCCTCCAGGATACCTGGCTATTCGGTGGAACCGTTAGGGAAAACCTTTGTTTCAACAAAGTCGGCGTAAGCGACGAAACATTGGATAAGGTTTGCCACGCGGCTGGGCTAGACCATTATGTCGCCTCCTTGCCAAATGGCTACGATACCCCACTTGACGATACGACTTCGCTTTCCGAAGGCCAGAAGCAGCAATTGACCATCGCCAGGGCCATGGTCAAGGATTCCAAGATGCTTATTTTGGATGAGGCCACAAGCTCGGTCGACACCAGGACCGAAATAAAAATACAGGAAGCGATGGACGCTTTGACTGAAGGCAGGACGAGCTTTGTCATCGCCCATAGGCTAAGCACCATCAAAAACGCGGATTTGATCCTCGTCATGAAAGATGGCGATATCATCGAACAGGGAACCCATAAGGAATTGCTTGGCAAAAAAGGCTTCTATGCGGAGCTATACAATTCCCAATTCGACCCCGAATGATAAAAGCCGATTGTCATTTAGCACTTTTATAGCACTTCCCTACCTAATATATGTTTCGAAGAGAGGGAAACTCTCTTGCGGATACATGTTCTAAATCTATTGGGTTTAGGACAATTGGGTGAGGTAGATGTATCCGCAAAGTTAAGAATTTGGGCCGATTTATTCGGCCCTTTTATTTGTTTTTGGTCCAAGGGAAAATTTTTGTGATATTTAGTTTCATTTTTAGTTTGTTTTCAGTTTCGCCTTTTAACATAAAGCCAGGTGAAAAGGGGAAACCAACCATGAAATTACAAAAACTAATCCTAGTGACGGCATCGTTCTTGCTCATGAGCTGCGGAGGCACCGCCTCGACTTCTAGCTCTACCGCGGCTTCTAGCGCCACGGCAACTTCGACCACGACCACTTCGACTACGACAACTTCGACTACGACAACTTCCGAAGCGGAAGCCACCAGCGAAGCGACTACTACCGCCTCGGTGGATGTGTCTTCCTTGGAGAGTAAATATGGCGATTTGGAGATCACGGTTGGTGACTCCAGCGTCACCGGCGCCTCGGTGAGCTATGATTCCACCAACAACATCTACACCCTCGCCGTCTGTGCCGAAAAGGCGGAGTATGTCGTTACCGGTTATGCGACCACTAGCATCGTCATCTCCGACGTCAATAACCTTGGCGAAGGGAATTACAAAGGCGTTAAGCTTACTCTTTCCAATGCGGCCCTAGTCTCTTCTACCGATGATCCGGTAATCGAATATACCTGCAGCAAGAAAAACGTGCAGCTATCGGTGAAAAACGGCACCAATAACGTGATTTATGCAACTAATGGCGGCGACGCCGTTTATAGCGAAAACAACGTCGAAGTCTCCGGCAAAGGCAGCCTAGCTATCTCCTCGGTAGCAGATGGCCATGGGATTAAGGCCGAAGGGGATATCACCTTCCAGGGCTCTAATTCGGTCACGATCGACTCCGGACACGATGGCCTCCACTGCGAGAACCTCGTGACGACCGATCCCGACGATTCCACTAGCGTCTATGCCGGTACGGTCACAATCGCTTCCGCCGTCTCCCAAGGCATCGAAGCCGCAACTGACGATGGCGACGGCACCATCACCCTCGATGGCGGCAATTGGAACATCTCCAATGCGGAAAGCGTATTCAAGACCGACACCGCGATCACCATCGCCTCTGGAGTCAAGGTAACCGGTACCAACATCTCCGGCGACGCTATCGTCTTCGGCGACAACTCAACCTCATCCATCACCCTTACTGTCAATGGGACCTTCACGGTCGACGGAGCCTCGTATTCCAGTCAAACCATAGAACAGTAAAGTCGGTCGACCTTCCTTACTTCACTCCCTCTCCTCACCCCCCTTTAGAGGGAGGCTCCCCGCCGAAACGTAGGATCGGTGGGGAGTTTATTTTTATTCGTTTTTAAGCGAATTCGTCATTTTTTGTCAGCATATCGCAAATTTTTGCCAATAACGATAATTCCGATCATTCTTTGTTATAATTGCTTTCAGCAATAGTTATATGGAGGTAGGCCTATGCCCAAATTCGATTTCAACGACAAATGGTTCGTTCGTTCCCTTACCATAGAAGGGGATGAAAGCAAACCCGTCACCTTGCCTCATGACGCGATGCTTTCCGAGGAAATCTCACCCGATTCCGAAGGCGGGGTCAATACCGCGTGGTTTGTGGGAGGGGATTATTCCTATACCAAGAAATTCAATGTCGAAGTCCCAAATGGCGGCAAGGCCATACTTGAATTCGAAGGCGTTTACCGCAATGCCAAGATCCTCCTCAATGGCGAGCAGATATTTAAAAACGACTATGGGTACAATGGCTTCTACGTCGACCTCACCCCATATCTAAAGGAAGGGGAAAACGAGGTTGAGGTGAAATGCTTCAATAAGGACCAACCAAACTCGAGATGGTATAGCGGAACTGGCATTTATCGTCCCGTATCCCTATATTTATTAAAGGAAAGGCATGTTTTGCTTGGCTCTGCCCGCGTCTTTACCACTTCCTATGAACGTGGCGAGATTAGGATTTCCGGGAAGACTAGCTACGAAGGAAAAGTCTTCTATTCCATCGTCGGCCCAAATAAAGAAGAAGTGGCAAAGGGCGAGATTTCTACGGTAGAGAAGGAATTTACGCATATTTTGAATATTCCTAACCCCAAACTTTGGAATGACCGCCACCCCGATTTATATACCATCACCCTTACTAGCGAAGATAAGGAAGAAGAGAGCTTCCGCTTTGGTATAAGGGAGCTTAAATACGGCAAGGAAGGGTTCTTCATCAACGGCGAAAGGCTGTTGCTTAAAGGGGCTTGCATCCACCATGACCATGGTGTTTTGGGCGCTAGGGAATATCGCGATGCCGAATACCGCAAAGTCGCCTTGCTGAAGGAATGCGGCTATAACGCGATTCGTTCCTCCCATAACCCCCTTACCAAGGCCGCTTTGGATGCCTGCGACGAGATGGGCATGTACGTCATGGACGAATATGTCGACTGCTGGTATATCCATAAGACCAAATACGACTACGTCAACGAACTAATGGACAATTATCCCGAAGATCTCCGCTTAATGGTGGAGAAGGATTATAGCCATCCTTGCGTCGTCATGTATTCGGTTGGTAACGAAGTCGCCGAGACCTCACAAGAAAAAGGCATCGAACTCGTCGCCGATTTCGTTAGGATCCTCCATGAACTAGATCCCTCGCGTCCCGTCACCTGCGGCGTGAACATATTCTTCAACGCCCTCTTCTCCATGGGCTTTGGCGTCTATAGCGACAAAAAGGCCGAAGGCAATAGCCAGGCCAAGGCGAAGAAAAAGGAAGTGGGTTCGGCCTTCTTCAACAAGATCGCCAATTTCGTCGGCAGCAACGTCATGAAGGTCGGTTCCACCTTGCCAATATGCGATAGGAAGACCCGTGGCAGCTTCGCAAAATTAGACGTCGCCGGCTATAACTACGCCCTATTCCGTTATAAGCATGACTGCAAGAAATACCCCGAACGATTGATAGTGGGAAGCGAAACGTTCTGCTGCGATACCGCGAAATGGATGAGGATCGCCGAAAAATATCCCCGTGTCATCGGTGATTTCGTCTGGGCTGGGATGGATTATCTTGGCGAATGCGGCGTTGGAAGTTGGGTCAATGAGGAAGATGCGCCTACCTTCGACCATGGCGCAGGATGGATCACCGCGGGAAGCGGCAGGATCGATATCACCGGAAGGTTCCTTGGCGAGGCTTTGTTCACCCAGGTCCTATACGGGGTCAAACCCGTCGCGATGGCGGTTGTGCCACCTAGGGAATATAGGCTTAAGCATTCCCCCTCGGCCTGGAAATATTCGATGGCCATGCCCCATTATGACTTCCCTAAGGAAGAAGAGGGGAAGAAGTGCGGGGTCGAGGTATATTGCGCCCAAGACCATTTCGAATTATTGCTTAATGGTAAGGTCATCGCCAAAAGGAAGTGCGATAAAAACGGCATGGTCCTAGTTAAGTTCCCCTACAAGAAGGGCAAACTCGAGGTCATCGCCTATAATAAAAACAACGATGAAGTCGGTCGTTATTCGCTCGGTAGTAGCGATAAGGAAACCGTTCTTGTCGCTTCCCCAGAATCCAAACCTTCACCAAACGACCACCTCTATTATGTGAGGCTACGCCTAGAAAACGGGGAAGGCGATATCCGCGTCTATGAAAAGGACGAACTCAAGATCGAAGATGTCGTCGGTGGGGAACTCCTTGGCATAGGAAACGGCTGCCCCTACCATAAGGAAAGCTATCTCGGTGACCATTGTCTCACTTATCTAGGTGAGGCAATCGCCGTATTCCGCGTCGACGATGAGAAATCGTTCTCCTTCAATCTGAAGTCGAAGAACCATAACGGCGTCATCTATAAAATATAGATTGGGGAAGGCAAGCTCCGACTGGACGTTTGCCTTTTCCTTTTATCCCTTTCATAATCTTACAGGCAAAAATGGAAGAAGAACGCGAAACCATAACGAACAGGAAAAAGGCGCTCGTGCTTTATTCGACGAATACGGGGCATATCGCCTTCCTTAAACATAAGGATGAGGTCGATGAGGCCTTATCCCCCATCTTCGATTTGACCTATTTTGAGACAAAAAGCAGGGAAGAGGGCGAGACGGCCGCGAGGAATAGCTGCGGACAATACGATGCGCTTATCCTTTATGGTGGCGATGGAACGCTAAATAACATCATCAACGTCCTTTCTAGATATGATAACGCCCCCGTCTTGGCGTATTTGGGTGGTGGTACCCTAAACGATGGTGGCAAAAACTTCGGGGTGAAGAACCTAAGAAGCGGACTAAAGGTCATAAAGGAAGGGCATATCGGCGATTTCGATGTGATTCGCTCCGGCGATTCCTCCTTTTTCTATCTAGGCGGCTTTGGCGCATATATGGATGTCTCCTATGTCGCTAAGCGCAGGATGAAAAAGGCCTTTGGCAGATTCGTCTATTACCTTCTTTGCATCAAGGAGGTCTTCTTCATTCAGCGTCATAAGGTGAAGATCACTAACGAAGACGGCGTCATCTATGATGGCAAGGTCTGTTCCCTTTCCATCCTTAATGGCAAGTGGCTAGGCGGGATGAAGGTAAACGGCAAAGGCAAAGTGGACGATGGTAAGGCCGAGATATTGATCGTGAAGCCTAGGCTATTCAATGGCTTCCTCCGTTATATATTCCATAGGGGCTTTGTCAGACTAAGCGGAAAGAATATAAAAATAGAGATCCCAGAGGATCAGGATTGGTGCTTCGATGGCGAAAAAGGGCCTAAGGGAAATATAGAGATAGAAGTGGTCCCCCATGCCCTAAAGGCTTATTGTAGTCCCGAAGTCCTAAAATAAAAAAGGCCGCAAAACCCCAACGAATTTTGCAAAAAGCCTTTCAAATTACTTGTTTTTCTTGCGGATGACGATGCCGCTATTCTCCAATACCACAACGGAATCCGGCTCAACCGAGGTCTTTAAATAGACGTTGGCGCCGATGATGCTCCCCCTTCCTATCGTGGTCTCCCCGCCTAGGATGGAGGCGTTGGAATAGATGGTCACGTCGTCTTCTACCGTCGGGTGGCGTTTTTTGCCCGAGAGCATTCTCCCAGCCGATAATGACATGGCCCCGATCGTCGCGCCTTGGTAGAGCTTGACGTTATTGCCGATGATCGCGGTTTCCCCGATTACGATGCCGGTGCCATGGTCGATGAAGAAGTGGTTGCCTATGGTTGCGCCCGGGGCGATATCGATGCCCCACTGGCTATGGGCGATTTCGGAGATTCCCCTGGCGAGGAGTTTCTGCCCTACCCCATAGAAATAATGGGCGACCCTATGGTAGAGGATGGCTTGGAAGCCAGGATAGGTGAAAACGATCTCCTCCTTTGAGGTGGAGGCGGGATCGCCTTCGAAGATCGCGTCGATGGAACCGTTGAGCAAGTTCCTGATATGGGGGAGTTCCTCGAAGAAGCCATCGAGGTCCTTTTCGCAACAAGAGCATCCGGTGATGCGAAGGAATAGGGCCCTTATCTCCGCTAGCTTGGTATTGATCTTGCTTGTGGAGGGTTCTTCGTAGAAATCCATCAAAAGGAGGTGGTTGACCTGCTTCATGAATTCCTTGACGGGGGTCGCATCGAAAGTGGACTTGTTGTTGCCGAATTCGGCCATGAGGTTGCTTGCAATGTTCTTTTCCATGGCGTTGATTGTAGGGCAAGGGAGAAGATTCATCAATCAAAACGCTAACCCTATATAGAATATAAGGATAAGAAAAAAGCGCTCCATGCTGTTAGGAACGCTTTCGTTTCGCCTTATTCGACGATCGCCTTAAGCCTATCGTGGGCGTCTTTTATCTCGGCGAGGAGCCTAGAATAATCAATTTCCTCCTTCGCCCTAAGATGTTCGGTGATCTCTTCGATCGGGGCTTTTAGGGGAGTGAGGGCAAGGTTATTGACGACGCCTTTTAGGCCGTGGGCCGCTTGGAAGGCATCTTCATAATCCCTATTATCAATCGCGGTTTCGAGCCTTTCGAAATCGGGGCTTACCGCGGCTTTGCCGACCAAACGCAAATATAGGGACTCCCTGTTCACACAACGGGTGAGCCCTTCTTCGACATTGGCGCCATATTCTTTTAGCGAATCTATGGTTAGCATATTGCCCTCCTTTATCTATGGGCGGCTACGTAGGCTAGGAAGTCGTCGCCTTTCAAAGGCTTGGAGAAATAGTATCCTTGGACATAATCATAACCGATTTGCTTCAGCTTTTCGACTTGGCTAGCCGTCTCGGCCCCTTCCGCGACGAGTTTCGCGGAGAAGAACCTCGCGATGTCGGCGACGATCTCGACCATCTTCATGGTCTTGTCGTTAAGTTCCATCTCCCTCGTGAATTTCATATCGAGTTTGATAATGTCGAAAGGAAGCGAGGTAAGGGAATTCAATGAGGAATAGCCGCTTCCGAAGTCATCGATTTCGATGAGGAAGCCGTGCTTTTTGAAGTTTTCGCTGACCTCGACGATCTTATCGACGTCATGGCTATAGGCGCTTTCGGTGATCTCGATGTGGATAAGGCTGCGGTCGATATTGTTTTCCCTAGCGATCGAAAGGAAGATGTCGAGGATATCCTCATCTAGCATCTCGGCCCTGGAGACGTTGACGGAGATTGGGATATCGACGCCGTATTCGTCTTTGATCTTGCGGATCATCCTGCCGGCTTCTTCCCAAACATAGCGGTCGATTAGCTTGATCTGACCGTTGGCCTCGAATAGGGGGATGAAGGTTCCTGGGGGAATAAAGCCATAGAGGGGATGGATCCATCTGACGAGGGCTTCCCCTCCTCCGATGACCTCCTTATCCCCTTGGATATAGGTTTTGGGCTGGAAGTTCACGACGAACTGCCTCTCTTCGAGCGCTTGGTTGAGGCCGTTGATCAAATCCTGTTCGAAACGGGCCTGACGCTCGAATTCGGCATCGTAGATGGCAATGGGGGTGGAAGTGCCGCGAAGGGTTTCCCTGGCGTGGTTGGCGTGATTGATGCGGGTGGAGACGGGCTCGGATTTATCGGAAACGCGATATACGCCGAATTTGATGGCCAAATCGCCTAGGTTGCCTTCTTCGGCGAGGGATCCGACGACGGTGTCATAGACTTCCTGATAGTCCTCTATCCTATTGGCATAGACTAGGAAGGCATGGTCTTGGTAACGTCCGATGATGCCATCGTATTGTCTGACCAGCTCGGTCATGGTCTTGGCAAGAAGGGCCAGGATGCGGTTAGCCAAAATATCGCCGTAAAGGGCGTGGAGGAGATCGAATTTTTCGATGTCGACGACGGTGAGGTCGTTTTCCCTATCGGGGTTATATTGGTCGATACGCTCGACGTATTCGTGGAAGACCTCGGAGATATAGACGCCTGTTAGGTCGTCACGCTGGGTCTTTTGGATAAGGCTTCTATCTTCGCTAAGCTCGATGGACCTTTTGCTTCTTGCAATGATGATCTCGGGGAATTCGTAGGGCTTTTTGATGAAGTCGACAGCCCCCATGTGGAGACTTTCTAGCTCGTTTTCCTTGTCGCTAGTCAAAACGATGATGGGGATATGGCGGTATTGCTGGCTGGATTTGACCCTTTTCATGAACTCGAAACCGTTCATGACGGGCATGTTGATATCTAGCAGGATCAAGGAGATGGGGACGCTCGAAAAACGGAGGACGTCGATGGCCTCTTTGCCATTTTCCGCCTCGAGGCAAGTGAATTCCTCGGAAAGGATTTCCTTAAGGATCTCACGGTTGATTTCCTCGTCCTCAACGATCAAAACGTTCCTGCGTTGGGTCGTGATAATGTTTTTTTGCTTATCGCTATTCATACAAAATCGGATTCTTTTTTGATTATAACCGAGTCAAAAGGGTTTTTAGAATAAAAAACTTGAGTATTCGTCAACCAATTTCACTTATCGGACCTCGAAAAACCGTTTTTCATGAGGGCGCTTGAGGTAAACAACAATCGATCGAGTGCCTTCGCGGTTTCCTCCTTCGCGATCCTTTCGATTTCCTCGTTCGCCTTTTCTAGTATTCTTCTATCCTTTTTGGATTCGAATTCCCTATTGGCCTTAACGATTACCTCAAGGGTTCTGGCGTCTAATGCTTCTTGATAACGCTCGATATGGATCGCGTTTGAATGGAAATGGGAATCCGCAAGGGCGCCAAGTAGCCTGGAGGCCCAATAGAAACTAGAGGTCGAAACCTCCATGGTGGTGTTAGAAAAATAGCTTGGGATTTTGTTTACGCGGGGGAAGAAGGGGACGAAGCCATTGAAGGCGTTGCAGGCGAAAGCGAGGTACTGTATCGGCTCTTTTCCCTTTTTGTTCTTGTGTAGGCACATCACCGCGGTGCGGTTGACCCCGATCGGACGATATATGCCTTTTCTTTGATCATCCCCTTTCCCGTAGGGGTCATAGGGGGTGCCCTGGAAATGGGAGGCGAGGATATATTTGACCTCGTTCACGGTGATTTTGGCATCGGGGGTGAGCTCGAAGGGGATATCGTCGTCCTCCGGCCCTTTGCCGCAAAGTTCCGGATGGGTCTTCTTGCTAAGCCTAGTGACCCCATACCAAGCGCGTGGGGTGTTATAGACGTGGTCGGCGTCGGTATGGCTGCCAAAGGCATGTCTAGGATCGAAGTCCTTTATGGAAGTGGAGGCGTCTAGGCAAAGGGAATTGTCGATTACGAATTCCCTTAGTCCTTTGGAACACATGTAGTTTTTCTGCGCCCCTTCCGCGTCATCGAAATCGAAGCGGTCCAAACTGAACTGATTGGCCGCGATGGCATAGCAATCGTCTGGGATGCGGTGGGCGATGAAGTGGTGTCCGCCGATGGTTTCCATCCACCAGACCTCCTCCTCGTCGCTAAAGGCGATGCCATTGCTTTCGTAGGTGCCGTATTTTTCTAATATCTCGCCCAATCTTTTCACGCCTTCCCTAGCGCTATGGATATAGGGGAGGACGAGGACGACGAAATCCTCTTCGCCAAAGCCTCCGGGAAGGCTCTTCCCACCAACTTTGCGAGACTCGACCAAAGGGTCGGCGGATAAAACGCGCTCATTGGTGGTGATCGTCTCGGTCGCGGACATCGACACGCCGGCATCGTTGGTGCCGCTGGCGGCCCAGATGCCTTCGCTAGGGTCGACGTTTGGGGTCGCGGTATAGGGGAGGGGATTGTCGGGAAGGGCGATGGTCGCCTTCGAGATGACGGATTTATAGGTTTTGGGCTGTTTGGAGGGAGGGACCACGATCAGTTTCTTCACATGGAAGATGCCGCTTGGGGAATCGTCGTTCCTCGCGATCATGGTCGAGCCGTCGTAGCTCGCCTTCTTTCCTACCATTATCGTCGTGCATGCCATATATGTAGCGCCTCCTGAAAACTTAATTCGATATAGCGGAAATTATACCTTCCCTTTTATGCGCGTATAGACGGTAAATTTCGCCCTAATGTAAGCGCGTTTCCATGTGTTACAATTCTCGTTGCTATGAAAACCAGGCCAAAACTGCTGTCGCCAAAGCGCATTGACAATAGGGAGAAAATCATCGCCTATATCAACGCCTTCTTTTCCCTTGCGACCGTCGTTTGCGGGCTCATCATCCTAAGTCTAGTCAACGAGGCCTCCAAAATCCCCGAAGCCGACCAGGGTGTCGTCTATGTCGGCATTTCCGTTCTTGGCGCCATCTGCATGATGGTCACCTTCATCGTCAGCGGCATCATGGAACTTGTCGCCGCCTCGTTTAGGCATCGGAAAAGGGTGCTCTACGAATCCGTTCCCTTCGCCATTTGCTATTTCCTTTTGGCGGTGATTCCGATCACCGTCCCGGATTACCCCATCTTAGGCCTATGCATTAGCATGTCCATATTCGTTTTGCTCAATTTCTCCAAATTGGTCTATACCCATATCACCCGTTCCAAGGACAAAGGCTCGATAACCTGGGTCGCCACCTTGGTTTTGCTCGTCCTTACCGGGTCGGCTTTCATCGTCATGCTCTTCCTATTGAGGGACTATCCTTTGGATTTATGGACCGCCATCGCGCTATATCTGGTCTCGTCCGGATTCTTCCTCATCTTCTATTCCTTCTTCAGGAAATGGAGTCCGAAGAAGCTCGTCAAGGTCATGCGGAAGTCCCATGCGGCCGAAACCCTATTCGGCTTGGCGTTCATGGTCGTGGCGGTTGCGATTTCCCTAAGCTTCCTCGAGCCTAGCATGGAATCGGTATTGGACGCTTTGTGGTATTGCTTCGCCTGCGTCACCACGATCGGTTTCGGCGATATCGTCGCCACCACGATCGTCGGCAGGATCCTTTCGGTCTTCCTAGGGATCTATGGCATCTTGGTCACCGCGGTCATCACCTCCATCATCGTCAACCTCTATAACGAATCAAGGGCGGAAGAAGAGGCATCCAAAGCCGCTTACCTCGCCCAAAAGCAGGCCCTGGAGGAAGAAGAGGCCTTACGCCAAGAGGAAGAGCGCAACGAAGAGGCGAAACGGGCCGCGCTTGAACTTATGTACAAAGACGAGGAAGAACCCACCTCCGAAGAAAAGGAAGAGAAGGATATCCCCGTGGAAAAAGATATCCGCGACGAAAACGAATAAGCCCCATTTACCCCATATCCAAAACAAAAGGACGTGGGTTTTCTTTGACCGCCACCCATAATGTAAAATAAGGGCAATCATATTGCTTCCTTTTAGGAAAAGCAGTGCTATAGTTATACGGTGTTAAGTAATATTAACACTTAATTTGGGAGGTACCAATATGACACCTACTGTAAACGCCGTTATCGGCTTATCGATCATATTCCTAGCCACGGCTTTAGGAAGCGCATTCGTCTTCTTTTTCGCCAAAAAGCCCATTTCCGAAACCGTCCGCAAAATGTTCCTGGGCTTTGCGGCCGGAGTTATGCTTGCCGCATCGATCTTCTCCCTCATCGTCCCTTCGCTTGAGGCGGAGAATCCCGTTATGCCCACCTGGATCATCGTCGCCGTTTCCGTGACGGCGGGCGCCTTATTCATGTGGGGCATAGACAAACTCGTCCCCCACTTCCATATCGAAGGCGGGGAAGAGGGGTTGCATAGCAACATCAACAAAACCGCGAAGATGTTTTTGGCGGTCACGATCCATAACGTCCCAGAGGGTCTATCGGTAGGCATCGCCTATGGCGTCGCCTTGGCAAGTTGGACCGCCAACCAAGAAGCGGCTTTGCTTGGCGCTTTGATGCTAGCGATAGGCATCGCGATCCAGAACATCCCCGAGGGGGCCGTGGTCTCCCTTTCGATGAGGGGAGAAGGGGCGACCAGTAAGAAGTCGTTCCTATTCGGGGTCGCCAGCGGGGCGGTCGAACCCCTCGCCGGCATCGTCGGGCTATTCCTAGCGATGCAACTACAGGCCGTCATGCCCTTTGCCTTAAGTTTCGCGGCCGGTTGCATGCTCTATGTCATCGCCGAGGAGATGATCCCCGATATGACTGGCGATAGCACCCATCACCATGGGGTGTGGTCGTTTATCGCGGGGTTCGTATTGATGATGTCGCTAGACGTCGCCTTAGGGTAAAAAAGAAAAGCGCGGACTATTCCCTTATGTTCAACAAAAGGGTTAAGCCGCGCTTTTTTTTGCAAAAAACAGGGGTTTTGCAGGGACTTTCAATATATATTGGGTATTATGATTTCGTAGACGTCGCTTTCTTTTTCCTCCATCGATTTGGGTAGGAAGAAGCGCTCGCAGGCCTTATCGGTGTCGAATATCGAGAAGATCCAGGAGGTGATATCCCTGGTGGTGGAGGCCGCCCTGACCGTATAGGTTTGGTCGCCTGGAAGATAGAATTCATAGAACGGGGAACGCGAGATTTGCCTTACCCCATAGACATAATCGTTATGCAAATCGACGGGGACGTCCTTTTCTATTTTCATCACCAGGTTGCTTTTGGAATCGAAGACCTCGACGTCGTTGACTTCGTTTAGGCAGATCCTGGACCAGCTTTGCTTGAAGTTCGCCGGAATGGGTTCTTTGTAGATAAGCGGGTCATATGCCTTCAGCCAGAAATAGTTGATTTCCGGATAATGGGCATGGCTCATGGCGGCGAGGTTATGCATGTCGATCATGGAGGAGATGAGGCTAGGCTCCTCGAAGGCGACCTCGGCAACGCCAACGAATAATCCGGATAGTCCCGAGGCGATCTCCTGGATGATGGAAAGGTCGAGTTCGGGCATGAAAGAATGGAAGGCCCTGATCAAAAACGGGGTGAAGTCGGTGGTGAAATAGGGATGGAGTTCCTCGATGGTCAAATCGTCGATGAGGGATTTGGACATCTCGATATTCAATAGTTCCTTGACGAGGGCCTTGGCGAATAGGCTAAACGGGGTGGCCTCTCCTTCTGGGCCCTTCTCGTAGACGAGTTTGATGGTGTTGATTAGGCCAGACTGGATCGTAAGGAAGAAGTTCTGCCTGCTTTTTAACCCGGAGTTGGCCAATGAGCTGATAAGGTGTCTGACCTCGTTTTCGACGGTCCAATTGATCTTTGAGGTATCCTTGGCGAAGAAGGAACCGTGGCTATCGGGGGCGTGGGGAACGAAGGAGGAGATCGCATATCCGCCATATTTGCTATGGCCGACGCTAAGCATCTCGTTTAGGAACCTAAGCATTTTGTCCTCTTTGCCTTGATAATCCAGGGTGGAAAGGGAGTTCGGATAGAAATACTGGTTCCCAAACCTGGCAAAGCCATATTCGTTCGGGGCCACCAATGGGACGAGGTCATTGGGATTGATGAAGCAATGGATGTTGCTATACGCGTTGCTATCGAGGCTGTAGTCCTCCCTTATCGCCCCTGCCGGGGGTTCGAAGCAATAGGCGAACACGTCGTCTTTGTCGAATTTCACGCTGTTTCTAAGCAAAGGAGTGCCATTAGTAAGGGAATTATCGATTTTCCCAGCGAATAGATTGGTGGTGGCCGCGGCCCTAGAGTAGCCGGAAACGAGGATTTTGATGTTTCCGGAGATATTGTGTTTGTCGATGAATCCGTTTACGTAACTCACGACCCTATCCGCGGCCGCATTGAAACCAGGGTGGTCGCCCGCTTGGCCAAGGGTGAAGTTGCTGCCCCACTCGGCCTCATACCCGGCCCCGCGGATGCCGACGAGTATGGCGGTGGCCTTCCCCTCTTCTAGCGACAAAGACTTTTTGGCGCAGGAGATGCCAAGGGATTCGACGCTTGGCTTCTGCTTGAAGAATTCGTTGGATTCAAAGGAATCGAAGCCGATGCTTTTGGAAAGAGCGGCCGCGTTGACATCCTGATGGGTATAGTCGCCTTTGCTTGTGCCCGCGGCGAAATTGGAGAGGGCCCAGGCATAGCCGACATGGGCAAAACTTAGGTTCAGCTTGCTCGCATCCTCGCCGAAGAAGGCGTCTTTGTAATAGAAATAGTCGTTACCGGTTTCCTTATCGCCGCATTGCCAGGAAAAGTCGATTTTCTGATAGCCTAGACCCTCGATTTCCTTTTGCGACCTGATGTCGTTACCGGAGGTGCAGGAAGACAAAGAAAGGCTAGAGAACAGGAGTGGCAATAGTGGAAGCAGAGAGACTATTTTCATTTTGAGACTCCCGAAGGTTAATCTGATAAGATTATAATATTCCTACAGGACCCCTGGACAAGATTTTTATGGAAGCCTACAACGATTATCTATATAGGCAAAGGAAGAAGGCCGGTTTCCGTAGAAAGGAGGTTTGTGAGCGCATCGGCGTGAGCAAATTCCTCTATCACCGTTTCGAAAGGGGATATAGCGTCCCAAAGGGCGAGACGATCGATCGGATCGATGCCCTTTATGGCGGCGATTTCCGCCAATACCTAAAAGGCGAGCCCTCTTACCCAGAGGAGATTAGGTCGAAGGAGGAAAGGAGCGCCAAGAAGAGGCTATCCAAGCTTTTCTCTCACCTTTGGGTGAGGATTTTGGCCATCGTTTTGCCCTTCATCTGCCTTCTTTCCATCCCCGCGGCCCTAATCGTCGATTATAACAACACCCCGATCGAGCATTCCTATTATTCGCAAGCCTACGAATTGATCCAAAAGTATTCCGTGGAAAACGGCCAACCCTACGTTGATCCCCTTGGCAACTTCAACAAAAAGATCCATTCCCTCGTCCATGATGAAAGCGGCTCCTCTATGTATACCGCCGTCATGGCCCCCATTAACGCCAATAACATCTACGACATGCAGTTTCTTTGCATCCTTAGGGACGATACCCCCGATGGCTCCTCCAGCCTAGGCAATTTCCGACTCAGCATGCTCTATGATAAGGGCAACCGCTTCAAGATGACCCTAGTCGACAACAAAACCGGCGAATATTCCATCCAAATCGGAAGAAGGCTAAGCGAGGAGGGATACGTCGTCGATTCCAAAATCGATTACATCATCGATAAGGATAACGCCAATCCTTTGTTTGCCTATGAACCCACCGTGGGATTCTTCGTGTCGGACTTCGCCTTCACCCTCTTCCTAAACGATTACGCAAAGCGCCAATCCTTCGGGGAGAATGGGCTGGGTATCTCCGATATCTATGATGAGGTTTGGTCGATAAAGGCCAAAGGCGACGCCAAATACGAGGCTGGCAAAACCGCGTATACCTATCTTTCCTATGTGGGCGCCCCAATTGGGATCCTTTTAACGGTCTTGTCGATACTTTCCTTTACCTTCCTTAGGGCAAAGGGAATCGAGGAACCTCCCGTCAAGCGCGGTGAGCTCGCTCTTCCAGACAATAAAAGGCTGCCCCTTATCATGGGTGCAAGCGCGATTAGGATCATGGGCTCGATATTGCTTTTGCTAGGCTCGACCTACGTCTTGCTTTCGATCGCCAATAACTTCGGACTCATCTCGATGGTCATATCCTTCATGGATGAGAATAGCTTCCTCTATTTGGCCAAAAACGCCTTCTATCTAGGCGTGTTCTTCCTTTATATCCTTGGACTAAGCGACGACTTCGGCCATCCGAAGCGACTATACCTAAGGACGATCGTCATCGGTGGGGTCGCTTTGGGCGTATCGGTGCTGCAGAGCCTTTTCAACAAGCAGATGTCCTTCTACGAAAACGGGTTCGTCTCCTCCGTCCTTAGCTACATGCCAAGCAACATCTTCATCCCGATATTCCTCTTCCACCTCACGGCTTTGTTCCTTTTCTCCAAACCATCCTTCGTGAAGGTGCGCCATATCAGGGTTTGGCGTTTTATGTCCTTGTTGCCCGTGCTTATCTCCCTATCCGTGTTCCTAATCGATTTGCTTAGCAATCTTGGCGTAATAACGGATGTAGGCAGCCTTTCCTATTTCCTAGGCAACAATAGGTTCGGCTTCACCCTCGCCACCTATTGCTACCTCTTTGGCAATTACTTCATCAGAAGGTCCTGCAAAAAGAAATACGGCAGCGCCTATCTTCGCGGCGACGTCTATGCCTTCTATAAGAATCTGGCGTTGTGTGTGCCGGCATTGCTATTTGGCATCATCGACCTCATCTTCTTCTTCATCCCCGAGATGAGGGCGGCGGGATTCGGCGATTGCTATTCCCTCATCTTGGTCGCCTTCATCATGTTCCTCTACCGCGGCTATAACGACAAAAACCACATCCCCGCCCTTATCGTGGCGGGCCTTATCTACGCGATCGGTTTGGTCTTGGCCTATTTTGCGACCGTCGCCGTGGTCTTGTTCTACCTAAGTTTAAGATAACGCCCCCGCTATTTTTTGGATTTTATGAAAATAGAGTGAAAATCTATATCATATTTTCATTTCCTTTCATGCAACTACGATTTGTTTTGTTTCTTAGAAAAATATAAACTTCCCTTAGAAAAATTCGGCCATGTATAAGATTTACCTTTTGGAAGACGATGACGGTGCGGCGAAGACCCTGGAGGATTTCCTCTTCCAATTCGCCAAAAACAAAGACATCCAGATAAGTGTCCACCGTTTTTCCAACGCCTTCGATTTTTTGGAAACCTACCCCTATGATGGCGACATCATCTTCTTCGACATCGAAATGCCCGGGATGAGCGGGATGGATGCGGCGAAGAAGATCAGGGAAAAGGACGAAAACGTCGTGATCGTCTTCGCGACCAACTTGGCCCAATATGCGATTGAGGGCTATTCCGTAAGCGCATTGGATTTCATCCTGAAGCCCTTTTCCTATCCGGAGATGGAATTGAAGTTCGGCCGCATCTTCAACGAACTCTCCCACCGTAACAAAGAGGACACCCTCACCATCAACCGCAAAGGGACGATGGAAGTGGTAAACCTTAGCGATATCATCTACGTCGAAATCAAAAACCATTCCCTCGTCTATCACCTAAAGGACAAGGAGATTTCCACCTGGGGTTCCCTATCTAGCGTCAGCGAGAAGCTGACTCCTCTGCATTTCTCCCTTGCCAACGCCTGCTATCTCGTGAATTTGCGCCATGTAAAGGGGATCGAGGGCAATGACGTCATGGTCGGGAATGAGCGGTTGCCCATTTCAAAAGGTAAAAGAAAAGCCTTCCTAAGCGAATTGGCCCTATATTTCGGGGGAAGTAAGTAAGTCATGTCCGATTTCTTCTTTTCCTGGTTCGCCACGCCTTTGATGGCGGTCGAGTTTTTGGTATTCGGCTTCCTTTATTCGTTGCATCTAAAGCGAAGCGAATATTTCCACCTTCGTTTCTTCGCCCTATCCGCTTTGGAGATCGCGGCCGTTTTCTTCATCGAATTCCTTTTCTCCCTTGTGACCGGCGGGGAATTCCATTATGGCCAGGAAAAGGCCGCCTTCGATTATCGCGTCACCGTCTTCAACTTCGTTTTCTTCTTGTTTATCTATGCGTTTACCTTCCTTACCCTAAAGGCATCCTACAAGGAAAAGGTATCGACGATATTCTTGGTTTCGGCCTCTTCCTTCGCCACCCAGCATTTGGCCTATAACCTGTCGTTGCTTTTTGGCAATTTCTCCGTTTTCATGGACCAAAACGTAGGCGATGTCTTCGAGATCGTTTTAAGCCTTCTCTTTATGGCCATAGCCATGGTCATCGTTGGCATGTTGGTATGGAAAAAACAGGAATTAGCGAACCCATACATCGGAAATACGACCAAAAAGATATTGGTTGCCATCGTCGTCATCTTGGTTTGCATTGGGCTATTCCGCCTCAATAGCGACCTCCCTTCCCTTGGGGTTGTGGCAAAGGTCGGCTTCTCCTTATACGCGGTCACAAGCTGCTCGCTGCTTTTGTTTTTGATGTTCGGTTTATTGGAAAGCGACAAGACCCACGCCGAGGCGGATGCCTACCGCGAACTTCTCCATGAGCAGAAGATCCAATATGAGCTCAGCAAGAAAAACATCGACCTCATCAACATGAAATGCCATGACCTCAAGCACCAAATCCGGGCCTTGAGGACCAGCGATAACGCCGATTACGTAAAGGAAATCGAACACGAGATCATGATCTACGATTCCTCGATCCATACGGGAAACGAGGTATTGGACGTCATATTGAGGGAAAAGCTTTTGCAGTGTGAGGCCGAAGGCATCACGATGACTTGCTTCCTCGAGGGCAAAGCCATTTCCTTTATGGACGAGATGGATATCTATTCCCTATTCGGAAATCTCCTCTCCAATGCCTACGAATCGGCTTTGAAGTTAGAAGACAAAGCAAAAAGGACCATTGCCCTAAGCGGCAGAAACGTCGGCAACATGTTCTTCCTCCACGAGGAGAATTACGTTAGCGCCGCCCCCAAATTCGAAGAGGGTCTGCCCAAGACGAGCAAAGATAATGAGGACATGCATGGGTTTGGTATGAAATCGATGCAAAGAATCGCTTTGAAATATGGTGGTGAGATGGCAATCAAATGCGAGGGAGAGGTCTTTTCCGTCGACTTTGTCTTCCCCCTTCCGACGCTCTAATTACGAAAACTCATTGCCCAGTTACGAAAGCATATAAATATTTTTCACTTTCCCATAGTAAGTTTTGCCCGAAGACAGAAAGCGCTTTCTTTAAGCGTCATAACAAGCAGGCATTCTTTTGAAGCCCTTGGACTCTTTCTTCCCGAAGGCGGGGACGGGAAAAACCCGCAGAAAGGATACACATGGAAAAAATCAAAGGTTTCTTCCAAAACAAAGGCGTCGGATATTATGTATCCGTCGTCACTGGCGTCGTCGCTTTGGTCGTCGCCATCGTCTATGCGGTCGTCTATGGCGGCTACCGCAGCAACAACAATGAAGGCGTCATCTCTTGGGCTGCCTTCGCCTTGCTTCTAGTTTGTTTCGTCTTGCCCATCGTGGCGGGATTCACCAAACTCGAGAAGTATTCCCCCTATGGCGTCTTCGCCTGCGGGTTACTCGCGTTGGTCTTCTATATCTATAAGATCTATTACCACGCGTCCGTTCTATTCGCCGGAATCGAACTCCAGGACAACAAGAGTTCCTTCTTCCTTCTCTCCGGCATGATGGTGGTCGTCTTTTTGCTTACCATCGTCGCTTTCTTCCTTCCCCAAACCAAGGAAGCACCCAAGGAGGCTAAATAAGTATGAAAAAAGCGCTAAAGAACACCTATAAGATTCTCTTCGTCGCCACTTCCAGCTTGTTCGCGCTCACCGCAGTCGCCACCAAGATCGCGATGGAGAACGTTTCCCTAATCAACAAGACCCTTCACGCGGAAACCATGAAGGTCATCCCCGCCGAAGGCAGTGACGTCGACACCGAATACTACAAATCCAAATTCACCAAACTCGAAGACGTCATCAACAATGGCCGCGACGTCGCCCGCAGGGTCGAAGAAGAAGGCGCGGTCCTATTAAAGAACGAGAATAACGCCCTTCCCCTAAAGGAAGGTAGCCGCAAGGTCACCTTGTTCGGCGTCGGTTCCGTCGACCCCGTCTATTCCGGCACCGGTTCCGGTTCCGTCGACGCCTCGACCGCCGAAACCTTCGAATCCGCCTTCAACGGCAAGGGCATGAGCGTCAACCCCACCGTCACCGACTGGTATGAATCCACCAAAGATACCAACGGCAGGACCAATTCCATCAAATGGATCATCCCCAACGTCTATGGCGAAGTCTCCGGCCTCGATCCCCGCGGTGCGGATTGGGATGAGGTGAAAGCCGCCAATTCCCCCACTTTCGCTTCCTATGGCGATGCCGCGATCTTCGTGATCTCCAGGGTCGGCGGCGAAGGTATGGATATGCCTACCGGCACCTCCGCCGACACCGTTACCTCCACCAACGGCGATTATTTGACCCTCACCGACCTCGAGAAGAAAACCCTAGCCGGTCTAAAGGCCGAGAAGGCCGCCGGCACCTTCAAGAGCATCGTCGTCTTGATCAACTCCGCGAACCCCTTCGATTGCTCCTTCCTCGATAACGCGGACTATGGCATCGATAGCGCGATGTGGATCGGCTCCGTCGGCCACACCGGCCTCTCTGGCGTCGCCAACCTCCTAGTCGGCACTGCCAACCCCTCCGGTTCGCTCCCCGACACCTGGTTCATCGACCCCGTTAAGAACAACCCGGTCATGAAGAACTTCGGCAACTACTATTTCGACAACGCCTCCACCATGGTCGAGCAGGGCAGGTCCTATGCCAACTACGCGACCACCGTCACCTATCAAGAAGGCATCTATGTCGGCTACAAGTACGCCGAAACCCGTTACGAAGATAAGGTCCTAGGCAGGGCCAACGT
>JAILEX010000104.1 GCA_024687185.1 Bacilli bacterium | reverse complement strand
TGCTGGCGGAGGTAGCAAACTTAATTGTGCTTTGATACCTCCCTATTCATCTAAAGGAGGTATTTTTTATGGATGAAAGCGTAAGCGAAAAGAAGGAGTTGAAGTTTAGGTTCGACCTACTGGCTTTGTTTTTGTTGGTGGTGGGAATCGGATGCAGCTTCATCGGACCCTTCTATCAAATCGTCGGGACCGGAATCACCGACTATCGACTAGGGAACCTACTTGCAAGTGGGGTATTGGGGGTTGGAGGAAACGTATTCCTAATCCTCGTCGTCTTGGTCATCCCCGCCTTAGCGATATTGGCGTCTTTTTCATCAAAATGGTTTTCCAAGGCCAATCTAATTAGTTTCATCGTCTTATTCACCGATGCGGTCTTATCTTGTTTGGTACCCTTTATCTTGGGGAAGATGATCGGGTCCGAACTAAAGATCGAAGAGACCTATTTCTGTTCCAAACTACCGACCATCATCATGTTCGTCGCTTCCGCGGTTATGCTAATTAGCGAGCAGCAAAAAGAAAGTTTTAACGTCAGGGATATCACCGAGACCGGCGTCCTCATCGCCGCGGCAATCGGTTTGAATTTCCTTAAGCTATTCTCCATGCCCACTGGGGGAAGCGTGAACCTACAAATGCTTCCCTTGTTCCTTCTCGCCCTAAGAAGAGGACCCTTAAAAGGGTTCATCGGCGCGGGTATCGTTTATGGACTAATTTCTGTTTTGATCGATGGCTATAGCTTGCCTTGCTATCCCTTCGACTATTTGCTTGGCTTTGGCTCTGTCTTGGTCCTTGGTTTGTTCCAGCCCTTCATCTTTGGCAAAGACCAGGTTAACTACAACCTAAAGGGCGAAATCTTCTTGTTAATCGGCTGCATATTGGCCACGACCGTTAGGTTCATCGGCGGTTGCGTCTCTAGTGTCTTGCTTTGGGACACCGACGTCGTTGGTGCGATGGCCTATAACGTTGGCTACGTCTATGTGAGCGGTGGCATCGCCATGGCCATCATCATGGCCCTATATGGACCTCTAGCGATGATCAATAACCGCTTCCCGCCCAATGGCAAAGAAGAACTGCCCGAATAATTATTAGTCGTTTAATTCGTGGGGGCCGCGCCAATAGCGGCCCCTTTTCATAAGCGTTTATCTATTTTCGCGTTATGGTATGATTGCTTCCGTCTAATCTTAGGGATATATCTCCCTAATAGAAAGGAAAGACGTTTATGGAAGAAGAAAAGAAAGTCGCCCCGATAAGCGAAGAAACCAAAGAGCCCGAGGCGAATGAAAACGAGGTCGTCGAAGCCGAGGTGTTCGACGATGACGAAAAGATAGAAGAAGCCCCTGCTCAAGAAGACGCGACCCTATTTGAAAAAGCGCCCGAAGAAGAGGAAGAAGGCTTTGTCGACGACGTCTCCAAAAAGCAACAGGAAGAAAAAGCCGCGAAGGAAGAAGAGATAAAGGCTAGCGCAGAAGAAAAGAAGGCCGAGGGTGGCGCGGCTAACGCGGATGGCATCTCCCCGATGCGTATACCCTCAGAACTAGAAGGCGGGGCAACCCAAATCGTGATACCCGCGAATGAGAAGGGCCAATACGATTATCCAGACGAAAAGCTAGCTTCCATCGAAGCCGCCAGGCAAAAGTGGGTTAAGAGCTATAGGGTTGGCTCCATCGTCAAAATCAGTATCTCCGTGGTTCTATTGGCCGCGATTATCCTAGGCTGGATCATTCCAACCAGGGTCATGGGAAGCGATGCGGGACAAGTGCCCTTATATATCGCCCTTGGCATTGCTGCGGTCGCGTTAGTGGGCATGGGCCTAGTGTCTTTCTTCGTCAAAAAACAACAAAAGGGTGTCGTGGCCACTTATTTTAAGGAATATTACGCAGGATTTGACGGCTATACGATGGATATAGAAGGCGTAGATAACGTTGCCGGAAGCGTAGATGATAAGGTCAGCAAAGAGGAATTCGAGGCCGGTAAGGTATTCGAAAACGCCTATTCCGTGGGAAGCAGGGATTCCATAACCTTCGACTACAAAGGCATCGAATGTGCTTTGGCGGCCGCCGCAGGGCAAGAGCAAAGAGACAAGAGAATCGCGACCTCCTTCGTTGGTAAGTTCTTAAGGATGCATAATAACCTTAACGTTGGCGAAGATGGCGTGGTCATCTATTTAAAGGGCAACGATAGGGCCATTCCTCCTACCTCATTAATCACAAGGACTCCCGCGATCGAAGATCCTTCTTTCAATGTCTATGGCAGAGATAAATACATTGAAGCTCTTCCTAAGGAAGCGATGGAGAAGATGAAGAACATCCAAACCGATAAATTGCTCGTTGATGTTACCATCTCCATCCAAAGTGGTCGTACGTTCTTCTATCTGGGTTATGAAGATACCTTGATGGTCCTTCCTAACAAAGATCCCTATAACCCGAATTATGCGATTGCCTATAAAAAGCAGTTGGCAAAATTCCTGGAGATAGGCGAACTCCTAGCGAAATAACCTAAAACCAAAT
>JAILEX010000099.1 GCA_024687185.1 Bacilli bacterium | reverse complement strand
CCTTGGCTATTGGTCGAGCCGATGTACATACCAGGACGCGTGCGAATGCCCTCTAGTTCGGTGAGGACATCGATGTCTTTGGAGGTATAGTTCTCCTCAGCCTTCAAAATGGCGGCTTCGTCGGAGCCACTTTGAAATAAGAGGTCGTTTTTATCGGATTCTGGATTCATTTATTGTTAGCAGTCTTTAGACTGTTAAAATTATAAGCGAAGTTTGTTGGAAATGAAAGAATCTCCTCTTAAAATGTGTTTGTGCGAAATGCCGTTTCCTAAGTAGATTAGGAAGGAGAAAGGTTAAGACAACATGAACGTATTCGTAAACATCGTAGTCGCCGTCCTGGCGGTCGTGCTTGGCTATTTGCTGGGCAGCATCCCCACCGGCGTGGTCATAGGGAGGGTGTTCTTCCACAAGGACCCAAGGGATTATGGCTCCCATAATTCCGGAGGCACCAACACCGGGCGCGTCCTAGGGAAGAAAATCGGCCTACTCGTCATAGTGCTAGACGCACTGAAAGCGGCCATCGCCCTATATACCGTCTGGGCCATCGTGACCTTCTCTGGGATCCACCAATACATGTTCTGGGAAGTCGGCTACTACGCCGCCCCTTTATATTATTGGTTGGCGGGCCTATCCGCGGCCATCGGCCATTGCTTCTCCATCTTCTTGAAGTTCAAAGGCGGCAAAGCGGTTGCCTGCGACGTCGGTTTGGTCGTCACGGTTTCCTGGCTTGAGCTTCTTGTCGGCATCTTGTCCTTCTTCATTCCCCTCAAACTCACAAAGCATGTATCATTATCGTCAATCATCCTTTCCGTTTTAGTCGCGATTACGATGTGGATCTTAGCAATAGTGAGGGTCACCACAGACTTCAATACCCAGCTATTCACCTGGGGATTCGCCTCCACGGCCACGGCGACATTCGCCCTTCCCATCCTCGGATTCGAAGCTGCAGCCGTCTTAACCATCATGGCCGCGGTGATCATCATCCGCCACGCCGCCAACATTCAAAGGCTAAAGAACGGGACCGAGAGCAAAATCACTTGGATGAAGTAGAAAATTAGTAGTTTGGAAAAACTGAATCCGCGTTGTGGAAAACTAAATTGAAATTTCCACAGCGCGGTTTTTTTCTAGCAAAATTGCTATGTTTTTCGTTGACAAAATTTTTACAACTTTTTGACACAAATCGCGACAAAATTATTTTTTCGGAAATTTTTATGCAACTTTTTTAAGGAGTTTTCCACAATGGTTTCACCCCTTCTTCTGCTTCCTCTTTCCTTATGTTTCTTATGGGGTAAGTAACTATAGGAGATTCTAGATGCAGGAAACTTTTCTCTATTTTCCTTTCCTGCATGCCCTTATCCCCTTTCTTACTTCTACTTCCTTTGTCTTCGCCTTTGTCCTCGCGTGTAACGAAGGGGTAAACGATCTAGATAGATTAGGGGTATCTAAATTATTTATGCCATAGATTTCGTCAACATTCAAGCCGAATCGGTTTTATGCTCCCTCTTCTCCCCTTATCCTTATTCCCTTCTCCTATTCACCCTATCGGCCCTATATGAGTTTCCTTTTCCCTTTGGCTTTGCTTCTACTTCTACCAACCATCTTCCTTCACTCGCACCTACACGCATACGCACACACGAAGTCAAAAACAACTTAGGCTTTTTATCGGTGTCGTTACTTCCCTATCCTTCTTTTATTTGCCCTTTTTAGGCGATTCTAGGCCTTTCTCCTTCTTCCTACTTCTCCTTGTCCGTCCACCCCTAAGACAAAGGGAAATAGGGCGATTAAAAAGAAAGCCACCCCATATAGAGGTGGCGATATAAGTAATGTTGAGGCGATTTATTCGATCGCGAAGACGAAGGGATAGATGGTTTGGTTGCCATCGAGCTCGACCATCTCCATCATGGAGTTGCGGGTCTTGACGGCGTTCCTCATGCTCTCCTTGTCGTCATCGGTGAGCCCCGCGCCATAGAAAACGGTGAAGAAGCTCTTCTCGGAGAAGTCCTCGATCTTATCGAATAGGCCTTCGACGCATCCAGATAGGGTGGGGGCGTCATTGACGACGTTGCCCTTGCAGATGCCGATGAAGTCACCCTCTTTGACGCTGACGCCGTTATTGACGGAGTCGCGGATGGCCTTGGAGACCTGGGCGGTGACGAGGTTGGCGATGCTTTCTTCGGCCGCTTCGAGGTTTTCTTCGGGCGAGAGGTTGTCCTTGTCTAGCATTGGCACGGCGCTATAGCATTCGACGGAGGACTTGGTTTTGGCGACCAATACGTTGCTTTCGCTATATAAGGCGGCGGCTTGCTGGGCGGTCAAAATGATGTTGGAGTTATTGGGGAAGACGATGATGTTATCGGCGTTCATCTCCTTGAAGGCGTCCACGAAATCCTCGGCGGAGGGATTCATGGTCTGACCCCCGGCGATGGTCTTATCGACGCCGACCTGCTTCAAGATCTCGGCGATCTCGACGCTTTGGGCGACCGCGAGGAAGGCGATCTTCTTCCTTTTCTCCTCGACGATGGGCATCTCCTTTAGGAGGACCTCGTTATGCTGGATGGACATGTTCTCCATCTTCCAGGTGACGAATTCGCCATAGCGCTGGGCATATTCCATGACCATATAGGGGGTCTTGGTGTGGACGTGGACCTTGACGATCGTGCCCTGGCGGATGGCGACGATGGAATCGCCTAGGGTCTCTAGGAACTTGATCATCTCCTTGAGGTCGAATTTGTCCGGGCCGTCTTTGGAATTGAGCAGCTGGAGGATGAATTCGGTGCAATAGCCGTATTCGAGGACGCTATTCTCGTCGAAGGGGACGCTGGCCTCGGAGGATAAAGAGTTCGTGGGGCCGTTCCATTCGCTGTCGTCTAGCTCTTCGCCGACGATGGCCTTGCCCATGCCCTCGATAATGGCGACTAGTCCCGCGCCACCGCTATCGATGACGCCGGCTTCCTTCAAAACGTCGAGTAGGTCGGGCGTTTTCTCTAGCGCGATCTCCATTTGGCGGAGCAATACGCGGAAGAGTTTTTCGAAGTCCGGGATGCTTGAGATATGGTTTTTGACGTAGTCGCTTCCAGCGCGGGCGACGGTGAGAATCGTGCCCTCGACGGGGTGGACGACCGCGTCATAGGCCTTCTCGGTGGCTTTGCATAAGGCGCTGGAGAAGTCTTCTAGGGAGGCGACTTCGCAGTTTTCCAATCCCTCGGCTAGGCCTTGGAAGAATTGGCTCACGATGACGCCGCTATTGCCCCTAGCGGACAAAAGCATTCCGCTAGAGCAGGCGAGGGCCAACCGTCCCACGTGGCTATCATTGACCCTTTCCATCCCCTTAACGCCACCGGACATCGTCGCGGTGATGTTGGTGCCGGTGTCGCCATCGGGTACGGGGAAGACGTTTAGGTCGTTGATGCTTTGGTATTTTGATTTGATGTCCTTGAAGCCATTGAGAACCATCTGGCGGAACAAAGACGCGTTGATTTCATTCATATTCGGGATGTTTCCTTTCGCTATGCCGCCTTAATCGAATCAGTTCCAGGCGGTTATAGTGGCGCTTTTAAAAGCGGGTTTGTTCCGGGGCCTATTCGCCGCAGAAGGTGACTTCTTTGCCGAAGACGTAGACGGAGATGACGCCAGGGCCGGAGGAGGCGCCGATGATGGGCCCGATCTTGCCGACGAGGATGTTCTTCGGCTTGATGGCTTCCTCAACCTTGGTTTTGAGGTATTGGGCATCGGCCTCGCAATCGCCATGGGCGATGTAGACGGTGCGGTTGGCGGCGTCTTCGGCGGCTTCGGCGGCGAGTTCGACGCACTTGTCGAGGGCGGCCTTCCTGCCTTTGACCTTGATCATGGCGACGTTATGTCCTTTGGCGTCGCTGATGATGATGGGGCAGACGCGGAAGAGGTTGCCAAAGAAGGCGGAGCTCGCGGTGACGCGGCCGGCATCCTTTAGGTAGTTAAGGTTCTCGACGGTCGCGAACTGGTTGTATTTCTTCTTGATGGATTCGATGTATTCGGCGATCTCATCGATGGTCTTGCCTTCCTTTTCCATGTTCCTGGCGGTGATGGCCATATCGGCGATGCCAAAGCCAGAGGTAAGGGTATCGATGCAATGGATCTTGGAGCCCGGGAATTCGACCATTAGCTTCTGGGCGAGTTTGGCGGCTTCCTTAACGGAGATGGATAGGCCGGAGGAGCAGGCGAGGTAGAGGATGTCCTCGCCTTTTTCTAAGGCGGAACGGAAATAGGGCTCGAATTCGGCGGCGTTGATGGCCGCGGTCTTGAAGCGGGTGCCGTTGCGCATGGCTTGGTAGAAGCTATGGAAATCGTATTCGCCGTCATAGTCGATGAGGGCGGGGAGCTCCTTGATGTCGTCTTTGCCATTGACCGTAAGGGTCATGGGGATGGCTTCGACGCCGTAGGGTTCCCTTAGTTCCCTTGGCATTTCGCCGCAGGAATCGATAAAGATTTGAAATTGTTTCATGTTTGTTCCTTTCATTTAGGGCCTTGGCCCAATGATAAAAGCCCTTAAAAAATAAGGGCAATCGAATTAATTGGAGTTTTTGATCGCGTTCATCGTGGCGCGGATCTGCTTTTCCGTCGGCTTCTTGCCCATGGAGGCATACATGGCGCGGATCTGCTTTTCGCTGATGGGGGGATTGTCGCGGAGTTGCTTCTTGATGAGGAAGCGGGCTAGGAAGAAACCGCCGGCGAAGGCCGCGACGGCCACGCCAACGATGATTCCGATCCAGCCGCCTACGGGCAGCCCTTCGAAGAGAAGGAAGCTCATGCTTAGGCTCTCCCGTCGTACTTACCGGTGGTGGTGTCGACGCTGATCATGTCGCCCTGGTTGATGAATAGGGGGACACGGATCGTCAGACCGGTGGATAGGACCGCGTCTTTGCTGCCGCCATTAGAGACGGTGTCGCCACGGACGCCGGGCTCGCACTCGACGACTTCGAGGGCGACCTTGGAGGGAAGGGCGATGCCGAGGATCTCATCTTCGTACATGACGATGGTGACTTCGGCGTTTTGGGCGAGGTAGGGGAGCTCGTTGGTGAGCTGCTGCTTGCCGATTTCGACCTGTTCGTAGGTCTTGCCATCCATGAAGGCGACGGTCTCGCCGGCATCATAGAGGTAGTTCATGGTCTTTTTGTCGACGTGGACGTCCTCGACCTGATAGCCGGAGTTGCGGGCCAATTCGATGATGGCGCCGGTACGCATGTTCTTGACTTTGACCTTCGCGACCATCTTGCGCATGGCGGTCTTGTTGAGAAGGATATCAAGGCACTGGTAGAGGTTGCCTTCGTCGATGAAGTAATTTCCAGGGCGAACTTCAGTTACGTTGATCATAGTTTTTAAGTATTTCTCCAGATAATGGGCTACTTCCAGCAAGGAGAAAACTCCTGGCCTTCCATAGCAACGAAGGTATTATAGCCACAACCCTCTTCCTTAGGAAGGAAAGATTTCTCCTTTGACGTCGATTTTGACGCAAAAAAGAGCGAAAAACCTAGAGTTAATCGCTACTTTATCCAATACTAAAATTTCTAGTAATCAATACTAGGTGAGTCTATAGGTAAGCGCTATTGAAACCGATGTTGCTTAGCGCTTGCCCTAAGGTCGAACTAGGCCCGTGTCCGCAATAGAGCCTAAGGTTAGGATCGAGCTTAGCAAGCTTCCTTAGGCTAGGGATCAATTTGCGTTCATCCCCGCCTGGAAGGTCGGTCCTGCCATAGCCATAACGGAATAAGGTGTCGCCTGTGAAGATAAGGTTGTCGTTAGGGAAAAGGTAGCAGACGCTGCCCTCGGTATGGAAGGGGGTCGCGATGACTTTGACGGCAAAGTCAGGAAGCGCCACCTCATCCTCGTCCTCGACCGGATATGGGGCGACCTCTTCTGGCAAAACCAAATCCTCGGCCAGGCTTCTAGAGGCATTGAAATTAGGGGAGGAAAGGCAGACGAAATCCTCATTCGCCAAGAAAATCGGCACGCCCTTAGGCACTTCGCCCAATGCCGCTATATGGTCATAGTGGCCATGGGTGATCAAGACGCCTTCTAGGCGGCTATGGTGGCGGGAAATATAGGAAAAAAGGCGACCGTTCCCGCTAGAGCCGCAATCGATGAGGACGCATGGTCCTCCTTCTTCGCCGACGACGAAGGAATTGCAGCTGATCGTATCGTAGCAAAACGGGGTCACCTTCATGGTTTCTTTATCCTAACGGTTGCTTTCTTAGCAAGTAAAGGGGTATGGGGAAAGAAAAAAAGGCCGAAGCCTTATTTCTTTTCCTTATGAAGGGTCATCTTCCTGCAGTGGGGGCAGAACTTTTTGATCTCCATTTTGGTCGGGTGGGCCTTTTTATTACGGGTGGTCAAATAATTCTCATTGCCGCAGTCGGTGCACTTTAGGATGACTTGATCTCTTTTTCCCTTTGCCATTTCTACGTAATCTCCTTAACTAAGCGTGGTAAAGGTTAGCATAGTCGCAAAGCAATTTCCACCACTATTTTCCTATAACCTTCTATAGAAGGGTTAGTTTTCCTCTTTTGCGTGTCACCCATAAGAAAAACCCTACTGCTATTTGGGGCAAAAGACTAAAATTAGGGCATGAAAGCAAGAGAATCCACTAGACGCGTCGCCCTAGGCAACACTAGCCTTGGCGGGCGTGACCACGTGCTCATCCAAAGCATGTGCAACATCAAAACGAGTAGATACGAGGAAGTCGCGGCCCAGATTAACCGCTGCGCCGCGCTTGGCGCCGAGGCCATGAGGATGTCGGTATTAGACGAAGCCGACGCCTATGCGTTTAGGCAGCTTAAGGAAAGGACGAATATCCCCCTAATCGCCGATATCCACTTCTCCTATAAGTTCGCCCTCATCGCACTAGATAACGGGGCCGATGCCGTTAGGATCAATCCCGGGAATATCGGTTCCATCGAAGGGATCCGTCAGGTGGTCGCCCTAGCCAAAGCCAAACACGCGCCCATCAGGGTAGGCGTGAATTCCGGCTCCATCGATAAATCCATCTACTATGGCAAAGAAGTCATAGGCGCCGAGATTTTGGTCGCCTCGGCCAAAAAGCACGTCGATATCCTGGAGAAGGAAGGTTTCCACGACATCGTGATTTCCCTAAAAGGAAGCGACGTCCTTGAGACGATCGAGGCCTATCGCCTCGCCTCGAAGATGTTCCCCTATCCCCTCCATCTAGGCATCACCGAGGCCGGGCCAAAGGATATTGGCTTAATTAGGTCGACGGCCGGGTTGGCCCCGCTGCTACTAGAAGGGATAGGAGACACGATCCGCATCTCCTTATCGGAAGAGCCCGAAGAGGAGATCAAGGCCTGTTGCAGGCTTCTCCATGACCTAGGCATGTATCCAGATTATCCCACCTTCATCTCCTGCCCCACCTGTGGCAGGACGCAGGTGGACCTAGTCCCCACCGCAAAGGAGATCGAGGCCTATTTGGAGAGAAAAAGGAAACCCCTGACCGTGGCGGTCATGGGCTGCGTCGTCAATGGCCCCGGGGAGGCGCGCCACGCCGATATCGGGGCGGCAGGGGGGAATGGCAAATGGGTCGTCTTCTCCAAAGGAGAGATCCTATATGAATGCGCCAACTCCGAAATCGTCGCCAAGCTAAAGGAAGAAATCGACAAAAGGTAACGAAAATAGGAGAGAACCCAAGTTAGGGTCCTCTCCTTTTTTCTTTCGATGGATTCTCGTTTTTTTATGAGGGTAAAAAGAAGATTAGTTGAACTTGTCCCTCCAGGCCTCCCTATATTCTCCCCTAAGCATCCCTATCTCCTCCTTATAGGGCGGCTTTTCGTTGACCCAGGGGGTCTCCAATATCTTCGGGATGCCCTTTAGAAGAGGGTGGTAGACGTATTTCCTAAGGGTTTCATATCCTATCGCCCCATAGCCGAGGTTTTCATGCCTATCCTTATGGGAGCCAAGATAGGTCTTTGAATCGTTAAGGTGGATGACGTGGAGATTGGATAACCCAATCGTCTTATCGAACCTATCGAGGATCTCGTCGATTCGCTCAACTTCATAGCCCGCGTCGAAGATATGGCAGGTATCTAGGCAGACCCCAATGTGGGCGGGGTCACCCACTCCTTCTAGAATCGAGGCGACCTCCTCGAAGGTCCTGCCGATTTCCTTGCCCTTCCCCGCCATCGTCTCGATGCAGATGATGACGTTGGAGGAGGGATCAATCACTTCCTTTAAGGCCAAGACCAAACAGGCGATGGAATCCTCTAGTTCCATCTCCTTCCTTGAGCCTGGGTGGAGCACCAAATAGCGGATCCCAAACGCCTCACACCTTCTTATCTCCTCCTTGAGGAAGCTTTTCCCAAACGCATAGGAATCGGGATTTTCGTTATTGGCGAGATTGATGATATAGGGGGCGTGGATGACGCATTTATCTAGAAATATGCCATTGTCCTCGCAGTACTTCCTCCCCGCGGGGATGGACATCCTCTCCAACTCGACGCGTCTAGAGTTCTGTGGCGCGCCCGTATAGAACATAAAGCAGTTCTCATCGAGGCTTTTCGCTTCCTTTGCCGCGCCTAAAAAGTATTCAGGAGAAGTCAAGGAGATATGAGAACCAAGATAGATTATCTCTTCCATTTAGCGCCTTTTGTTCTTTTTGTTGGCCTGCGTTTCAGCTTTTCTCGCCGCTTGCTTGCGGTAGCCTTCTTCTTTGTTTTTCTTCACCGCTTCCTTGATGGCCTTGCGGCGGTATTTGCCCTTGACCCTTTCGATGGCCTCCTTGGTCTTCTTCTTATAGCCGGGCTTAACCTTTTTGCTGCGGGATTTGGCTTTGGCGATTTTGATGTCCTTAAGCTGTTCCTCGCTCTCCCAGTTCTTCTTGATGGTGAACTTCTTCTTCTCGATTAGGCCAAGCTCATCGGGGACTAGCGTCTCGCCGCGGAGTTCATAGTAATCGAAGGGGACGCCCGCTTCGAGCAATTCCTTGGGACGGCGGAGGGAATCGCGGTTATAGAAGACCCAGGAATCGCCTTCCTTGTCGAACCTTCCGGTACGTCCGGCGCGGTGATAGTAATAGGCGCTATCGCTAGGCAAATCTAACGAGATGACGTCAGAGACGTCTTCGATATCGATGCCACGGGCAAGGAGGTCGCTGCAGACGATATATTGGTAGCGGTTCTCCTTGATGGACTTGATGGTCTTCTTCCTTTCCCTATCCTCTAGGTCGCCCGTGAACAAAACGGCGTTTAGCTTAGCCTTTTTTAGGGCCGCGTAAGCCGCGTTCGCCCCTTCTTTTTTCGAGGCGAAGATAAGACCTAGGTAGATGGGACGAGATTTCAGAAAGCGGATAAGCGCATCCTCGATCGGGGCGTGCTTGACGTCGACTAGGTGGTGTCTGACCCTAGTCGCGGTCTTGTTGTCTTTCCCTTCATAGAGGAAGGAAGAGGAGATATAGCGAGACAATTTCGATGTAAGCCCCTCATTCAAGGTGGCCGAGAAGACCATCGTCTGCTTCCTCTCGGGGAGCTTGTCGAATAGGGAATCGATCTCATCGAAATAGCCAAATTCCATGAGCATGTCGGCTTCGTCTAGCACCAACGTCCTTACTTCATGCAAATCAAGGGAATAATCCCTATCGAGGACTTCCCCTAGCCTTCCTGGGGTGCCTATAACGATATGGGGGGCTTTGCTAAGGCCCTCCTCGTTTTGCTCCTTCTCCATTTCGCTGGAGAATAGCCTTACCTTCAAAGAGGGGAAATCCGCGATGAAGGCGGAGGCAAAAGTATAGATTTGGCGGGCCAATTCGCGGCTAGGCGCGATGATGATGGCCTGCAGGGAATTGTTTTTGGAGAAATCGATGGAATCGATGATGGGAATCAAAAAGGAATGGGTCTTGCCCGAGCCCGTCTCGCTTTGGCAGACGAGGCTTTGTCCTTTTAACGCCTTCGGTATGACCCTTTCCTGGACGGGGGAGGGTGAGAGATATCCTTGGCGGGCCAAGGAAGAAATCATGGTCTCGGATAGAGCGAGGGATTTGAAACTGCCCATAAGTGGAAACCTCCTTCTTTTTTTCGGGGCTATTATAAACGGGGGACTTTTCTTTTTCATCCTCAGGGGCTTTAATGTAAGCGCATTAAAGCAAGGAGAGTGCCATGAAGGTAGACGTTATTTCCCCCTATGGATATTGTGCCGGCGTCATTAGCGCTCTAAATAAGGCAAAAAAGGCCAAGGCCATCCATCCAGACGCGGACATCTACCTTTTGGGGATGCTCGTCCATAACGAGGAAACGGTCGAAGAACTCTCCAAGCTCGGATTGAAGGTGATCGACGAGAAGAAAGTCGATTTGCTTGAGGCCTTAAGGGGGATCGAAGAAGGCTCCTACGTCATCTTCTCCGCCCATGGCCACCCTAAGGCGTATGAAGAAATCGCTAGGGAGAGAAAAATAAAAACCATCGATTCCACCTGCGTTTTCGTTAAGGAGAACGAAGAGGCCGCCCTAAGCGATTTGTCTAAGGGCAAAAAGGTTATCTACCTAGGTAGCAAAGGACACCTAGAGACCACCGGCTTCCTTGCTAACGTCAAGGCGGCATCCTTCTTCGACGTGAAGGCGAAGACCCTAGAAAAAAGGAAGCCTTTGGGCGAGACAACCGACCCAATCGTCTATTCGCAGACCACCCTTAGCCTAGATGAGGTCAATATGGCTTTGGATATCCTAAAGGGGCGTTATCCTAACCTCACCCTAGGAAGGCTAAGGTGCCATAGCACGACCCTACGCCAAAACGCCATCCTTTCCTTGCCGAATGAGGTTGAGGCCGTCATCGTGCTTGGGTCGAAGACATCGAACAATTCGGTGAAGCTATTCGAGCTTGCCAAGAGAAGGAACAAGCCCGCCTTCCTTTGCCTAAACAAAGAGGAGGTCAGAAAGCTCGACCTAAAAAGGTTCTCTTACGTAGCCCTAGCCTCAGGGGCCTCGACTTCAAGGGAGAACTTCTTCGCGGTGAAGGAATATCTAGAAAGCCTCTAACGGCAAAGTTCCTCGTTGATCGTGGATAGCATCACGTCATAGTGGTGCCTTGCATCCAAAGATAGCGGCTTGGCCAAAAGCGACTGCACCCTCCTTTTCTGCTCAAGGAGGAATTTTTTATATAGCTCGGGGCGCTTCTTCCTTATGATCGGCCCAAACATCCAATCCTTCTTCGAATATTTTGGCGCCGCCCCCTTTTTGTAGCGGATCAAAAAGTAATAGAGGTCGTCCTCATAGACGATTTCCTCCTCTTCGATATAGTAGCCTAACGCCACGATACCCCTTCTGCTTTTCTCTAAGTCCTTATGGGGGTCGGAAATGATATATTCGATGGATTCTAGCTTTTTCTTTCCTTCGTTAAGGATTTGTAACGTCAAGGCCCCACCCATCCCGGCGATGACGATGGTATCGACGCGGGGGTCAAGGCAAGTAAGGCCGCTAGATAAGGACAAATCGATCCTTTTCTCCATCCCAGCCTCGACGACGGCCTTTTCCATCGTGTTGAAGGGGCCGATCTTGTTGTCGATCGCCTGCAAATAGCCCACCTCCCCTTTGCAGGCAAGGGCGATGGGGACGAGGCAATGGTCGCTGCCGACGTCCGCCACATTGGCCCCCTTTGGGACGAGGGCGACGATTTTCTCCAACCTGGCGGAGATCATGGCTTACCTCCCGCGGCGCCCTTCATCTTGCCAATACCCGTGACCACCAAAACCCTCGCGGCTTCGCTGGATATGCCCATGGCTTCGCCGATGCGCTTATAGGTCTTCTTCTCCTCTAACCCAAACAAACCATATCGATAGCCGATGGCTTCCTTTTGCCTAGGGGTCAACGCGGTGAGCAAAGAGCCGAGTTCGGGCAAGGGGCTATCCTCATAGCCATCCTCGTCCTCGCTTCTAGATTCGCCGACGTATTCGCTGGTGGAATCGTTGTTTTTTACGAAGTTTTGGTAGGTTTTCTTTAGATAGGGGTAGATATAGGTGGAGAACTTCACCCCACGGGTCGGGTCGAAGGTGGTGGCGCAGCGCGCGATGGTGAAAAAGGATTCCTGGGCCAGATCCTGTTGGGTGGCCTCGTCTAGATAATAGAATTCCTTCTTCGCGACCCCTAGGGCATAGAGGTGATAGAGGCTAGCGACCTCCATGATGGCCTCATCGGCCCTCTTCCTTTCCCTTTCGCTCGCGCCGGGGCTTTCGCCTAGGCGGATCTCCTCGAACAGCTTCTGCTCATCGGCATAGGAAAAGGAGGAAGCGTCCTGGGGGAAAAGCTTTTTCTCGCCTTCCTTCATTTTTCTTCCTCCTCTAGTTTCGACTATATTCTACCTTAATGGTGGGAACCGTTGCCATCGATGACGTCGCGGTAGTCACCGAGCTTTTTGGCGCGGGTTGGATGGCGGAGTTTGCGGATCGCCTTGGCTTCGATCTGACGGATACGTTCCCTGGTGACGCCGAATTCGCGGCCCACTTCCTCTAGGGTGCGGGGGCGGTTGTCGTCTAATCCATAGCGGAGGCGGAGAACCCTCTCCTCCCTATCGGTCAGATCCTTCATGATGTCATAGAGTTCGTCCTTGAGCAGCGATTTGGTGGTGTATTCTTCGGGGGACTGGGCTTCCTTGTCCTCGAGGAAGTCGCCGAGGTGGGAATCGTCTTCCTCACCAATCGGGGTCTCTAGGGAGACGGGTTCAAGCGCGATGCGCTGGATCTCCCTGATACGGTCGGGGGAGAGGGAGCCATCCATCTTATCGGATATCTCTTCCGGAGTTGGGTCGCGGCCGAGCTCTTGGACGAGCTGGCGCTGGACGCGGGTCATCTTGTTGATGGTCTCGACCATGTGGACGGGGATGCGGATGGTCCTGGCTTGGTCGGCGATAGCACGGGTAATGGCCTGGCGGATCCACCAGGTGGCGTAGGTGGAGAACTTAAAGCCCTTGGTGTAATCGAATTTCTCGACCGCCTTTATTAGGCCCATGTTGCCTTCTTGGATGAGGTCGAGGAAATGCATGCCACGTCCGACATAATGCTTGGCGATGGAGATGACTAGACGCAAGTTGGCGTTGATAAGCCTTTCCCTTGCGGCCATGCCGGCGTCTTGCTCGGCTAGCGAGGCATCGGGGGAGTTGCCCCTAACGATGGCCTTGGCGAGTTCGGTTTCCTCGGCCGCGGTCAATAGGGGTACCTTGCCGATTTCCTTTAGGTACATCTTAACGGAGTCGTTGACCTTGACCTCGCCGATGGAGATCTTGCTCAAATCGGAAATGGCGGCGGCTTCCTTCTCGTCGTCATTGAGGTTGGAATCGTCTTCCTCTACGTCTTCCTCATCCTCCTCCATCTCCTTCTCGAGATCCTCTTCGGAGGCCATCATCGGCATATCGTCCTCGGCGGGTTCGGCGGAGTCGTCGTCGGTTTCGACGGTGATGCCCTTCTCGCGGAAGAAGTCGATGATGCCATCGAGGTCGTCTTCGCTTAGATCGAGGTGAGAGACGGCGTCAAAGACGTCGCCGGCGTTGATATAGCCTTCCTTCTCACCCTTAAGGAGGAATTTCTTTTTGATGGAATCGAGGGAAACGACGGCTTCGTCGTCGTCTTCGATTAGGATATCGTCGATATCCGCGTTTTGCTTTGCTTTCTTTTTGCTTGCCATAATGTTTTCCCTTTCTTTCGTCTATAACGGACGCAAATCTTCTTCGGCCCGCTTCTCCCTTTTCTCCAACCCTTTGGGAGAGGCCGACAATCAAATCGTTATGAAGAGCTGCCCCCTTTCTTTTTCTTAGGCCAATTCTTGCCTTTGCTTTTGGCGTAGGCATCGAGTGCGGCGGCGTTGCTTTTCAGATCGTCCCCGCTAAGGGCCTGTTTCACTTCCTTCGTCTTATGGATGCTTTCCTTTTCCTCGACGATCGTATCAAGGCAATCGGAGAGCAGTTTCATCGAGAAGGGAACGTGGTTTTTCTCGAAGGCGAGGGAGTTGACCACCTCGGCGGCTTTGCCGCTATCCTCGCTTTCCTTGGATTCGAGCAATCCGATGATGCCCGAGGTATCGACTTTGCCCGGGTGGGCGTCGGAATATTCCAATATCGCCATCGCCACTTCCTCATAGACGTCGATCGTGAAGTCCTTGACCTTGGTCTTGAAGAATTCGACCGCCTGAGGTTCCTGAAGCATGTAATAGAGGATCGTCTTCTCGGCGATCATGAGCCTTCTAAGCAATGCCTTCTCCGGGTGGAGGAGGTCGGTATCGATATCGCTATCGACGCGGTAGACGGCCCCTTCCCGGGTCTCCGCCTTTGGCGTCTCCTGCGCCAATAGGGCGCGGATCGCGTCGGGCTCATACTTGGTGATCTTGGAGAGCTTGACGATGTAATTCTCCCTTTCTATCCCTAGCGGCAGGGATTTGACGAAGGGCAAGAAGCCCATGAGGACTCTTTTTCTTTCCTCGGGGGTATCGAGTTTTTCCGTCCTTTGGTAGAAGGCGATTTGGAAGTCGATCGGGTCGAGGAGGTTCTCCATCTTCGCCTTTAGCGCTTCCTTCCCTTCCTGTTGCAATATCTCGTCTGGGTCGCGGAGGTCGTTGCCATAATCGACGAAGCGATAGGGGATATTGGCTTTGGAAAGCTGGATTCCCATCTTCATCATGCCCTTTTGCCCGGCTTCATCGCCATCTAGGCAAAGCCGGAGCTCGCAGCGAAGCTTCCTTAATAGTTCTATGTGTTCGTTGGTCAGCGCCGTGCCCATGATGGCGACGGCGTTTGGGATCCCAGCGCGGTCGAGGGCCATCACGTCCATGAAGCCTTCCAATACATAGCAATAGCCATCATGGCGGGCGCTAGAGACGACATTATGGTAGTTATAGAGCAAATCGCCCTTATGGAAGAGGGCGCCGTCGCGGGTGACGACGTACTTCTTCTCGTGCACCGAATCTAATCTTCTAGCCGAGAATCCGACGACATGGCCATAGGCGTCATGGAGAGGGAAGGTGACCCTGCCCACATTGGTGTCGGAAGCGTTCTCGCTCCTTGCGAAGACGATGCCGATATCCTCGATGTTCTTTAGCGAATAGCCTTTGGAAAGGAGGTAGCGGACGGTCAGTTCGCCGTTATTTAAGGCGTAGCCGATACCGTATTTCTTCTGCTGCGTCTCATCGATGTTCCTTTTCTCTAGATAATCCCTGGCCACCTGCCCTTCCGGGACGCTAAGGCCATATTGGTAATAGGCATTGAGCTCGGCGATGCAGTCGAATAGCTTCTTCTTGCTTTCATCGACGTGGATCTTCGGGGCGTCCTCGACTAGGCGGGGGTCGGAAAAGCCGACCAAATCGGCGACTTTCCTCACGGCTTCTGGGAAGGAGACCTTCTCGTAGTTTTTGACGAAGGTGATGACGTTGCCCCCGGCCCCGCAGGCGAAGCATTTGTAGATCTGCTTGTCGCGGTTGATGGTCATCGAGGGGTTTTTGTCGTCATGGAAGGGGCAGATGGCCAAATAGTTCCTGCCATGCCTTTCCACGCTAATATATGAGGAAACCACCGTCACGATGTCGGCTGCTTGGCGAACGGCGTCGATTAGGTCGTTGGAATAGGCCATCTGCTTCGGGGTTTCCTTTCTTCCTTATATTGAATAAGGATTAGTAGGCGACCTTCTCCGCGAGAAAGGCGGGGAGGTCGTCGATCTTGACGCGGACCTGCTCCATGGAGTCGCGGTCGCGCACGGTGACGGATTGGTCGGCCTCGGTATCGAAGTCGACGGTGATGCAATAGGGGGTGCCGATCTCGTCTTGGCGGCGGTACCTCTTGCCGATAGAGCCGGTTTCGTCATAGATGATCGAGAACTTCTTGTTGAGTTTGCTTTCTATGGCGAGGGCCTGCTCGTTTAGTTTCTTCGATAAAGGCAAAACCGCGGCCTTATAGGGGGCGAGGGAGGGGGCGAGGTGCATGACGACGCGGGTGTCGTTTTCCCCGACCTTCTCCTCGGCGTAGCTATCGACGGCGACCATGAGGATAAGCCTATCTAGGCCCATCGAGGGCTCGATGCAATAGGGGATGTACTTCTCGTTGGTGGTCGGGTCGAAATAGCTGAGGTCTTCCTTGGAATAGTCCATATGCCTCTTTAGGTCATAGTCGGTCCTATCGGCGACGCCCAATATCTCGCCAAAGCCTAGGGTCGGGAAGTCGTATTCGACGTCCGTGGTGGCCTTGGAATAGAAGGCGAGCTCGGCCTGCTCGTGGTCGCGGAAGCGGAGGTTTTCTTGCTTCACGCCAAGCGAAATCAGGAAGTTGCGGCAATATTCCTTCCAGTAGGCAAACCATTCCAAATCGGTGCCAGGCTGGCAGAAGAATTCCATCTCGAGCTGCTCGAACTCCCTGGTGCGGAAGGTGAAGTTGCCCGGGGTGATCTCGTTGCGGAAGCTTTTGCCGGCGTTGCAGATGCCAAAGGGTATTTTCTTCCTGGCGGTGCGGGCGACGTTTTTGAAGTTGACGAAGACGCCTTGGGCGGTCTCGGGACGGAGGTAGACGGTGCTGCTTGCGTCCTCGGTGACGCCGATATGGGTCTTGAACATCATGTTGAACTTGCGGATGGGCGTGAAGTTGGCCTTGCCGCAATTGGGGCAGACGATGTTGTGCTCGGCGATGAATTTATCCATCTCCTCATAGCTCATGGCCTCGACGTCGGCGTCGGGTACCTCGCTTTTGATAAGGTTATCGGCGCGGTGGCGGGCCTTGCAGGATTTGCAGTCGACCATGGGGTCGTTGAAGGTCGAGACGTGGCCGGTGGCCTCCCAGACCTTGGGGTTCATCAAAATGGCGGCGTCGATGCCGACGTTGGTGGGCGATTCCTGGACGAATTTCTGCCACCAGGCATCGCGGATGTTGCGCTTTAACTCAGCGCCTA
>JAILEX010000071.1 GCA_024687185.1 Bacilli bacterium | reverse complement strand
CAATGAGTGTCTGGGCAACGTTGTTCGAGGCCTCCATTTTGGCGTTGGTGAGAACCATTCCGAACTCGTTCTTCGCCAGCCCCCTCGCGATCTCGATCTTCCATTTTATGTAAGTGTCGGATACCTTGGTCAGGATCGGGCACTGGCAGTTTGCGAGCTTTTGGGCGATGAACTCTATGTTCGCGACGGCGGTCGAGAAGAGATCCTCTGTCCTCATGTACCTATATAGGTCCTGGAGGCAGTCGTATCCGTTCCGGAGGTCGGTGTCCTTGAGGAGGCAATACCGCAGAAGGTCGTCGTAGTGCATCGCGAGGCCGTCGGACTTCCTCGTGTAAAACTTGTCTGGGACGTAGGCCTTCCTCATGAGGAACAGCCTCCAATGGGACTTCATGAAGTTGTAGGCGAGGGTGTCCTTCTCGTTCTTGGACATGGCTATGACCCTGAGTTTGTTCACCGCCTCCGTCAGCTGCTTCACCACGTGGAAACGGTCGACGATGACCTTGGAGTGGGCGAGCCAGCGCTTGGACAAATGGGCGTATTCGTCGTACATGTCGGTGACGAGGGCCTTGACCCTATCCCTCTCGTTTTGCCCGATGGCGCCGAAGTATTCGTCTAGGTAGGCCTTCTGGCGAGAGCGTATGACGTCCACCGTGTTGGACTTCTCGAAGTCGACCAAATGGCACGCGTACTTCGAAAACCTGGAATGGAACTTGAACTCGTCTATGAGGAGGATCTTCGGCAACGGCTTCCTAATGACCTCGGGATAGGCCTCGTCGAACATCCTCACGGCCTCGGTCTTGGACACGCCGTGCCTCTCGGAAACCTTGGCGAAAGTGTCGCCCCCGTTGAGCTCGGCGAGCATCGTCGCCCTCTCCTCGTACGTGAGTCCCCTCCCCACCATCGCCCCCAAAAGGGGCATCGTGAACGTCTTGCCGCAGTCCTTGCACACATAGCGGATCCTATGGCAGATGAGGATTTCGGTCTTGAGGATGTTCGACCTTAGGCGGATGTTGGCTATGTAGCGGTTGTGGATTATGTAGGCGCCGGATCGGCAAGCGGGGCACTTTAGCCCGGACTTCCTCGCCTCCCATCCCTCGTAGATGATGCCGTCGTCTGATGTCAGCGGCCCCTCGGTCCTTTCAAAGTTCTCTGGTTTCATGCCAAAGGCCATTAAAAAAGCGTTATCATTCATATGGTCTCCTTTCATGTGATTTCTTTGACCAAATGAAGTCTAACAAAGGAGGCCTTTTTCATTCCTTAAAAACGAAAAAGCTGTAACCCACAAGGTGGTTGGTCAATTTCGGCAACCACCTTAGATGTTACAGAGCCAAAAAAAGAAATGACCAGCGAAGCCCGCTGGTCTTTTTTGCGCTTTGGATTCCCCTATTATCCTTATTAAAGGATGGAGAAGAAGAATAGGCCCAAGAGATAAAGGACGACCATCAGGCAATCAAGGGCGATCGCAAGCCACTGGGAGAAGGCTAAAACGAAGGGCTTTGGGCGATAGGTGGACATTGAGCCATCTTCCTCCATCACCGATTTGAGCTCCGTCCAACGCGCTAGCCTGGGGTTAAGCAATAAGCCTAATAAGATAACGCCTAAGACGACCTCGCAAACGAGGAAGGAAACGCTATAGACGGACTGGAAGACGTTGAGGTTGGCGAACAATATGGACGTGACGGAAGCAAAGAGCAGCCCCGCGCAGAAATAGGCGACGGTCAAAATCAGATGCGGTTTGAAGTGATACGCCGGCACGAAGAATAAGCCCACCATCGCCGCTTCTTTTACGACATTAAGGACGCCTAAGAAAACGATGAGGCCATAGATGTTCGTGTATTGGTCTTTTAAGAATAAGGCCAAGAAGGGAAGCCCAGCATTCACTAAGGCATAGAAGATGATCGAAAAATAGCCAAGCGCCCGCTGTGGCGAATTCAAAGGAATCAGCTCAAACGGGAAATAACGAAGGAACGAATACGGCTTCTCGTTCCGTTTCATGAAAAGCAGGTTCCCCACCCCTACCGCGATGGCAAAGATGAAGGGAAGCGCGATGGCCGCGGCAATTAACAGGGCCTTCATAACGCGATCAGCCCTTCCGCCCGACCCTTGAAGTCGTCGCTATGATAGAGATAGGAGCCGGAGACGAGGACCTCGACCCCCGCTTCCGCGCACTTTTTGCCGGTTTCATACACGATGCCCCCATCGACCTCGATGAGGTAATGGTAGCCATGCTCTTTCTTGCGGTTAGCAAGGAACGCGATCCTCGGTAACGCCTCTTCCATGAAAGACTGGCCACCCGCTCCTGGCTCAACCGACATCACAAGGACTAAGTCCACAAGTGGCAAATATGGCACAAGCGCTTCCACGCGGGTCCCAGGCTTTAAGGAAATGCCAGCCCGGCAGCCGCAAGAATGAATGAGTTCGATCGTTTTCTTGATCATCGAGGGGCGATGATACGCCTCGACGTGGAAGGTGATGATGTTGGCCCCCGCTTCGGCGAATGCCTTCACTCGCTTCAAAGGATGGACGACCATCAAATGGACGTCGTTGACTAGTGGGAATTGCCCATTGACCCTAGCGACCATCTCCTCTTGGATGAGGCCCTTGGAAGGAACGAAAACGCCATCCATCACGTCGAGATGGATGAATTCCGCGCCTGATTCGTAGGCTTTTTGAAGCTCGCCGGTCAGGTTGGAATAATCGCAGTTGAGGATCGAAGGGGATAGGATCATAGGTCTTTATTTGAATCCGAAGATGCGCGAGAGGATCGATCTGCGCTCCTTGAAGTTCTCTTTGTCGTTGATCGCCGAAAGGATGGCCTGATGCATCGCTTCGGCGGAGATATAACGCTCATCAGGGCGCTTTCGGCAAGCCGTGATGATGATGCGGTCAATCGACTTCGGGATGGAAGGAATAATCTTGCTCGGCTCAATGAAGCGCTTCTTGATTTGCTTCAAAGCGACTTCTTCTGGGTCAGTGCCGTCAAAAGGAACCTGGCCCGTGATCA
>JAILEX010000063.1 GCA_024687185.1 Bacilli bacterium | reverse complement strand
CTCCTTCCTCAAAGCCGAGATGGAGGTCTCCAAGGACTATCAACGAAGCCTTATGGAGGATGGGTCCACGATGCATGTAAAAGGCTTTCCTTCCTATCCGATTCATTTCGAAAAAGACTCCTTAGGAAATGTCTCCAAAATATTCGAAATTCCCGATAACGCAAGCGTTGTGATCGTCTCCGATACAGGCGTTCCAAAGATACATAAAGACGCGTTGAAGAAGGGTTTTTTGAACGCCTTAAGCTATGAGTTCGAACAAGGCGAAAGCAATAAAAATATCTCTGTTTTACAGGGAATTCTAGCGTTTTTGGCCGAAAATTCCATTCCAAGGGACTCCTATTTAATTACCCTTGGCGGAGGGGTCGTCGGCGATATGGGTGGCTTTGCCGCATCCATTTACAATAGGGGGATAAAATGGATCAACATCCCCACCACCTTATTGTCCCAGGTCGATTCTTCAATCGGCGGAAAGACCGCGATAGATTTTGGCGGATATAAGAACATCGTCGGGGCTTTCTATAATCCAATAGGCGTCCTAATCGACGTCGATACGCTTAAGACCTTAGACCAAAGACAGGTTAAGGCCGGCTTGGCCGAGGCGATTAAGATGGCCGCTACCTTTGACGAAGAGTTCTTCCGTTATTTCGAAACCACTTCCTTTGACGATTTGGATTTTGAAAAAGTCGTGAGGAAGGCCCTTTCCTTGAAGCGTTATGTCGTTGAGAAAGACCCCAAAGAAGCCCACCTTAGGAAGACCCTTAATTTCGGCCATACGATAGGGCACGGCCTAGAAAGCACATCCGGGGGCGCGTTGCTCCATGGTGAAGCCATAAGTCTTGGAATGCTCCTAATTACGCAAGGCGAGGTCAAAAATAGGCTTAGGGGGCTTTTGTCCTCCTATAAGATGCCTACTCAATACCGTTTTGATAGGCAAGCGGTCCTAGATGCAATCAAGCGCGATAAGAAGAAAAACAAAAACGGGGTTTCCGTCGTTTTGTGTGAGAAGATAGGAACCTTTACGATAAAAGACGTCCCCTTTGAGGAAATAGAAACCTGGATTAAGGAGGGTAAGGTATGAGCAACACCTTAGGCGAAAAGGTTAAGGTAACCGTTTTTGGCGAATCCCATGGCCCATATGTCGGCGCTGTGCTAGATGGGCTTTCCGCCGGCATCAAAATCAATGACGAATCGATAAAAGACTTGCTTTCCAAAAGGAGGCCGCAAGGAAAAGGCGAGACACAAAGGGTGGAGGCGGATAATTACCAAATCGTCTCTGGCATATTTAATGGATATACCACGGGCGCGCCTATCACCGTTTTGATTCCTAATACCAACACCCATTCTTCTGACTACGAAAAGCTTAAGGACATTCCTCGTCCTTCCCATGCCGACTATGTCGCTAGGGAAAAATACGCAGGTTTCTCCGATTATAGGGGCGGCGGCCATTTTTCTGGAAGGGTTACCGCGCCGCTAGTTGCGTTGGGCGCCATCGTTATCGACGCGCTGGAAGCAAAAGGCATAAAGATCTTCGTCCGCATCAAAGAATGTGGCGGAATCGAAGACTTCCCCTTGGAAAAATCGTCTTTGTTTGTCCTGAAAGACCTAAATCGCACTGCCTTCCCGACCATTTCTAGAGAAAAAGGCGAGCTAATGCAAAAGAAGATAGAAGAAACGGGCAAAGAAGGAGATTCGATCGGTGGAGTTATCGAAGTCTGCGTCATTGGCAATTTGTTTGGACTAGGCGAGCCATGGTTTTCTTCCGTTGAAGGAAAACTATCCGAAGCATGCTTCGCTATAGGCGGAGTCAAAGGCATCGAGTTCGGAGAAGGATTCGCCTTCAAAGAAGGAAAAGGCTCCTCGTTAAACGACCAATACGCATATGAAGAAGGCGAGGTTAGGACGCTTTCTAACCATAATGGCGGCATTAATGGCGGAATAGCCAATGGCGAACCCATCGTGTTTAGACTTGCCATCAAACCAACGCCTTCCATATATAAGAAGCAAACAAGCGTGGATTTGGCGAAAGAAGAAAACGTGGACCTTAATATTGAAGGGCGCCATGATCCCGCGATCATTAGGCGAATTTGTCCCGTTATAAGGGCCATGACCTCTTTTGTGATTGCTGATCTATTCGAAATGAAAAACGGTGAAAACTCTCTAAGAAAATTATGAAATTTGGCTTAGTTGGACATCCTTTAGGACACTCATACTCCCCATTTTTGCACCAACAGTTTGGGGATTATGGCTATGAGCTTTTCGATTTGGATGAAAAAGAATTGGCCTCTTTTTTCAAAAAGAAGGAATTCAAAGGTGTAAACGTAACGATTCCCTATAAGCAAACCGTTATTCCCTATCTAGATGAAGTCGATGAATCCGTTGACAAAATTGGCGCATGCAACACTATTGTGAATAACAATGGGGTTTTAAAAGGGTATAACACCGATTTCTATGGGTTAAAAACGCTAATAGAGGAATCGGGCATATCGATTAAAGGAAAAACCGTTGCGATTCTAGGAACCGGAGGGACTTCAAAGACCTCTTATGCCGTTATTTCTTCGCTAGGCGCAAAAAAGATCCTAATTGTATCTAGAGATGAAAAACCTGGATGCATCAGCTATGACGACTTATATGGATTGGGCGACGAGATCCAAATCGTTTTGAACGCCACCCCTGTTGGAATGTCGCCGAATTACCATGCGAAACCCATAAATTTGTCTCAATTTTCCCATTTAGAAGGTGTTGTTGACGTTATTTATAATCCGCTTAGATCGCTCTTGGTTCAGGAAGCGCAATCCCTTGGATTAATTGGCGTTGGAGGGCTAAGGATGCTTGCGGGACAGGCTTATAAAGC
>JAILEX010000033.1 GCA_024687185.1 Bacilli bacterium | reverse complement strand
GTCCGTTTCCTATCCCTATTGCTAGCTTCTTTATTAGTCGCCGTTTCGGTATCTAGGATCGGCTTAATCGGCTTCATCGGCATCATCTGCCCCCACGCGGTTAGGAAGATACTAGGGCACGACCATAGCTACGTTATCCCAAGGCTTTTCGCATAGGCTTCCCCGGCAAGTAGCGCGTTATAGCGGTGGCGGAGGAGGAAAAAGAAGATGGAAGTGATCAATAAAGAGGCGCCCATGATGATGATATCGCTATAGGTGGCCCTGCCCAAATCCCCAAAGCTCCATATGACCGCGGCGCTAAGTCCCACGTCGCTAGAGAAAAACTGGATCAAGGTGGTTAGGCCCGTCCAAACCGCCCCGATGGCAAGTCCTGATAAGACGACCACGGAAGGCGAATATTTCCTAAAGGCGCTTAGCCCCAAGATCAATAAGACGGAGATGGTGGAGAAGACAAAGGCAAGCGTGGAGGCGAGGTAAGGGTTGACCGAACTCACGAGATTCGCCGCGTTATTGCCGGTATCGAGCATCCCTCCCCCTATGACCAATATCGATAAATTGGCCCCGAATACGGCCGCATTGGTGACCCCTAGGGTAGAGGGGGAGGCCATGATGTTGCCCAAGGTGCTCTGCAAGATGACGCCCGCTAAGGATAAGGAGGCCCCAGCCAATATGCCCGCTAAGATCCTAGGGACCCTAATTTGCTGCATGATCCTTATGGCGCTACCAGTGCCTTTTCCAAATAAGGCGGCTAGCGCATCGCCAATAGATAAGGAACTAGGACCAACGACCAAAGCGAAGAAAACAACAAGCAGCAAAACAACAAGGAACGCCAAAAGGATGATTCCCTTTATCCGATCCTTTTTGATAAGGCCATCGCGGGTGAAGGCGATTTGGCCGAGCTGTTCGTCCATGCCGCATCAGTATAGCAACGTTGTTCTAGGTTAATCAAACAAAACAAATAGATTTGTTCGATTTATACCGTTTTGCTTATATTTTTCCATATTCATACGAACACTTTGTTTGATTTCGTCTATAATAAAGCCAAGATGGCAAAAAACGATAGCAAAACCTATAACGCGATCCACGGGGCTTTGGAGACCCTAATCAAGAGAAAGGGATATGAGAACATATCCGTAAGCGACATCATCGCCGAATCCAAAGTCGCCAGGAGCACCTTCTATGCCCACTACAAAAGCAAAGACGACGTTTTGATTGGGCTATGCAACCATATCTTCGAGCATGTCTTTTCCTCTAATCTTAGCAAAGAGGAGGGCCATGACTTCTCTAGCGTCCCCGCCTTCGATTACCGCCATATCGTCGTCCATACCTTCTATCATTTCAAAGAGGACGAGGAACTGATAGGCGCCATATTCCAAAGCAACGCGAGCCATATCTTCGTCACCGCCTTAAAAAAGGAGGCCTATCCCCTAATCGAGGCGATCTACCACTCCTCCTCCTTCATGGAAGGCGGGCCCGAGGAACTGGCCAAAAGCGTGATGTTAGGGGCTTTCGTGGATTTGCTTCGTTCCTTCACAACGGAAAATAGGAAAGAAAGCGCCGAGACGATGGCGGACTATTTCTTCAAGGTCATCGGGATGGCCTAAGATTAGGCGTCTATATCCTTATATATAATAGGGGACCATTTAAGGCCTAAAGCTTCCAAAGCGGTCCCCTTTCTCTTAAAAAGAGGCCTATTTCCCCTTGGCCTATGTTAGAAAAGGTTCGCATACCTTTTTGACGAGGGAAGGGTCTACGCGTGGACCTTATCTTTGGGTTAACGAAAAAACGCCGACCTCATCTTAGAAATCGGCGCTTTTGAAGAGGCTTTCAATAACCCCTAAGGGATGTCTTTTCTATACTTGGTTAGTCCCTCTTCCTTTTGATGCCGAGGATAACGGTAGCAGTGACGCCCAAAGCGACTGTTATGGAAGCGATGATCCAGAAAGAGGAATAACCATGTGTCGGGGTATCCGCGACTTTAACCCCACCGGAGTCGGAGTTGGCCACTTTGTTCAGTTCCACCGCCAAATTCGCAAGTCTGACATTTTCCATGTCATACTCGGCCGAGACTACCGTCAAAACGGGGGATTCGTCTAGCCACGCGGTGGAAAGGCCTGCGTTTTCTAATGCTTGGTATGCAGCGCTATATTCGCCATAAAGCCACGCGGCGTCTTCTGCGTCCAGGTCGCATACGCTTCCCCCGAAAACGATGTTAGAGAAATAAAGGACCGTCCTCATCGCTTTGCCAAATGCGGTGATTTGCGCCTGGGTATAAGGATATTCGGCGCTATTATCGAAGAAATAACCTCCGTTTTCCACAAGCGGCATTTCGCAGGTCGTCACCGGGTTTTCGGCGTCGGTGCGGTCGCTGAGGGTGAACTTGGTCATGCCATCGCGCTCATAGTAGGGGATTCTATAGACGACGCCATGCCTTGTCGGGACGCTGCCATCGCCAAATTCGGCGCCGATCAAACTGTAATGTTCTCGCCAATCCGTGGTATTAGCGGTATTCGAGATGAATCCGGATATCGCCATACCGGGGGTGGCGCCATATCCTTCGTGTCCTGCTTCGGCCGCATTTCCATAAATATAGCGGTTGGCCCAGCTGACGGGGTTGCTTTCGCCATCGAGGCCGCCAACAAGATAGATGTATTTGGTGTTTTCTAGGTCGGTCCAAACGGCGGTAAGGTTGAAATCGCCGAGAATCACCATGTTTGGATCTACTGCGCGGTGCTGGAAATCATCAGTCATACTCCAATGGGAGAATTCCTTACCAAATTGCCAAAGGGTTGGGGTATAGAGGACACTGGAGGTATAGTTGCCGGTGAGGATGACCCGCGTATTGTCGATATCGCCATCGCCGTCTTCGTCGAAGCCGATTCTCGCATATGGGGTGTACACATAGCTGCCGGTGGCATAATTATCGGATGCTTCCACCGCCCCAGAGCAAACAAGCGTCCCCGAATACCACAACGGATCGACATAGAACCAATGGTTCCAAATGCCGCCCGAGGCGTGCTCGGTGTTATAATAATAGGATAGATCGCCTAAGGTGTTATGGGTGACGACGACATGCAAGGCGATTTCAGCGCGGGCTGTGAGTCCGCTAAGCTGGCCAGTGAAAAGGGTGGGGTCTGTGGAGTCTTGCACCAAATCGGTAAAATATTGGTATTCCGCGACGCCGTGCGCTTTATATTCGAGTTTGGGCGCCGCCATCGTGGAGGAATCGTAATTCGAGATGGTGACGGAAATGTCGAGGTAGAGTGTATCCTCGTTGTCCGCTTTGGTTTCGACAAGAGGTTTAGAGAAAGAGGTGAGCCCTGTTCCAATGCCGCCAACGAGGGCAAGGAAAGCAAAGCCCAGAAGAGTCTTCGTTCCTAATTTCATTTATTTATTTCATCCTTTCTTATCGGATCTTATTGAATAAATATTATCTTAACCTAAGGTAGTTTGAAAATAGTTTTTTGACGGGACAACGCCTTGATGGAACCTTTCTTTTTATGGCTTTTTCTCGGTGAAATCTTCGCTTTCTTTGACGCAAAAAAGGCGGAAATGCTTTATATATCTTAAGGTATTTTTCCCTATGGCTAACATAAGGAAAATGAAAAAAAGGGTAATCAATTTTTCCTATAGATGTACTATAAAGAATCGATTCCTTATGATTAGGGCCCGAAAAAAGAAACCGCTTTTTCCTTTTTTTCCAAAAGCCCTCTATTTTTTATGCCTAGAGAAATAGGCAAGGAAGGAAGAGAAGGCGGGATCGTCAACAATCTTGCCCGATTCGTATTCTGGGTCATCGCTAGAAAGGACGAACCTGACCACTTCGTCGACGCTGGCGAACCTGCCCCTATATTTGGGCGAGGGGGCGCTAAGGAAATATAGGGCCTCCACGGGGTCGGCTTCCCTTCTAGCCTCCCTTAGGACTTCGCTACTGGGGAATAAATCGCACATCAAATCCAAATCGGGGGAGGCAAAGAAGTCCCTAAAGAACGCCTTATCCTCCTCGCCTCCGCTTTCATAGGCCTCATTCGATAGCCTAATGAAATCCATGGGGGTCTCTATGTCATCGCCTTCATGGAAGAAAGGCAGGGCGTTATTTAGGATGACGCTAAGTTTGCACAAAAACCTTCTTGCGTCCCTTTCCCCAAGTAGGGGCATCACGATCTCTTGCTCGATCGAGCCATCGGAAAGCAGGAATAGCGATAGGAAGGCCTGGGGGTCGGAAAGAAGATCCGAGGCCCCCAAATCGTTTTGAAGAAGCCTTAAAGAGGCCTTGGCGAATTCCTTGACCGTGTATTCGTGTCCTTTGAAATAGAGGTAGCCCTTCTTCTTGAAGGTATTGGCGATCGCGGCCTTATTGGCGTCATAGGGTAAGGAAGGATAGGATTCGAATAACCTTTCGATCTTATTCCTGGCGACCAGAGTCTCGTTGTCATTGCCCTGCAGACTCGCGAAGATGAAATCCCTGCCAAGGAGCTTTGGGTTAATCGCATAAAGCGAATTGGTCTGGATCTCCTTGGCGATATGGGTGATCGAGACGAAATCGTTTTTCCCGAATACGAAGTGGGCCTTGGGAAGATAGAGGTGGATCAGCTGGAATAAGGCAAGGGAGGGGTCGCGGGAAGAATGGATAAGGTAGAATTCGGCCATCTCCGCCTTTAGGGGCTCGCTATCGAGGAGGAAGGGAAGAAGCCCGTTGTCCTCATATCCCTCGACCACTTCTATCGCGTTTAGGAAATGTTCCTGGAAGGCCTCCATTAAGCTAGGGGCATCCATGTAGGATTCCTCGAGGAAGAGGAAGCCATGGGCCGAGCTGGATTTCAGGTCGAGGGTGCCGTTAAGGTATCTTCTAATGTCCTCTAAGGTCGCCCCTTCCGAATATAGATAGAGGATAAAGGCCTTTTCCTCTAGTTGGTCAAGGAAAGAAGGGTCTTCTAGTGACATCCTATCCTCAACGTCCTCATAATCGACTTCCATCCCAAGCGAAACAAAGCCAAAGTAGGCGAAAAGGATGGCCAAATCGCGGATATCCCCGTCCTTCCTCGTCCTAAAGGGGTAGCCTAGAAAGGTCTTCCCGCCTTCGAAATAGATGTCTTCCGGCCTAATCTCCATATAGACGCGGCTTGACCATAATTCCCTAATGGAAAGGTAAATCGCCTCCACGAAGGCCTTGAATTCGGGCAGATCCTCCTGGGGGCAGGCCAAGCTTCCGCCTAGATGGAGGGGGAACAAAAGCCCGTTTTTGTTTTTGTCTTCGTCCCTGGCCAGATATAAGGGGGAATCTAGGGAGGGGGCATCGATTTGAAGGACCTTAAGGAGGGTCAAATCGTCTAGTTCCTCCCCCTCTTCCAGGAAATGGGCATGGAGATAGGCGCCGTTATAGTCGGCGATATAGTCCTTCTCGTTTTCCTCTCCTAGCGGGGAAAGGAGAGAGAAATCGTTTGGGACGAGTTTGAGTTTGAGCTCTTCTTTCATCTTGCTTCCCCTTCTTCCCTTTTATCCTACATAGCCACTAGGGCGCGTGGCGGTCAAAATAAGATAGGGCAACACATAGGCGACCCCGCCCATCACCAAGACGGTGACGAATATCCGATCGGAAAAAGCCATCAGGTTCGCCGCGTGGAAAATAAGCCCGAACAGGGTCATCGAGGCGAATAGCTTCAAACAGGCCGGTGCCCCTTTTTCGGTGCGGATGAACATGGGGATGCCGCAAAGGAAGGCGAAGATGATCTTGGCGACGGCCATGGAGACGTCCGCGCTCGGGGCGCGGTACATGATGGGCTGGTAATATAAGATCAATAGCAACACGAAGCCGACGTAGAATATCGACGCGTATACGGCCCTAAGGAAACCTAAGACCCCTTCGCCCCTATTGTAGGTATCAAAGCCGAAGCGGTGGAGGATCTTCATCCATTTCTTCACCAAGACGTTGATGATGGTGGATGGCACCAAGATCAGCCCAATCGTGATCCAGAAACGGTAATCGCTCAATAATGGCGTGATGCCCTCGCTTCCATCGTAATCGATGAAGGGGGTCTTTAAGGCCGCGTAGGCGATGGAGAAAAGGTGGAATAGCCCAAATGCCAACAAGAAGGCGGCCGCGGGGAGGATGAAATAGCCAACTAACCCATAGAGGTAACTCACCAAAGGCGAAGGTTCCCTAGGATCATAATAGTCCTTGAATAGCCTTTTCCCGGCCGCGGGGATAATCGAATCCAAAAGCAAATAGGCGAAAGGAATGGCGAAGATGATGAGGGAAGGATAAGCGAAGTTGGATCCGGATACCCATTCCATCGCATTTAGGTAGGAGAAAGAGACGAATAAGGGTAGGATGATGGGCTGAAGGAAGAAAAATTTGCCGCCTTTATAGGACTTATTCATCAAGCGAAGGAGGAATAGCAAAAGGCTATAGCCCACGCTAATGAAGATATGGACCACCGTCTTCTCCATGTTCCCCAAATCGAACTGACCGGCTAGATAGGGGATAAAGGCGGCGAGCAAAAAACTAGAAAGGATTAGGAAGAGCCAAAACCCGGCGCACTGAATCCTATTGATGGAACTCCTTTTTTCCTCGCTCCACCCCGCTTTCTCCAACGCGGGTTTAACAAACTGGTTAAGCAAGGCCCCAAGGAAGGTAAATAGGAATGCTATGCCCGCATAGATATATAGGGAGATCCCACTGGACAACAAGATGCCCTCATAAAGGGTGGGAAGGAAGCTATAGCAGGCATAGCCGCTTCCCCCAAGGAGAAGGAAAGGCAAAAGGATATATAGGAAAATCGCGATGAATTTGGATTTGCCTTTGACCCTAGTGGCATCGCTAGGACGCGTTTCCCTAACTCTAGGCGAAGGCGTGGGAACGGGGGCCACCCTAGGAGAAGGTTCTTCCCTACGCGATTCGTATTCCCTTTTGAGTCTTACGTATTTCGCCCTAGGGAGGGTGAATTCGCGGTTAGGGTAATCCAGATCCTCATATTTCTCCGCGTCGAATTTATGGTAGGGGTTAAGGATCCTGAAGCTATCCTCTTCTAACGGGGTGGGTTTATCGATCCTAAAGGGGAAGGGGTTTTTGATTTTGGCGCAATAGGAGATCTCCTCCATGAACATGCGCACATGCTCCTCGTCGCTTAGATCCGGCCTATCTTCCTTATAGAGCTCCTCGTTTTTATATAGGGGCGAGAGGTCTTTGATGCCATCTTCGTAATAGGGCTTAAGGAAATCGCGAAGCTCCTCCAAGGAGGCCATATAGGAAACGATCTCCTCCTTTTTCATATAGGGGAGTTCGCCTTCGGTCAAGGACCAACATGGCAAGACCTTGCGCAGTTTGTCGATGATGCCCCCGCTAGCGAAATAGCTATGGGGGTCGAAGGAGCGTTCCTCCTCAAAGGAAGCGACCTTCGCGCTCAATTCCGTTTTGATGGAGGCGGAAAGAAAGGGCTCGGTCATATCCAGGAGTTTTTTTAGACTGCTATCCCCCATTGTTTCCCCTTGTACCTTTTGCTTGACTGTTAGATTTTAAACCTTTCATACGTATGCGCGCCATAGGAAAGAAAAAGGGGATGGACATAACCCTTTCCCCCTAGGAAAGCGATGTAGGTATCCCCTATTCCAAGATGGAATCAAGCACCTTCAAACATAGTAAGGAGGCCTTTTTCTTATTGAGGTAGAACTCCTCGCCATCCCCTTCTATGCCATCGGATACGGCTTTGATGGAGAAGGTGGGGATCTTGGCCCTAGAGGCCGTAAAATAGATGCCGGCGAGTTCCATGTCGCAAAGCTCGGCTCCGAATTCGCGGTTCACCGCGATTTTCCTTTCGCCGACGAGGAAGGAATTCCCGCTAGCCAATCTAGCCACGGGGATATCGGGGAACCTCTCCCTTGCCTTATGCAATAAAGGCTCATCTAATGGCAAGGCCACGCCAAGATAGCCTTCATGCATTCCTTTGGGAAGGGCGTCGATCTCGGAAACGTCATATTCGTAATCGACCACTTCCTTTATAAAGGCCACGGCTTGGGTGGAAAAGCGATTCGTCATAGCCCCGACCACCCCGAAATTGAGGATGGCCTCGACCTGGTATTTCTCGATTAGTATCGCCGTCGCCGCGCTAGAGGCGATCGTGCCAATGCCCGTGCAGGCCATTATGATTTCCTTATCGTGCCTAGAGTACATGGAAAAGGGGATGCCAGCGCATTCTTCCTGCCATAAAGGCCTTCCATAAAGCTCCTTTACGGCTTCTTCCTCCACCGCGACGACAAGTCCGAATCTTTGCATAATCTTCCCTTCTTATGGGCCAATGGCCCCAAAGCATATGGAGTTAGGGCCCTTCTATCATTATAATACGCTTCGCCTAGCCTTTTTAAAGGCTCTAGGGGGGAAAGAGATATGGAAGAGCAAAATAGCGCCATGGAAAACAAGTCCCACCTTGGCGAGAAGGCCACATACCGCGGCTTGCTCACCAAGTCCTTTCCTTCCATCCTCATGATGATCGCCGTCAGCGTTTATTCGCTATTCGATGGTTTCTTCGTCTCCAATTATGGCGGCTCCACCCAGTTTGCCGCGGTCAATTTCGTCTACCCCGTCATCATGTTGATCGGCACGATCGGCTTCATGATGGGAAGCGGGGGCGCTGCGCTAGTGGCCAAAAAATTCGGGGAAGGCGATATAAAAAGAGGGAATGCCTACTTCTTTTTGTGTGTCCTCTCTTGCACCGTCCTAGGGATTGTCTTATCCACCATAACCTATATTTTCTTGCCACAGATCCTCCTCTTCATGAAGGCCGATGAGGCAATGCTACCCTATTGCATCGAATATGGGCGCATCCTTTGCATCGGGGTCACTTTCTTTAACCTGCAAAACCTTTTCCAGAACTTCTTCAACGTCGCCGAGAACCCGCGTCTAGGCTTTATCGTCACAGTCGGGGCGGGAATATCCAACATCGCCTTCGACGCGATCTTCGTCGCGGGACTGGGCATGGGGATAGTGGGGGCCGCGATAGGGACGGTCATCGGGCAGGTGTTAGGCGGGTTATTGCCTTTGCTATATTTTTGCAAAAGGAACAAGTCGCCCCTGCTTCTTCGCCCTGGCATATTCGCGCTCCGCCCCATATTAAGGATGATGGGCAACGGGTTAAGCGAATTCATCACCAACGCCGCCGTATCGATACTAACGATATTCATCAACGCCCTTTTAATGGACTATTATGGGGAAAACGGGGTAAGCGCCTATGGGGTCATCGCCTACTTATGGCTTATCTTCGCGGCCACCTTCATCGGCTTTTCGATGTCGGTCTGCCCTAAGATCTCCTACCAATTTGGGGCCAAAAACAAAGAGGAACTATCCTCTCTTCTTAGGAAGAGTCTGCTGTTATATCTAGGCTTTGGGGTGATAGAGGTCATCTTGGCGGAAAGCCTCGCCTATCCTATTTGCTATGCCTATGTTGGCTATGACCAGGCCTTGTTCGATTTGACGATATACGCCTTTAGGATCTATGGCCTTAGCTATCTCTTCCTAGGCATATCGATGTTTGGCAGCGCCTTCTTCACCGCCTTAAATAACGCCCTTGTCTCTTGCCTAATATCGGTGGGCAGGCTATTTGTGATCGAATTGCTTCTTCTTGAGCTTCTCCCCTTGGGGCTAGGGGGAGATGGCATCTGGATCTCCTTTGTGATTTCCCAGCCCATCGAAACCATCGTCGTATTGATCTTGATGGCGGCCTTCTCCAATAAATACGGCTACTCGCTGATCCATAGGAAAAAGAAAGACGGGGAAGAAGGCCAAGAAGCCTAGTGGCACTAGGAGGGAATCCATCCCCGCCCTAGGAAAAAAAGAGATGAATTCCTGCCCCCGCCATCCTATAATCAAGTGCCCTCCCGTAGCGTAGAGGTTAGCGCGAGCGACTTATAATCGCTAGGTCACTGGTTCAAACCCAGTCGGGAGGACCATTTTTTGTGGAGGCTTACCCAAGCGGCTGAAGGGGTCGGTCTTGAAAACCGATAGTGGGTGCATAGCCCAGCTAGGGTTCGAATCCCTAAGCCTCCGCCACCATTAGATATTAGGGCATGAGCAAAGGCGCGTGCCTTTTCCTTTTGTCTATAAAAAAGGGCATTGCTACTAAGTAGCACCTTTAAGGTGCGCCACAAGTTCGTTACAATACTAGGTGAGAGAGAAACAATATAGCCACAAGGAGGTCGTTAGCTCATTATGAAATTTAGCGACAAACTAAAAGCCCTGCGTGAGGCGAAGGGCTATACCCAAGAGGAAATCGCCTCTAGGCTTAGCATCGCCAGGCAATCCGTCTCGAAATGGGAACAAGGCATCAACGAACCGGACTTCGAAACGGTCAAAAGGCTTTGCGTGATCTTGGATTGTTCGATTGCCGACCTTATCGATAGCGACAAAGAAGTCGTCACTAGCGCTGAGGTAAAACAAGAAAGGCGCGCGAAGAAAGTGTTTATCATTAGCCTAATCCTCTTATCGCTTGGAGCCTTATTGGCGATCGCGCTCCTATTTGTGGCCACCCCGGAGATCGTTTCCCACTTCGATGGAAAGGGGAATGAGACGCTAGGTAGCAAATATACGTTGCTTATTAACCTAGTTCCCGTCGCCCTTGGGGTGATATTGACCATATCCAGTAGGATATATGGCAAGAAAAGCAAAAAGTACTCCTCCTATAAGCTGATGGTCCAGTCAATCGCCTTAGGCGTAGACATCGTTTTGATTGCCGTCGCCACCGTTTTGTCCATATTGATGATCAAAGACCATAATCTAGGCGCGACCGCCTTAATGAACCTTCTGGTCGCGGGGACATTGGCTCTAATTGCAAGCGTAGCCCCATTCACCCATCCCCATTTCAATTCGCGTAACCCCCTATTCGGGTTTAGGAGCAACTTCACCCTTTTTAGCGACAGGGCTTGGAAGAAGGTCAATTCCTTCTCCTCCATCGCCATTGCTTTGTCTGCGCTCCTCGGATACGTCTTGGCCCTTATTTTCATCGATTGGGATTTCGCGGTGGTCTTTATCTCCTCGATCTTGCTTGGGATCATCCCTTGCCTTGTCTATCACGAAGTCTTGCGAAGCAAAAAAGGTGATTAAGGACTCGATAAACCCGGTTACATTTATTACGCAGCACGCCTCTAAGGCATATCTATAGGATGGACTTAGGATGTATAATGGA
>JAILEX010000026.1 GCA_024687185.1 Bacilli bacterium | reverse complement strand
TGGTAGAAATCGACCTCGAATAGCTCCGCGCCATAATCGGAGGTTTCGATCTTCCTTTTTATGGGCGCGCGCAGAAGAGGCAATATCTCCTTGCCGCCTTGGAAGTGCTCATGGTTGAGGATGGAGCCCCCAACGATGGGCATATCGCTATTGCTACCGATGAAATAATGGGGGAACCTATCGGTGAATTCTAGTAGCGATAAGAATATCTCCTCGCTTATTTCCATCGGGCAATGCTCTTCGCTAAAAAGGATGCAGTGCCTATCGAAATACCCATAGGGGCTATATTGCAGATACCACTTCCTGCCTCTTAGGATCACCGGCACAAAGCGGAGGTTGCCCCTAGGGGCCCTAGTCTCATCGCCGCCAAAGCCGATATTCTCATAGCAAAGTACGCAAGGGGGATAGCCAGAGGGCTTTTGGGTTAATGCCTTGGCGATTTCCCTATTGTCCTTCTCGGGTTTGGAGAGGTTGATCGAAGTCTCGATCTCAGGGCCGTCATGGAACCTCGCCCTATAGAAGATATTGCGGTCGACCTTCTCCTTTTCGACGTAGCCGTTTCTTAGGCAAAGCCCATATAGGTATTCGGTGGCGTCAACCGAAGAGGTCTTATAGATTTCCTTGAATCTTTCCATCACTTCCTTTGGGGATGGGGTGATTAATCCAAGGATAAAGGCCAGTTCCCTACTCGCCTCCTCTTCTTCATAACCTAGTTCGAGGAGCCTATTCTTGATTGGGGGAAGGATATCCTCGGGGACCATCATGGATTTTAGATGGGTCCTATCTAGTTTCCCCGTATAGGGAGAAGGAAGGCGAAGATGGTGGAGGACCATGTTATGGAGATAGGTCCTATTCTCCTCTTCGATTAGGTCGTGGATAGCAAAGAACTCGATAAGGGAGGCGACCGCCATTTCCGCGGATGCTTCCCTAAAGTCGCTTCGGCTTACGAAATGGTAGGAGGTCTCTATTTCCCGCGTGCTCCCTCCTTCCACTTCCATGGCCTTGAGGTTACCTTGATAAGAGCAGGGTTCGATGGCCAAGCCGCATCTAGGATGGATCGGGTAGCCGCTATCAAGAAGCCCTTCCTCCTCCGCGTAATTGGAGGAATAGATCTGGATGGCGGGGGCGGTGGTATCAAGTTCGAGCACGAATTCGGGGGATTGCATCATAAGCTTCACCCCATCGCGCCTATTTAGGTAATAGCAATGGTCATAGCCCTTAAGTTTGCTGCCCATTAGACATGGCTCATCGATAAACTTGGCGATCGGCTTAAGGTCTTTGAAGTCAGTGACCTCATCGACTTTGGCGATTCCCTTTATTAGCAGATCCTCATCGTAGGTCGCGACGTTATCCGCGTCGATATAGAGTTTGCTGGAAAGGATATCGCCTTCCCCCAAGACGAAATAGGAATGGTTGACCACGTTGATGGGGGAGGTTAGTTCTGGGGTCGCTTTGGTGACGATCTTAAACGTCGCCTCTTCTTCTAGAAGAATGTAGTCGATAACGAAATCGACGTTATTTGGATAATATTCGTTGGCCTCATAATGAAGGGAAAAACGGATACACGTCTGCCCTATTTCCTCTATCACCTCGGCTTTAAAGCATCTGCTATCGAAGCTAGCAAGGCCGCTATGGCAGGTGTTATTGCCCTCATTGTGGGGCAAGGTGACGGGTTTGCCATCTACCTCGATCTCACCGTTTTTTATCCTTCCGGCGATCGGGCCGACGGACTTGCCGTATTTTAGCCCACTGCTATAGAAATGGCTTTTGTCGACCGGGGTAAGGGTCATGACCTTGCCACGATATTTGACCTCATAGATGGAGGCCCCGATCTCGCAGACGGTCAATTCCAAGCCGACTTTGTTTTTTAAGCTAAAGTAAGTGACTCCATCGAAGGAGGTTTTCTTGATTTCCATAAAGCTTACCTATTCGCCTCCATAACGACATTCTTCAACTCAACTCTATTCAATATCCTCGGGACGGGATAAAAGGGATTGGCTTCCCTATAGGCGTGGTCCACCACTTCGTCGATATCCTTTTCGCTTAGTTTGACGCCAATGCTAGGAGGGATGCGTAGTTTTGCCTCAACTGCGAATATATGGCCGATAAAGGTCTTGGCCTTCTCTTCCTTTGAGGCTTTTTTATCCAAAAGATGGAGGGTATCGCAAAGATAGGCGAGTTTTTTATAGGCGTTTTTCCTATAGGCGATAAGGACGTAGGGCAATAAAACCGCGATGAGTTTGCCATGGCTTAGATGGGTTTTGCCACCAAGGGCGTGGGCAAGGGCATGGACATAGCCGACGTAGCCCCTAGAAAAGCAATACCCGCCGATCCTTGACGCCTCGAATAATTCCAAAGCGACCTCCTTGCTTCTAGAGGAGCAATAGAAGGTCTCGATTTTTGTATCTAGAGTGGAGATCGCCTTAACGGCTAGCCTACTATCCTTCTTGGATAAGGCGCTTCCTAGATAGGCCTCTAGGTTATGGGTATAGGCATCCATCGCGCTTTCGCTTCCCTGGTTATGGGGGATTTCCAAAAGGTAAGTGGCGTCGAAATAATAGGCGGAAGGAAGCAAATAGGGCGAGGAAATCGCGAATTTGTCGCCTTTTCCTTCATCGGTTAGAACCATCGAGATCGAATCTTCCGAGGCCGAGCCCGCGGTAGTGGGGATAACGATATGAGCAGGCAATTTCCTATGCACTTTCAAAGCGCCTCTAAATTCGGTCATGTCCTTATCGGGATAGGCTAGATGGAGGGCAAGGGATTTGGCCGCGTCGATGCGGCTACCTCCGCCAATGGAGATAATGGAATCGCAACTCGCCTTAAGGTAGAGCTCACCCATCCTTTTGCATTCCTCGACACTTGGCTCCTTGGATTGCATCAAATAGGTTTCGATGGCTATGCCCTTATCTAGAATAGAAGAGATGACATTATGCGATGCGCTAGAGGCAAAGGTGCTTCTGCCGCTTACCAAAAAGATATGGGAACACCCATTTTCCTTAAGGAAGGAAACGATCTCCTCAGGCGAATTTAGCCTTTTGGGTTCATCGTATCTAAGAAGTTTCCCACCATACCGCAAAAGGAACTGGAAGGTTCTGGCGTAGGCGCGGTAAAAAATATTCATCTACGTTCCCCCATAACGTCAAAAGAAGAATCCGCGGATAGATTCTTCGAAAACGAAAAGAATAGGTTTAGGCTAAGTCGAATCATAGATCGGAAGGGTCTTTCCGCTTTTTGGAGGGGCGATCGACGAATTCGAAATAGTTCAAATCGAATTCCTCAAGCAGGAACTTATAGGCGCCAAGGAGTTTTTTATAGGAGATTTCGCTATTGGCGAGGTCCTCGAATTGTTTGGCCTCCTCTAGTGGCATACGGGGATGGAAATAGTGTAGCGACCTGATCATCGCGTCGACCTTATCGACTTCCCCAGGGGTAAAGGGAGTGACCCTTTTCTTGCCTAAAAGCAAGGGAAGATAATGCTCGGCCTTGGCCATAGCGACCCTATCGGCGGATACGACGTTCATGAATTCGGTTTCCTTAGGCGAGAAGAAACCGTAATCGAGGTTGGCCTCGGGGAAAAGCAAGGGTTTCTTCTCTACGCAAAGAAAGGTATAGAGGACGTCTGGCGCCCTTTCTATGGGCTCTAATCCGCCCCTAACCTCGACATCGCCATCGAAATAGGCGGAGAAATAGGAGGCCAATCTCTTTTTGGGTGAGAAATCGGTCATGTTGGTGCCGGGGAGATGGTAACCGGATTTGCCGCTTCCATCATCGTTTACGGCCCTCACCAAAAGGTATTTCCCCTTAACGCGGATTAGGGCTGAGAGACGGTAATAGAGTATCTTCTGATTGTTCATGCTGGAATAAGTATATTCCAACTACGAAGTTTCTAATAGGGGGCAAAACATTTCAAAAAGCCACCATCAGGAAGGCAAGAGGCGACAAAATAGGGGAGACGTGTATCGATTAATCGCGTTTTCGCCAGGTGAGCATATCGATAATCTTGGCGTAGCTTTCGATGATCTTGACGACCTTCATGGAGACTTCGCTTTCTTGATAATAGGGGCTAGGGGACATCTTCCTATAGGCGAAAGTCGCTACCGCGAGTTCGCTTGCCCGGAGTATGTCCCTCTCCTTTATCCCGCCTATTACGATCGTCCCGGCGTCTAGCCCTTCCGGACGTTCGGTGGAGGTACGGATCAAAACCGCGGGGAAAGACAATATGGCGCTTTCTTCCGTAAGGGTCCCAGAATCGGAAAGCACCAAATAGGCTTCCTTTTGGAGTTTGCAGTAATCGAATAACCCTAAAGGCTTAATCGACTTGACTAGGGGATCGAATACGAAACCCCTTTCCTCGATCTGCTTCTTACTTCTTGGATGGGTCGAATAGATCACGGGCATCTTATAGGTCCTTGCGACCTTATTGACCGCGTTCATAAGGCTTAGGAAATTGGATTCGTCATCGATATTCTCCTCGCGGTGGGCGGATAAGACGATATAGCGTTTCTTCTCTAACCCCAGTCTAGATAAGACATCGCTATCTTCGATTTCCCTTTTATGGGCGAAAAGCACTTCCTTCATGGGCGAACCCGTCACGAAGATCGTCTTCTCGTCGATCCCTTCCTCCAATAGATGCCTCCTAGCGTTATCGGTATAGGGGAGATTGACGTCGGAGATATGGTCGACGATCGTGCGGTTAGTCATTTCCGCGACGTTCCAATCCTCGCACCGATTGCCCGCCTCCATATGGAAGATAGGGCACTTAAGCCTTTTGGCGGATATCGCGGACAAGGCGCTATTGGTATCGCCCAAAATAAGGATGGCATCGGGCTTAATCCGCTTGATTAGCTTATAGCTAGAAGAGATCACGTTGCCCATGGTCTCGCCTAGGTCGCCTCCGGCCACCCCTAGATAATAATCGGGTTCCCTTAAGCCGAGATCCTTAAAGAAGACCTCATTGAGTTCATAGTCATAGTTTTGTCCGGTATGGACGAGGATATGGTCGAAGAATCTATCGCAGGCCTTGATGGTTTCCGATAGCCTGATGATCTCTGGGCGCGTGCCAAGGATCGTCATGAGCCTAAGTCTATTTGCCATAGTCTTTTTTTCTCCTTCTTTTGCTTTTTTATTTTCGGATGGTGTCCGGGTTGTCCTTATCATAGATTTCCGATATCCACATCAAGGTATAGGAGGGGATATCGCCTAGATTTTCTATCGTATGGGAATAATAGGGGATGATATTAACCCTTTTTGGCTTATCCCCGCTTACCTCGTCCATGATGGTGTCCCCGGTTTCGATATGGGTTTGTTTGATGAGGCAATTGCCGATGCAAGTGAGGAAAATCTCCTTTTTCCTCGTATGGTAATGGCCGCCTTTTTCGATATGGGGGTAGGCCATGTTGATGGAGATCTGGCCGTATCGCTTGTCCTTATAGATCTCCTCGAAATAGCCCCTTTCGTCCTTAGCCTTGTTATAAGGCAAAGTCGCGTCCCTTAAATAGAAACAAAGGGTCTTGAACAACTTTAATTCGAAGCCATTCCCTATCAAAGGAAGATGGTTCTCCCCTTCTATTTCCGACTTGAATCGAGTAAGCAATTCATAAAGGTGACCTAGGCTACACTCATAGATGGGATAGACATACCTAAAGGATTTTATTTCCTTCTTCTCGCCTAACTCGCTTTTAAAATATCCGCATACGTCTTCCACGTATTGGAAGGGGACCACGTAATCCCTGTCCCTGATGAAACAGGGTTTCCCAAGGGAAAGGTTATCGCAAAAGGTCGCGACCACCGAGTTGTAATTAGGCCTACATCCTGGGCCAAAGACATTGGAAAGGCGGTAGATCCTTATGGATAATCCGCTTTCCCCCAATATCCTTTCGGCCTCTAGCTTGGACCTACCATAATCGTTATCTAGTTCCGCTTGGATCGAGCTTGCGTAGACGATAACCGCGTTGGGGTTATTCTTCTTGGTGAGGTCCACTAGGGTCTTGGTGAAAATGACGTTTCCTTCCCTAAATTCCTCTTTCCTTTCGGGACGGTTGACCCCGGCGAGATGATAGATATAGGAAGCCTCTTTGATATAGGTTTCCAATAGGGACAACCCATCGCCCTTATCGAATCCGAAAACCTCTACCCCTTCTTCCAATAGAGATGAAGAGAGGCTTCTACCCAAAAAACCCTTTATGCCGGTGATAAGGACCTTCATCTTTTTCTATTCGTGGCAGGGGATATCCCCTCCGAATACCTCTAGTTTCGATAATAGCGCCTTAAGTTCTTCCTTATTTAGGCGACTTGCGTTATGGGAGGTATAGGACTCGCCAACGTCAAGTTCCCTATTGCCGATAGAGAAATACTTATCGTAATTCAAATCGCGGTTATCGCTTTTGATGCAATAGAAGTCGCCTTTGTCTTCGCCCTTTAGCATCTCTTCGGCCGTCACCAATGTCTCGAATAGCTTTTCGCCATGGCGCGTCCCGATATAGGTGATGCCGACCTCGCTTTGTTTTAATTCCAAAACGGCCTTAGCAAGGGTATCGATTGTGGCCGAAGGCGACTTCTGCACGAATAGATCCCCCTGTTCGCCATGTTCGAAGGCATATAGGACTAGGTTTACCGCGTCTTCTAGGGTCATCATAAAACGCGTCATGTTGGGATTGGTGATCGTTAGGGGTTTCCCTTCCTTGATCTGTTCCAAAAATAGCGGGATGACCGAGCCTCTACTGGCCAAGACGTTGCCATAACGGGTCAGACAGAGAACCGTGTCCCCTTCTAGTAACTGCCTACTCCTAGCGATCACTTCCTTCTCCATGAAGGCTTTGGAGATGCCCATCGCGTTGATTGGATAGGCGGCTTTGTCGGTGGAAAGGAATATCGCCTTCTTTACGTGGTTTCTTACCGAGGCCGTGATGACGTTATCCTGCCCTATGACGTTGGTACGAAGCGCCTCCATCGGATAGAACTCGCAGCTAGGGACTTGCTTTAAGGCGGCCGCGGAGAACACGTAATCAACGCCCCTAAAGGCATCGATGATCGATTCATAGATGCGAATATCGCCGATATAGAACTTTAGTTTCGGGTTGGCGTATTTCTTCCTCATGTCGTCTTGCTTCTTCTCGTCGCGGGAAAGGATGCGGATCTCCTTGATGTCGGTATTCAAAAACCTATCGACGACGGCATGGCCAAAGCTTCCCGTCCCGCCTGTGATAAGCAAAACCTTACCTTTAAGAATGGAAGTGTCTTTGCTAGCGGCCTCTAATAGCCTTTCCTTCATCCTTTCGAGTTTAAGCTTATCCGCGTGTTCCTCATCCTTTTCATATAGGACATAAGTACGAAGGGGCATGCCGATATAGGAGGATGCTTCCTTTTGGGTCAAACTGCAATTTTTGCGTATTTCCTTCAAAGTCATAAATATCTATTTCCTATTTCTTCGATATTTTAAAACTATGTAGATAATATGAAAAGTGCAAATATTGCATTTAGATTAAAGAAAATAAAGACAGGAGAATTACTTCACTAAGGCAGCGTATATGGCTTTGATGGCGCGGGTGAAGTCGTTATCGTCCACCCCTACTATGATAGAGAGCTCTTGCGAGGCCTGGGCGATGACCTTGATATTGATCTTGTTCTCCCCGAATACGGAGAATAGCTTGGCGCTCATGCCGGTTTTGGTGGCCATGTTCCTACCGATGATCGCGATTAGGGCGATCCCACTTTCGACGATCACTTCCTCTACTTCCGGAAGCTTTTTGATCTCCGCGATCGTCTCATATAGATGCTTATGGAACTTCTCGTTATCGATGATCAAAGAGAAGGTATCGATGCTAGAGGGCATATGCTCCACCTCAACCCCATACCTAGAGAAGATCTCCAAAACCTCCTTCATGGCCTCAAGTTTGGAAAAGCGGCTCTTCTTGATGATCGTGATCGAGGAATAGTTCCTTTTCCCGGTGATGCCCGTGATCACCTGCTCTCTGTCTTTTGGGGAGGCCGAGATGATCGTCCCGCCTTCCTCTGGGTGGTTGGTGTTCCTTACGTTAATCGGGATATCTAGTTCCTGAAGCGGGAAGATGGTCTCCTCGTGGAGCACATTGGCCCCCATATAGGAAAGCTCCCTTAATTCGGCGTAGGAGATCTCCTTGATGCGCTTTGGGTTCTCGACGATTTTGGGGTCGGTGACGAAAAAGCCGGACACGTCGGTCCAATTCTCATAGATGTCCGCGTTCAAGGCCTGGGCAAGCAAAGACCCCGTCACGTCGCTGCCGCCACGGGAGAATAGGTGGTAGGTGCCATCGGGATATACCCCATAGAAGCCAGGGACGACGATTTTGGAGGATATGGAAACCACTTCCTCCAGGGCTTTCTTAATCCTAGGGGAATTGGGGGTTCCATCATAGTTGAAATAGATGATTTTGGAGGCGTCGACGAAGGTATAGCCTAGATATTTCGCCATGATCTTCGCGGAAAGGTATTCGCCCCTAGAGACTAGATAATCCTCGTTGATGCCCTTATGGAGTTCCCCCTCTATCCTATCTAGCTCTTCCTTTATCCCCGCGTCTATCCCTAGTTCCTTCTCGATTTCCAGATAACGCCTCTTGACGATATCGAAGACGCTACTAGCCTCCATCCCGTATTTAAGATGGGCGAAGCAAAGATAGAGCAAATCGGTGGCCTTATGGTCGTCCTTATGCCTTTTCCCGACCGCGCTAACGACGATGATTCTTCTAGACTCGTCGCGGGTAACGATCGCCTTAACCTTTTTGAACTGGCCCTCATCCGCCAGGGAGGAGCCTCCGAATTTAACTACCTTAAGCATTGATTTCCACCCACTTCATCGCGATCATGACCGCATTGGTCGCGGCCCCTTTCCTTACTTGGTCCCCAGAGCACCATAAGCTGATGCCATTATCGAATACCCTGTCTTTCCTTATTCGTCCCACATAGACCAGATCCTGGTCGCTGGTGATTAAGGGCATCGGGTATTCGTTTTTGCTTATATCGTCATATAGCCTCAACCCTTCTTGGCTCTCCATCGCTTCCCTAACTTCCTCTAAACTAAGGGGCTTTTCCGTCAAGACGGTCACAGAGATGCAGTGGCTTCTTTTTACTGGCACCCTCACGCAGGTGCAGGTCACCTTCAGTTCGGGGCAGTGCAATATCTTCCTACCCTCGTTTTGCATCTTATTCTCCTCACTGGTATAGCCTTCTTCGTCAAAGGAGCCGATATGGGGAATAAGATTGGAGACAATCGGATATAAGAACACCTCGGGGACATGTTCTTTCCCCTCTATCTCTTCCTTCATCTCCCTTTCTAGCTCAATTGGGCCCTTCGCCCCCGCCCCGGAAACGGCTTGATAGGTCGAGGCGATCATGGCTTTGATCGGCGAAAGCCTAAACAAGGGATATACCGCCAGCAAAGTGATGATGGTCGAGCAATTGGGGTTGGAGATGATGCCATGGTGGCCTTTTATATCAAAGGGATTGATCTCAGGAATCACCAAAGGCACGTCCTTATCCATCCTAAACGCCGAGGAATTATCGATGAACAAAGCGCCGGAACCAACGATATCCCTTGCGAATTCTTTCGCCACCGCGTTCCCGCTTGCGCCCAAAACGATATCAATACCTTTAAACGCGTCGTGGGTCGCTTCCCTTACCTTTATCTGCTTCCCTTTATAGAACAAGGATTTGCCCACGCTATTTTTGGAGGCCAGCAAAGTCAAAGAAGCCAATGGGAAGTCTATTTCCTCCAATACCTTAAGCATCTCCCTTCCTACGGCACCAGTCGCGCCAAGGATTGCAACGTTATAGCGTTTCATACCTATTCCCCTAACCTTTCTATCTCTTCCCCGATTGCCTTGGGAAGGAAATCGTAAACGTTTCTGGCGGAATATCCATCGAAGGCCATGTTCTTATCGATGCAATACAAATCGCCGACAATCGCGCTTGCGGTAGGTAGGCTCCCCGCGCCTTTGCCAATGAAGGTCAAATCGCCATTGGGGAAAGTCTTTAGCATTATGGCGTTAGATTCGTTTTGCACCCCCGCGAAGGGATGGTCTTTACCTAAATAGTAAGGGGCGACCCCCAAAGTGATCTTCCCCCCTTCTTTTTTCGCGGAGCAAACGAATTTGATAACTAGGCCACTACTTTTCGCGTATTCGATTTCCTTCCTTCCGATTTTGCTTATGGAGATGTGGCTTATCCTATCGATAGGAACGAAGGTATTCCACGCCAAATCCGCAAGGACCGCGATCTTCCTAACCATGTCTAGGCCTTCTAAATCCGCGCTAGGATCTTTCTCGGCAAAGCCTAGTTCCTGGGCTTTCCTTAAGGCATCTTCGAAATCCATACCCTCATTCATCTTGGTGAGGATGAAGTTGGTCGTGCCGTTTAATATGCCATAGATAGAGGACACCTCGCTTGTTTTCACTATTTCCAATAGGGGCTTGATGATGGGGATCCCTCCGCCAACGCTGGCCTCATACATGAAGCTGACCCCGTTTTCCTTAGCCAAAAGAGTAAGTTCGTCTAGCTTCGTTGCCACGACTTCCTTATTCGCGGTGACCACGCTTTTTCTGTGTTCTAGACTCGACTTTATGCAGCTATAGGCAAAGTCAAAGCCACCTAGGGTCTCCACCACGATATCGATCTCGGGGTTATCGATCACGGCATCGATATCATCGGTGAATAGACCAGGGTATTGGGGGTCGAACCTATTTTTCCTGGCGAAGATATAGACGAGGTCGAATTCCCTTTTCTTTTTAATTATCGAAACGACCCCTTTTCCAACCGTCCCATATCCTAGTAACGCTACCTTCTTCATCTACCTTACCCCCACGATATCGGCCTTCTTGACCCCTTCTAAGCCTAGGAAGGACTTAGATAGTTCCTCCCTATTTAGCCTTGAGCCATCCATTTCGATGGTCAATGTGATGATCGCGATGCCATTGACTGGGCTATCCTGATTGATGGAGATGACATTCGCCCCTAGTTCATAGGCTTTGGAAAGAATCGAGGAAAGTACGCCTTTTTTATCAACCGTCTTTAGCGCCAAAATGGCCCTCGAACCGCTACTTTTGCTTGGGCGATAGACATAGTCCTTGTATTTATAGAAGCAGCTTCTGCTGATGCCTTTCTTCTTGCAGGCATCCGAAACGCTGATATTGCCTTCCTTTACCATCTCCCTAACTTCGATGACGGCCTCTAGTTGCGCAGGCAAAATCGACTTATGGACGATTAGGAATTCGCTTTCATCCATTTGCCTCACTTCCTTTCGTTTCCACCTTGGCTTCCCTTATCCCCCAAGAGGCGGGGACGATGCCGATAAGCTTATCCACGATACTATTTTTCGATATGGCGATTAGGGTCGAGCCCGCGCCGCTAATGGTTATCGCCGCACCTAGATTGGACACTTTTTCCATCACTTCCTTCGCCCCTTCTATCAAAGGCAGGCGATAAGGGACATGGAGATAGTCATGAATGCAATCCTTGATCAAACCGATATCCCCTTCCTCCAAGCCCTTGATGAGGAAAAGGGCATGGGCGATATTCCTTGTGGCGTCTTTCATGGAAACGCTTTTTGGCAGGGCGCCTCTAGCCAAGGAAGTCGATAATTCAAAGGGCGGGATAAGGAGAGTGAAGACCAAATCGGGTGATAGCCTAAGCCTCTTCGCCCTTACTTCCCCTTCTTCTAAGGAAGAGACCACCAAGCCGCCTAGTAATGCCGGGGCGACGTTATCTGGATGGCCTTCCATCGTCGAGGCGAGCTTCAATAACCCATGCACGTCTGCCCTATTTCCGATTATTTCGTTGGCGATCCTAAGCCCCGCGACGATGCAGGCGCTAGAAGAGCCTAAGCCCCTAGAGACGGGGATATCCTGATGGAGTTGCTCGATATGGATCGGCTTTGGGGGCAAGCCAAAATATTCGAATAGCTTTTTATAGGAAGCCAAAACGAGGTTATGGGAGATATCGAACCTTGAATCGAACCCAACCAGTTCATATTCTTCGCTTTCCTTGAACCCGTATTCGTTATATAGGCCCAAAGCAATCCCAAGAGTATCGAATCCCGGGCCCAAATTCGCGCTGGTGGCGCATACCTTAACGCTTTTCATCGATCCTCCTTAGGAAGGAAAATAGCTTTTCTTCCATTTCCATTTTCTTCCATACGGTTGCCTTATATTCGCTACTAAGTATGGTCCTAAATAGCGCAGGCGCCTTCATATCGGTCAGGGTATCTAGATAATCGGCGATCCTTTCCTCGCTTCCGCTTATCTTAAACGCCTTTGCCATGGCCGAGATGAACTTATAGGGGCTTGCGGTGGAGACGATGATCGTATGTCCGACCAGTTCTTCTTTTACCTTCCTATATCCCCCATAGGCGACCGAGGTATGGGGGTCGATGAGATAGGGATGCCTTTCATAGCAGTCCCTAATCCCTTTGATGGTTTCCTCGTTATCGATATAGACGGGGATGAAATCGGTTAGGTTGTTCCTTATTTCCTCACTTACCCTGAATCTGCCCGTCTTCTTTAATTCCTCCATGTATTTTGCAATTAATGGCGCATCACCATCAGAGGCAAGATAAAGAAGCCTTTCCAGATTCGAGGAGACCAATATATCCATGGCGGGGGAATCGGTGACATAGAAATGGCGGTTGCTATCGTAGATGCCCGTTTCGAAGAAATCGGTAAGGACGTTGTTCTGGTTGGAGGCGCAGACGATCCTATCGATGAATAGCCCCATCCTTTTGGCGATATAGCAAGCCAAAATGTTGCCGAAATTGCCCGTAGGCACCACGTAATTGACCTTGGTCCCATATTCGATCTCGCCCTTGTTGGCCAGTTCTAGATAGGAGGCGAAATAATAGGCGACCTGGGGGATAAGGCGACCGATATTGATGGAATTGGCGCTACTTAACGAATACTTCTTTAGATCTAGACTATAGGCGAATACCTTCTTCACAAGGGTTTGGCAATCGTCGAAATTGCCCTCTACCGCGAATACGTGGCAATGCTCGTTTTCGTAATAATGCATCTGCTTCCTTTGGAAGGAAGATACCCCGAATGTCGGATAAAGGACCACCACTTCCGTTTGGGACGCGTTATAAAAGCCAGAAAGGGCGGCACCGCCGGTATCTCCGCTAGTGGCGGTAAGGATAAGCGGCTTTTTGCCGTTAGGCATATATTCTAGGCTACGCTCAAGAAGATGGGGCAAGGCCGTGAGGGCCATATCCTTAAAGGCGAAGGTTGGGCCATGGTAGAGCTCGAGGAAGGAGGCGTTGCCAAAGGGGATGACCTTGATCACGTCCTTTTTGAAATTGCCTTCCTTATAGGCTTTGGAGATCACTTCCTTAAGCTCGTCCTCGCCAAAATCGGTTAGGAAAAAGGAAAACACCTTATAGGCGATCTCCTCATAGGGAAGGGTGACGTCATCCTCAGATAGTTCAAACCCATCGAAATCGAGGGGGATGAACAACCCTCCATCCTCGCTTATCCCCTTCGCGATGCATCTTTTGGAGGGATAGGCGAGTCTGGCCCTGGTGCTTGTATAGAGTCTTTCTTTGGTGGACATAGGAGGATTAAAACACCGAATTGTCTTTTAAACAAGGACAATTGTATTTATTTTAAGCACAAATGTGTTTTTAGGGCGCCTATCCTTACTATTAAGTAAGAAAAAAGTCCCAACAGAGAAGTTAGGACAATTGCTTCGTTTTTGGCGCGCCCGACAGGGTTCGAACCTGTGACCCCAAGTTTCGTAGACTTGTACTCTATCCAGCTGAGCTACGGGCGCAAGCATTTCCATCGCTTTCGCGACAGCGCCTTAATATATAGCAAGATAGGCGCGAAAGCAAGGACAAAGTTGACATAAATCGGCCATGGAAGCGCTCCTTCCCCTCCCTTCTTTCCCTTAGGGAAACCAAAGGAAGAATGATGACGCCCCTAGGGAGAAGAAGCAACCCTAGAGGCGTCTACAGCAAAGGCGTTAGATAAAAGTGAGGTTAGGCGGCCGCGTAGGTGAAGGTGCCTAGGGCGTTCTCACTTGCCAAGGCGATCTCACCGGTGATGGTCAAGGTCGCGCTAGCGGTGAATTCGAAGGAGAATTCGCCCTTATCGGCGGCGTGATATAGCGCGTATTCGGGCCAAGAGCCATCGCTGGCGGCATTCCATAACGAGACGTGGCAGGTATAGGTGCCAGAGGTGAAGCCGGTGAGCACGTTGGTCCAGGTTTCGCCATCTTCCCCTTGGGTATAGCCCTTATCGAGATAGACGGCGGCACCCGCGGAATCGGTATAGACGAGCTGCGGCCAGGCGGTTAGGCCAAGTTCGGTGTAGTTGGTGATATTGATGGAGACGGTTAGGGAGGGACCAGAGGTCGAAGGCTGATCCAAGAAGCTTGCGGAGATCGCGATATCGCCATCTTCCTCGACGAGAAGCTTCCTAGGATTATCGGTGGTATCGCCCTCGGTATTTAGGTATTTGGTGTTCCACATGTTGACGCCTTCTTTGTCGCAGACATAGAAGTTGTAGGAATAGGAACCGACCTCGACGTCTTCAAAGGATTTGACATAGACCTGCTTATCGGTGACGGTGCTATCCTTTTCGAAGGCATAGACTTGCCAAGAGGAGGTGGTGCTGCCTAGGGAAGTGCCCATATAGAGGGTATTCTCATCCGAAACCACGACGTCTCCTGTGACGGTGACTTTGATCGTGATGTCGCGAAGGCCATCGTCTTCCTCTTCGGAAGAGGATTCGACGCTAGTGGCGGTCGAGGTAGTCTCTTCACTAGAAGACGCCGCTTCGCTAGAGCTAGAGGCGGCCGCACTGGTTGTTTCCTCGCTACTAGAGGCGGCGGCGCTAGAGGCGGCGGTTGAGCTAGTCGCGCTACTTCCGCCGCAAGAGGCGAGTAGCATCGCGGCAGATAGGGTCAATAGACCCAAGGTTGTGTTTTTCATTTGGTTTTCCTTTCTAATCTTTTTGATTGCAAATGAATTCAAATCGATGAGGATTTGTTTTCGCCCTGGCCTTTAGGACCAAAGCTTTTTATAAAGGGAGAGCGACCCCAATGCTTTCCCGTTATAGGAGAAGAATGCCTGATTGGCCCAACTCGCGGTCGAGGTCTTGTCGCCCCAGCCGCAGAAGGCCTTTGGCGTCCAAGCCCCTTCCCAATAGAAGCATCCCCAGCCATTGCCGATACTTGCGATGGCGTGGGTGGTATCGGCGATGATCGAGGCTTGGCCCTGTATCGAACAGGGGTAGCCTGAGACCGGTTTGGCAGTGCCGCTGGATTGGAAGACGTTTGAGGCTTGGCTATCGCTTTCGTAGGTGAAGCCATAGGAAGTTTCCGCTAGGGCTATCTTTTTGCTTGGGAAGGCGCTTGATAGGTAGTCCAAAGCGGAAGTGAGGGTGGAGATATTGGAATAGTGGTAATAGGAATAGCCCGAGAGTCCGATGATGTCATAATCGACCCCATCGATCGCATCGAAGTAGCCTTTAATCGTGGAATAGGCGCTAAATCCTTTGGCGATGTGGACCATGGTCAATATCCTCGAATCGAAGGATTTGACCGCGTCTACGCCGGCTTTGATGTATTTTTTGTAGTTATCGCTACCCATCTTCCCGGCCACGCTAGAGGAGGCGCTACTCCTGTTATCGATGTAACCAGGGTTACCACCGGTATATTCGGCTTTGTCTACTCCAGGGAGCTCTAGGAGGATGCCGCTAGTTGTTTCGTTACCGATGCTTACGCAATCTGGGGTGGCGCCCGCCTCCTTTAGGGAAGAGAGCACGTCCGTTGTATAACTAGAGACCGCTTTGGCCATATCGTCGCTATTTGTGATATTGGCCCACGCCTTCGGGATGACCTGCTTATTGGGTTCGGTCCAGAAGTCGCTATAGTGGATGTCTAGAAGCACCTTTAACCCAAAGTATTTGGCTTGCTTACACATCCAAGTAACGTTATTTAGGTCGCAGTTACCCCCACCATAAGGGACGTAATCCCCGTTTTTATCGAGGAAATTATGGTTATAGGGATCATGCCATAGCCTGAATCTGACCCAGGATACCCCCGCTTCCTTAACGATGCGGTAAAGCGATTCCTCTTCGCCACTAGCGTTATAGAACCTCTGCCCCGAATCGATTAATAGCTTTGAGGAGGATAGATCCATCCCCGAGGCGAAGCTTTCCTTGGCCGCTTCATTTGAAACGGGCGCGATATCCACGTCATCGAACCAGCCTTCGCTAGTTTCGGCGTCAACATGCTTTGAGACGTAATCCCTATTCCTGACCTCGACTAGTACCTTCTTCGTTTCTATGCCATTGGAGATAGCTAGAAGGGTCTTGGTATTGCCTAAAGTCCCGCTGACGGTGTGGCTAGCCTCATCGACATAGATGTCCTTACCTTCATAGGTATAGGTGAGGTCACCGCTAAGGATAGGCAACGCGGTTTTGCCATAGACGGTCGTGGTAAGCTTGGTTATTTCCTCTATTTCGCCACTGGAAGAAAGGGATTCCTTACTGGATTCCTCGCTGCTATTTAGGGAAATGGACGAAACAAAGGATTCCTCTACGCTAGACTTATTGTTATAGGAAGAAGGCGAGGTCTTACAGGAAGAAAGAAGAGACAAGGAGCCGAATATGAGGATCGCGACTTCTTTTCTCATCCTTTGATGGCCCCCGCGGAGATGCCGGAGATGAAGAACCTCTGAAGCGAGATATACAAAGCGACGGTTGGGATGGCGACGATGCAGCAACCCGCGCAGAATTTATAGAAATAGAGGTTGATGTTGTTGCTGTCCATCCAGTTGTATAAACCAACCGCGACGGTTTGGTTCTCGGGGGAGGTCAAGACGATGCCCGCCAAGATGTAGTCGCCCCAAGGCGCCATGAAGGCGAGTAGGGCGGTATAGATGATCATCGGCTTGGCTAGGGGCAAGAAGATCTGGAAGAAGATGCGGAGCATGCTCGCGCCATCTAGTTTGGCGGCCTCATCGATTTCCTTGCCGATCGTATCGAAATAGCCTTTGCAGGTGAAGAAACCCATGCCAGCGCCAGCCACATAGAATAGCAGCAAGCTCCAGATGGAATTGATTAGGCCTAGCATATTGAGGATCAAATAGACCGCGATCATGGCCATGAAGCCCGGGAACATGCCTAGGATCAAGGCCACGTTCATGATGAGTTTCCTGGTTTTGAAGCGGAACCTGGAGAGGATAAAGGCGGTAAGCACGGTGACTAAGGTGGTCAAAATCGTGTTGATGACGGAGATGATGAAGGTATTGCGGAGCCAAATCGGGAAGTCGGTCTCGGTGAAAAGCTCACGGAAATGGACGAAGGGATCGCCCGTTTGGAAAGTCCAAACGCTTGGGAAGAAGGTCTTCGAGATATAGCCCGTCTCCTGGGCGTCGAAGGCACGCGATACCACCCAAAGGACGGGGATGATCCAAACGAGGGTGATGATGAAGACCAGAAGATTGCTCCAGATGGCATCCCAGATGCGGGCGGCCTTTTGGGAGTGCTTCTTCTTGGGACGGTTGATGTTTTCTACCGTCGAGACTGCTTTGTTTGCCATTAACGGAATTCCTCCTCGTTTTTGAAGCTATTCGACCTGTGGAAGACGATAAGCGATACGCTTGCCGAGACGATGAACATGATGATGCCTATGGCCGCGCCGAAGTTATAGTCGGGGACCGATTTCATCGTGATCTTATATAGCCACGTGATAAGGATATCGGTATCGTCGGCCTTGCCATCCGCGTTGCCGGTTAGGAACCAGATGACGTTGAAGTTATTGATGTTGCTGACAAAGCTTGTGATAAGGGCGGGGGCGGTCATGTAGATGATGTAGGGCATGGTGATCTTGGTGAAGGTCTGCCTGCCGTTTGCCCCTTCGATCGTGGCCGCTTCGTAATAGTCCTTGGGGATATTGATGAGGAGGCCGCTCATCAAAAGCATGTAGTAGGGGATACCAACCCACATGTTGATGAGGATGATCAATGTTTTCGCTAACGATGGCGTGCCCCAGAAGTTGACGAAGCTATCGTATTCGCTAATCCAGCCATTGTTTTGCATCCACTCGATCCAGCCCCAATCGTTAAGGAGTTGGTTGATGGGCCCGTTATTCACGAATAGGGTCCTCATAACGAGCAAGGAGACAAATTGCGGCAAGGCCATGGAGATGACTAGAAGTGAACGGTAGATGACCTTGCCCTTGATGCTTTTCTTATTAAGTAGCATCGCAAGGAAAAGACCTCCGAAATAGCAAGTGAATGTCGCTAGAATCGCCCAGATCATGGTCCAGGAGAACACCTTGAGCATATCGGCGAGGTTTTGCGCCGAGCCAAATAGCCTGAAGAAGGTCTCGAACCCGACCCAATTGAGGTATTGGTCGGCCAAAGGATTGGGGAAGGTACCCGCGCCATCGACTTTGGTGTAGTCGGTGAAGGCCACCAAAACCATGAAGAAGATGGGGATGACGGTGAAGGCGATCGCGCCTAGGATTGGAACGATTAGCCCCGTGACGTAGAATTTCTCGTTGATCACTAGGCTTAGCTCGCCTTTGACCCCTGGGCCGCGCTTGCCTTCGTTAGAGAGTTCGATCGAATCCACCAAGGTTTTCATGGAAGAGCAATAGCAAAGGACGAAGGCCACGGTTATCGCCAAAGCGACCGTGCCATAGACCATGGTTTCGTTACTGGCTATGCCTTCTTGGTGGAGGGTGAATAGGCCAAGCAAGTCGCTAGCCCCGACCGCGATCATATAGGAGAGATATAGGATTTGGGCCGCTAGAAGGAATATCCCTTTGAGCAAATGGTCATAGAACATGATGCCAACGCCCATGATGAACCAGGAATAGATCATCCTAGACTTCACTCTGGAGGGGGAGATACGGAACTGTTCCCTATACCTAGAGAAGAAATTGTCGGCATTGTTTTTGGTGGTGAGGAATAAGGCGACGAGATAACTGCCCTTTAGCTTCTTGCCCTTTTGTAGGCGAAGTAGGTCGGATGTGTTTTTGCTAAACGAGCCATACCAGCAAGACAAAAAGCCAAACAAAATGATGGCCAAGACCACGAAGGCATCGAAGCCCGAGATCGAGATGAAGCCGGTGGATAGGCATTGGATAACGTAGACGAACAAGAATCCTAGTAGCCCATAGGCGGCGAATAGGCCTAAGCCGACCTCGATTTCGCCCAAAAGTATCGAACCAAGTCCCGCGAAGGGGAGATTGAGGATACCGGCGACTTTGCGGTAGGTGGTGCTGCCTTTGATGGCGGAAGGATAGTTTTGGAAGGGAAGGATGAACCTAGCGACCTTGTTATATAGGGAGCCCCTAGAGGGGGATTCCTGCATTCTAGGTCGGGGTTTCCTTATTTCGGAAGTAGAATGAGACATAGGCAACTCCTGCTTCTATTTAGGCTTTTAGCTTGGCCTCGATCTGGGCTAGGCCCGATTTGACCTGCGCCTCGGTAAGGCTGCCCCTGCCATTAGTCCAGAAATCGCCGAAGACGGCTTGGGAGATGCTCCAGAAATTGGCCATGGCGCCGATGGAGGGCATACGCCTAGAGTCGGCAAGGGATTCGCCGAAAACGGTGGCTTCCTCGCTTCCTTCTATCGTTTCCTTTAGATCATCGGTCATCGCCTCTTCGCTTAAAGAGGGATAGTAGCAAGCCTCGTCCAGCCTAATCCACTGCGCGTCCGGATTGACCAAATAGGCCGCGATGGCGTTGGCGATTTCCGGGTATTTGCTATAGGAATTGACGACATAGCTCTTATACCCGGAGAAGGGACGTTCGGAAACGCCGTTGATCGTCGGAAGCTTCGCAATACCTAGCTTATCGCCTAGTTTTTGTTTCAATGTCTGATACATAAAGGGCGAGGAGACCATGCCCGCGACGGTGCCGTCAAGTAGAGAGGACACCGCGTCTTCTGGAGAAAGGTCGAGGACGGAGGAATGGTAATCGTGATAGAAGGTAACGATGTTTTCTATCGCCTTGGGGGTTTGTAGGTTCACGCTCTTCTTATCGGTTCCGTCTTCGCCAAAGAGGACGCTATCGGTCAAAAGCCCGAAGTTATAGAAGCTGCAGTCGGCATTGGTTTCCTTGATCGCTAGCTTCTTATTGGTCTTGGCGAAACTATCAAAGGAAGAAAGCTCTTCCGCGGTGACGGCGGTATTATCGAAGAAGACGACCTGGCTTTCGGCGGTGATGGGATAGCCATAGAGGGTCTTGGCACCGCTTTTTGCGACGGTCGCGACCGCGTTAAGCGCATCTTCGCTCATCAGCGACTTCATCTCCTCCTCGTACATGATGGGGGCGATTACGCCCGCATCGGCGGCGGAGATGATGGTGTCGTGGGTGACCGCGGCGATGTCTGGGCCATGACCCGTTGGGTTATTGGTAAGCATCTTCTCGACCGCGCTTTTCTCCGTCTGCTCGGCGAAGGTGATGTTGATCTCGGGGGCGGAAGGATAGGCCTTCTTATGCTTATTGACGAACTCCTCGGCGATCGGCTTGATCATCTCGATGTTGGTTTGATCCTCCCAAATCGTGATCTCCACGGTCGTTGAGCAAGTTCCTCCTCCACTGGGCCTTCTCGCGCATCCAGTCAGGGCCAAAATGCCGACTGAGGCTAGCGAAAGAAGGATCGGTTTGACGTGTTTCATCGTTTTTTTCTCCTTTTATCCTTATGTTTATATGGTTTTAGAAATGGTATTTCCCTAGCGAGGGAAGGGCGTTGCCCCCGTAGTCATAGAGGCATTGGTTGGCCCATTCGTTACGGGTACCGCCCTTTTCCTCCTTGATATATCTTTGGCCTTCCTTTGAGGCCCAACATACCCCGTCTCCCGGTAACCAAAACGGTTCCCAGTAGAATACGCCATCGACGGGGTGGGACTTTATTCCCTTTAGTAATTCCTCGATGAATTTTTCTTGCCCTTCCTTAGTTAAAGGGAAGGGAATATAGGTGGATGGGTCGCCTTCTTTTGCGATTACGAGCTTTGAGCCATCCTGGGGGTTCAAAACATAATCCTCGACGGTGAAGGCATAGCCCGTTTCGACGATGATGGTCTTCTTCCCATATCTAGCGAACATATCGTCGATATTGGCGAAGAGTTTATCGAAGGATAGATGCCAATAGGGGTAATAGCTCATGCCGATATATTCGAAATCGACCTCATCGTTCACCTGGTCGAAGAATTCGCGGTAAACCGCGTTATCATAGCTTCTTTCCAGGTGGATGATCCTAGCGGCATTAGGGAATGCCGCCCTAACTTCCCCAGAGATGATAGAGAGGCATTTGATTAGGTTAGGGTAATTCTCCCTAGGGGAGTTGTCGCTAAGTTTGGCAAAGGGCCAAAGCATGCCGTTAGTGATCTCGTTTCCTAATTGGACAATGTCTGGGATGACGCCATCATTGACGCAGTCCCCAAATAGCTTTTGGCAGTACTTGCGAAGTGCGACCAGCAGCTTCTTTTCGTCTAACCCCTGCCAGGCCTTAGGGAGAGTTTGCTTCCCTGGGTCGCACCAAAAGTCGGAGAAATGGGGGTCGAGGAGGATTTTACAGCCTTCCTTCTTGGCCAAACGGGCGAGTTCGACGTAGTTTTGATAGTCGCAGGTGCCGCCTAGATAAGGCTTGCCGTTTTCGTCATAGGGATCTTTCCAGACCCTGATTCGCATGTAGTTGACCCCGTTGCTTCTTACGATATCGGCGAAGGGGTCGACTTCCTTGCCGCCTCGATAGTACTTCGCGCCTAGGCGAAGGGATTCTAGATATGTCGAGATATCGATTCCTAAGATCATCGCTCGCCTTTCCTATGGGGCTTATAGACGATGGGCCCGTCGTCTTCGCCAAAGCTAACGACGCGGGAGGCCATCCTCTTGTACTTCTTCTTTATGTCCTCGTTCATCGCCAGGACGGTCGCCTCATCGCCGACGAAGCAGCAACGGAGGCAATAGTATTCGTTTTTCGCCTCATCGAAGAACATGTCCATGTCGATGTCCCTTTTGAAGCAATTGGGGCAGCGGTAATTCAGTCTGCCTTTTTTAGATTGAGCCATGTTTCGCTGACCCCCTTCCTGAGTTTCTTGAATAGGGAGAGGCGATAACTCGGGGAGAAGGCATGCCCTTCCTCGAATTCGCCATAATCGTTTTCCCCGCCTATTTCCACGACCGTGGATACCTGGGGGATGGTGGCCTTGACGCAAAGCGCCTTGTCTAGCCTTATTTCCCTGCAGCGGTACTCAAAGGGGATGACCTTTTTCTCCATATCGTTTTCCACGCTCATCTTTATGCCCCTCATGTCGGCTTGGTATTCGGTCGTCCCGAACCCGCCGACGAAATATTCCTCGACGTTAAGCTCGAGATTGGAGGGGTTCTCCAGTATTTCCCGTCTAAAGTAGACTTTACCGGTTCCCTTTTCGAAGGTGATGGTGGAGGCGAGTTTGACCTCGCCATCGCTATAGGAGAGGGTGACGGGGTCGATTTTGACCACCGTGTCGCCTTTTTCGCTCACCTCTATTTTCGCCATCGTCCTCTCAAGGGCGAGGTCGACTACTTCCTTGCCATAGGAGATCCTTGCGCTTTTTAAGGTGCCTGCCCCGGCATAATGGGTGAAATAGCCAGCCCTATAATTGGCCTGGATCAAATAGGGATAGGAGGCGTCATAGGGATGGTCGGTGCCGATGCCAACAGGATAATCCAGCCTAGCGACATAGGGGCGAAGGTCGATCATGGCCCCGCCTTGGTTGAAGTCTAGGCACGCCCTTAGATAGGGGTCGGCGTACCAGAAGATCTCCTTGTTTGAGCCATAGAGGATATCCTTCCATAACGCCCTTTCCGGGGTTTGGTAATCAGGATGGGCTTCCCTATAGATAGTTGAGAGCTCTTCCATCGTCAAATCGATTAGTTTGCCTTCCTTTTTTAGCTCGCCATAGTACTTCATGGCGTCGTCATAGGATTTATATAGGAGGGAATAGGGCGCTTCCCACCTTCCGGCCTTATTCATCCAGCCGGGTCCGACGAACATCATGTTGTAGGAAAAGCCGTTATTGTATTTGCCTAGGTGCCTATATTGGTCGATGAGGTTATATAGATATGGGAGTTCGCCGTCTTCGTCATAGATCATGCCCCTAACGACGTTTTGGGGATGGGTGCCGAAGTTGCTGCCGTTGCCGTCATAGCAAGCCAATAGATCCCTGCTTAAATGGGGTATTGCGACGATCCCGGAATCGTCTTCTTTGGAGGAAGCCGGGCAATGGGAATTCTTTTTGCTAGGGATCCAGGGGGCCCAGGGGCCGCCATCGAGGAAGGTGTACCAGGAATTGTTGCAGGTATGGTAGGCCTTCGGTCCCTCTTCCCAACACGCCGCGACCGCGGTCACAACGCTTGGGTATTTTTCTTTGATGTAGTTGATCGTGAAGGCATCGAGGAAATAGGAAGAGGTCGAATGGGGGTAGAAGCCGAATTTCTCCTTGAAAAGGGAGAATACGTCATCGACGATCGACTTCTTGTCCTCCTTGGAGAACATCCAGATGCAGAAATCCTTGGTCTTGTATTTTTCCCTGAATTGCTTGCAGGGCAAACCAAGGAGGGAGAGGCCGATCTCATCGCCATATTTCTCATGGTCCTTCTTGGCCTCTTCTATGGCCTCGTCGTTGAACATCGAGGCATAGGTCATCTGAATCGTGGTCTTAAGCCCGTTTTCATGGGCCAGCCTTTGTTGGGTTTTGAATACGTCTAGGCTTTCTCCGATCAGCTCTGCGGAGGAGATATCGTTTTTCTTCCCCTGCTGCGTCACCTTTTCGGCGTATTCGGGGGAAAGCTCGGGACGGTGGATGATGTTAACGTAAAATCTATCCATAAGCGTGAATCTTTCTAAAATTGTCTATAACGAAAAGGGGATTAGTCCTTGCTGACCAAGCTCCAATCGTCGTTATGGCCCCAGGCCCCGGCTTTGGCCGCGCCGCGGATGCCGACTTTGACCTTGGTGGCGCCAGAAACCACGATATCGTCGATTTTGGCTTCGTGGTAATGGTCGGGCACACCCCAGCCGTCGACGACGTCTTTCATGTCGACTTTGCTTTCCTTGCCATCAAGGACGATATAGACGTCAAGGGTCTCATGGGCCGCTTTGCTTGGGGCAACCGCCATGATGTAGGTCGAAAGGGTATAGGTGCCCGCGGGCAATTCGACTTCCTGATAGACGTCGAAGGAGAAATCGCTTGAGCTATGGTACCAATTGAGGTCGGTCTTGCCGCTTCTGATGTCCTTTTTCCTATCGAGTTTGGCGACTTTGTCATCCGCAGGGCTGACCGAGGCGATCTTCCAGGGATCTTTGATGACGTCTGTCTCGCCTTGGTTTTCAAAGCCCGGGTCGACGATGAAGTTCTCGATGCAATTGACCGTCAGCTTTTGGCTATATTTGCCATCGACGGTGGCCGTGATCTCATAGGTCCCCTTCTTCTTCACCTGCTCGGAGGCGCTAGAATCGTAGGTCGCGGGGAAATTGCGGATCGCGTCTAGGTTGGTCTCGCAGGCGATGCCGCTAGGCAAAGTCTCGTTGGCTGCGATATTCAAGGTGATGGAGGCGCTATCCTTTCTGATCTTAGTGGAGGTTTCCTCGGTCTTATTGAAGCCTTCCCTGACCTTTCCAAAGGTCTGAAGCGAGGCCAAGGCCTTGCCGGAATAGGAGAATAGGCCCTGATTGCTCCAAGTGGCCAAGCCGTCGGTATAGTCGGAGAAAGTGCTATCATTACCGGTATATTGATAGGATTGCCCATATCTACTCGCCCACATGGTCTGCTCGTTCACGGGCAGCCAGGCGGGTTCCCAATAGAACACGCCCAACCCTTTGGAATCGGGGACTTTGGAGAGGACGTTAATGATATCCCTAACCGCGGTGGCCTGGCCTTGCTCGGAGGTAAGGTAGCCGCCGACATCCTCGTCTTCCTTGGTGTATTGGTTGGCGGTATAGGCGTTATATTCGGTGGTATAGCCCCAGCTCGTCTCGACCACCATGACGGGTTTGCCGGTGAGTTTGGAGACGTTATCGAGGTTATTCTGTAGGTCCTCTAGGCTTCCTGCTAAATAGGGATAGAAAGAGGCGCCGATGATATCGTAATCGACCTTCCTTTTATCCATCGCGGTGAAGAAGGTCTCGAATTCGGCTTTGTTGCCGCCGTTAGCGAGGTGGATAAGCGTCTTGACATCGGGATTGGAGGATTTCGCGCCTTCGATACCGGCTTTCAATACCTTCGCCATATAGTCGAAAGAGGAATCGGTGTCGTTCCAGTTGATCGAATACCCGGCGATGCCGTTATTGATCTCGTTGCCGATTTGGACCGCGTCGACGCTGACCCCTTCCTTGGCGAAATCATCCAAGGTATCCTTGGTGAATTCCTTTACCAAGGCTGGGATTTCGTCATTATCCTCATCGTAATCCGCGTCTTGCCAGGCCTTTGGGCATTGCTGGTAATCGGGGTCGGCCCAGAAATCGCTATAGTGGAAGTCGATCATGACGTTAAGCCCAGCCGCTTCCGCGCGCTTAGCCATCTTCAGATCGGTCGCGTAGGAATTATTGCCTCCGCCATAGCCATGGTGGCCGACTTTCCTTTCGGGGTTGTTCCACAGACGGAAACGGACGAAGTTGACGCCGTTGTCGCGTAAGATCTCGAAGATATCCTGCTCCTTGCCTTCCGCGTTATAGTAGACCCCACCAGCGTCTTCCACCGTCTGTACCATAGAGGCGTCCACGCCCATCGCGAAGTCCTTGCGGAGTTCCTTTTCGACGGGGTTGACCTTGATCTTATCGTAATAATGGGTTTCCTCGTTGGTCTTGCTTCCGATCGTCTTGGTGTCGGTTGGGCTATAGATAAAATAGCTTTCGCCCTCGCTGGAGGCGCTATTGGTTTTGCTGGCCTCGCCGGTGCTAGAGGCGTTGCCGCCTCCTCCGCATGCCACTAGGCCCAATAGGGCTATGGGGAATAATAGTGTTTTCGTCTTCATTTTTTGCTCCTTCCACTTGCGTTTGCTTTGTATGTGCTTGGTGAGACGCCATAATATTTGCTGAAGGCCGTCGAGAAATGCAATTGCTTGGGATAGCCGCATAGCCTGGCCACTTCCTTGATGGGGAGTTCGCCCGAAGCCAGCAATACGCTGGCCCTAAGCATCCTGATCTCGATGAGGTATTTCTTCGGGGAGCTGCCATCGATCTCCTTGAAGATGTTGCTAAGGTAATTGGGGGATACGCCGACGGAATTGGCGATATCGGTGACGGAGATATCGAAGGCGTAGTTGTTGCGGATGAATTCCTTCGCCGATTCGATATGGAGTTTCTTTTGGCTCGATTCGCCCGCGCTTAGCTTGGGTTTGGAGATAAGGTCGAACAACCCATAGGCCGCGGAAAGGCCGTCGAGGGAGAATTCGCCATTCCCCTTGGCGGAAAGCACCATCCTGTCGAAGAAGGGTTTGGCGCTCCTTCTTTTATCTAAATAGATGGGCGTGGCCATGGTGATCCCGGCGAGTTCGATAAGATTGGAGGCACTCACTCCTCCCATACCAACCCATTCATAGGTCCAGGGGTCGCTGGGGTCTGGGCGATAATGGGCCGATTCCCCGGGGGCGATATAGAAGAATTCGCCTGGATGCAATGAATATTCCTTATTCCCATAGCTCACCGTCCCCTTGCCAGAAAGGACATAATGGAAAAGGTGATAGGTTTTGGGGGTGAACGAAAAGGCCTTGTCGGGCACGCAGGACTCCCTCCCTGCTTCTTGGATGTTGAGTTCCAAATACTTTGCGGCGTTGAGCGCAAATTCTGTTGTAAGCGGTTTCATCGCCGTGATTATACCCACAAGGGTTTTGGAATTGGTATGTGTCAAAAGTGAGGTTTTTGAATATAAAGCCGATAAAAACTTTCCCAATTTTTTCTTACCGTAGAAACATCGATATCCTTTTCCCTTGTTTTGGGGAAGAAAGAGTCGATGCCAACTCAATATCTGTGTTTTTATCGGTATTTTCATATCGTTTTCAAAACATACGATTCTAGATAGATGCAGCAATGATTTAAATGAATAGGAAAACGCATGCGGAAATTTATCAAAAGCGCGGAGGGGTATGGGCATAATGGATTTTTTCACTTGTGGGGAGGTTACTTGATTCCGCTCCTACCCCCCCTAGGCAACAAAGGCAAAGCGACTAACGGGAGAGGGGGCGAAGAGAAAGAAAGTGGCTCTTTCTTCTTCGGGGGCTTTGCCCTATAATTCGTCTTGCGCATCCGTAGCCAAGTGGTAAGGCAAGGGACTGCAACTCCCTGATCCGCGGTTCAAATCCGCGCGGATGCTCCAACAAAAAGAAAGCGCACCTCATCGGGGTGCGTTCTTTTTTATCCAAAAACGGGGCATGAATGTCCTTTCTTCTTGCTTTTTGTGCGCCTACGCGATAAAAATATGCCCGCCGAGATGTGGTCCAGCTTGGTTAAGGCGCCTGCTTTGGGAGCAGGAAATCGCGGGTTCGAATCCCGCCATCTCGACCAATAGCGATAATCGTCCGATTCGTTCGGACTTTTATTTTTCTTGGGGTAAATTTGGGGTAAGAAAAGGGTAAAAAGCCAGGGGTAAAACCCACGGTTTGCCTTCGCTAGATTCCACGTTCCAAAATGGGCACCTTTGAGATCTCGATTTTAGCCCCTAGAAAGTTGAGACACTTTAGTGACAAACCCAAAAATCTTGG
>JAILEX010000018.1 GCA_024687185.1 Bacilli bacterium | reverse complement strand
GAAATTCAGCTTTTCGGGAAGCGCCTCTTCCTGGAATCCACTACCCCTAGGCATGGTTCTCCCCTTTCTCTATCAACGAGGAATTCGCGCCTTGGATATAGGCGAGTTCCTTATAGAAGCCTTCTTTGGCAAGCAGTTCCTTATGCGTGCCCTCTTCGCTTATCCTGCCTTTTTCAAGCACGATGATCCTATCGGCGTCTTTGGCCGAATTGATGCGGTGGGTGATGATGAAGGTGGTCCCGTTTAGGGTGTTCTTCAAGGAGGAGCGGATGGCCAAATCGGTCTGGCTATCGACCGCGGACAAGGAATCGTCGAGGATAAGAATCTGCCTTTGGCTTGCCAAGGCCCTGGCCAAGGCCAGCCTTTGCCTTTGCCCTCCGGATAGGGTCACGCCCTTTTCCCCGACTGGTGTCTTATAGCCCTTATCGAAGCCTTGGATCGTATCGTCCATCTTGGCGACTTTGGCGTAGGTATCCACGCTTAATTCGGGCCTATCGCTAGCGACGCTGATGTTATCCTCTATGGACATCGAGAAGAGGAAGGGGTCTTGAAGGACCGGGGCCATAAGCTTCCTGATGCTTTTCCTAGATAAGGCGGAGATATCGTCGCCATTAAGGTAGATCTTGCCGGAATCGGGCTCGTACAGCCTTAAAAGCAAAGCAGCGATCGTGCTTTTCCCACTACCCGTCTTCCCCATGATCGCAAGGGTTTTGCCCTTTTCTATTTTAAAGGAGACGTCTTCTAGTATCCCAATGTCGGGGGCGTCGGGATAGGCGAAGGAGACATGGTCGAAGACGATGTCGCCCATAGTGGCCTCTTTCCCTGTCTCTAAGTCTTCCCTAGGGATCTTCAAGAAGGCGTTGATCCTATCGCTTGCCGCTAGTATCTGGCCTAGGTTTGCGATTCGCGTCGCGCTATCCCTAAGCGGCCAGACCATCATGTTCACGAAAGTATAGGCGATGACCGCGGTGCCCGGGGTGACTTCGCCCGTGAAGACAAAGAACAACGCGACCGTGACGGCCAAACTCCTGGAGAAGAAGATGAAGATGTCGCTAGAGGAGAAGAAGAAACTCGAGACCTTCCGCCAGGCCACGAATTTCTCCTCGTAGGTATCGATGACCTCGTTCATCTTGGCCATTTCCTTGTTCTCGGCCCCATAGGCCTTGACGGTCCTGATGGCGTTGAGGTTGCCCGCGATCCTATCCATGACCTCGGCCTCGGCGTCATCGGCGGCCCTATATCTTGCCCTAACGACCTTGATGAGGAAGAAGGAATAGATGAATAGGATCGGGAATAGGCAAATCGAGATGAGCAGTAGCTTCCAGCTAATCGTGCCTAAGACGATAGAGCAAAGCAAGACGATGAAGAAGGTATAAACGAGCATCGACATCTCAAAGCCCAAAAATCTTCTTATGACGTCTATGTCGCGGGTGCAGCACTGAAGCAAATCCCCGCTTTTCCTTTTCTTATATTCGCTATAGGGGAGGCTGATAAGATGGTCATAAAGAAGCATCTGCAGCCCCTTATTGGTATGGGCGGTGACATAGAAGCGGACCAATAGCCTTAGACTCGTCATGGCCGCGACCACGACCGCGCTAACCCCCAAGGCAATGGGGAGGACATACATATGGGTGTAGATGAACTCTGCCCCCTGCCCGGCGGAAAGAATGAAAACGGTGGCCCTGGTGATGGGGTCGCTTATAACGATATTCTGGGCCAAGGCGTCGACTAGCACCCTAGACAAAAACGAGGAAAAGACCAAAGCGACAACCGCGAAAAGTTGGAAGACGTAGGCCATCGCGTATGCGAACATATGGCCTTTGAGGGCGAGTTTTGTCAGATGGAGTAGGTCTTTCATGGCGATAGCCGCTATATTTTGCTGCTTCTTTTAAAAAAAGAAAGGGCGAATCTCACCCATAAGGAAAACTTATGAAGGGAATGGGGATTGATTAAAGCGATTCCAAATGGAAACGGAAGCCGTCGGCCATCCTTTGCTCTGGGTCGTTGAAGTGGCCGCCCTTATTGTAGACTAGGGTCACATCATAACCTTCTTCCTTTAGATAAGATGTATAGCCTCTAGTTACTTCGCCTACCTTAGAAAAGACCTTGTTCTTGCTTTTTTCTTCCCTATCGCCCAAAGAGACATATAGCTTTTTGGCAAGACAATTCTCTTCTTTTATAAACTCCATCCATCCTTCATACCATAAGGAAGGGGAGCAGGAGGCGATATAAGGGAATAGGGAGGAACGATAGGAAGCATAAAGGGAAAGTAGGCCGCATAGGGAATAGCCGCCTAAGACGATGGGTAAGGATTCTAGTTCCGGGTAACGCAGTTTTAACTGCGCGGTTATCCTTATGACCTTATCGATCGCCTTATCCGCGTCTCCTCTTAATAACCTCTTCCCAAAGGGGCTAACGCTAGGGAAAGGAAGCGCGATCTCGCCTTCTTTTAACCCTATACCCAAATAGGAGAAGGGAACAAAGCAATCTCTAGCAAGAGTTTCGACTAGGCCTAGGGATTCGCTTAGCATCCCCTCTTCGTTAAGATGAAGCAAAAGCGCCTTGGCGTCTTTGTTTAATTGATATGCGCAGGAGGTCTTTTCGCCCCCTTCGCCAATATGATCGAATCGCCTAATCTTCTCCATGCCCATATTGTTTCACCAATATAGGAGAAGGACAAAAGGAAAAAGGGAGATTTTTCGCAAATTTTAAGTTAGTTTTTAGTTAGTGGGGCTAATCTAAAGCCATGAAGGGAGCCAAGGGCGCATAAATGACCCCCCTGAAAAGCGTCTTGGCGATCTCTTCAAAGAAAATTACCCCTGAGGTTCCGCAACATCCTTTCCTCTAAGGGCGAAATAGCCCAATCGGAACCGCAAGGGCCCATACCTCCCTATAGGGCCGCCTAAGCCTAGGGAGGTTTTTCTTTTTCTCCCTTAGTGGAAATAGGGGCCTTGAATTTGCTAAGATGTGTGCATGATGCACAAGGAAGATTTTTGGTGGAGGAATTCCATCGGCTACGTTATTTACCCTAGCGCCTACTATGACTTTAATGGCGATGGGGTCGGGGACTTAAGGGGAATCGTGTCCAAGCTCGATTACATCGCCTCCCTTGGGGTCGATTTGCTTTGGATCTGCCCCTTTTTCGATTCGCCCATGGACGATAACGGGTATGACGTAAGGGACTATTACCACGTCAATCCGCTTTTTGGAAGCGACGAAGACTTCCGCCTTCTCATAAAAGAGGCCCACGCCAGGGGCATAAGGCTCCTCGTGGACTTCGTCTTGAACCATACTTCCGACGAACACCCCCTCTTCCAGATGGCCTTAAGGCATCCTAAGGGCAAGGAGGCGGGTTACTATTACATTAGAAAAGGCAGAAGGAGGAAGGGGAAACTATACCCACCCAATAACTGGAAGGGCTATTTCTCCACCTCCGCCTGGAAGAGAATCGAAGGGACCGACAAATTCTATCTCCATCTATTCTCCGAGAAGATGCCCGATGTGAACTGGGAAAACAAAGACCTAAGACAATATTACTATAACGTCGCTAGATATTATCTCGACCTAGGCGTCGATGGGTTCCGACTAGACGCGGTAAGCCACCTTGGCAAAGACCAAAGCTTCGGGGATAGCGAGTTGCCACTAGACGAAGATGGCATGGTCCTTGATTCTTCTAAATTCGCCAATAGGGAGGAGGTATTCTCCTATCTAAGGGAATTTAGGGAAGAGGTATTGGACCATTATGATTGCCTTACCGTCGCGGAAGCCGGGGGTTGCCTCTCCCCAGAAGATTCCCTAAAGATGAGCGATAAGGAGAAAGGCTCCATCGACATGGTCTTCAACTTCGATTGCTGCTGGTGCAATGGCGCCTATGGCTCCATCGATAAAAACGACAATGAGATCCATACCGACGTATTGGCCTTAAAGCGCAACTTCAAAAGATGGTATCTCGCCACCAAGGACCACGTGTCCTCCCTTCCCCTATATTGGTGTAACCACGATCACCCCCGCGCCTTAAGCCAGTATGGGGATATAAACTTCCGCAAAGAATCCGGGAAGATGCTTATCACCTGCCTTCTTTTCCAATATGGCACCCCCTTCCTCTATTATGGGGAGGAGATCGGCATGAGCAACGTCACCTATAAGTCAATAAGGGACTTCGATATCGACATATCCGCGAAAAACGCCTCCGCCTATTTCAAAAAGCTAGGCTACAAAGACGATAGGATCCTATCTTTCCTATGTAGGACAAGCAGGGTCAATGGCAGACAACCGATGCAGTGGGGCAAAAAGCGCTATGCATCCTTCTCGAAGGTTAGCCCCAAGACGAAGGTGAACCCAAACTACAAAGACGGGGTCAACGTCGAGGATAACGAGAAGGATCCTTCCTCTATCCTCCATTATGAAAGGAAGGCCGCGGCAATAAGGAAGGACCCCGATATCCACAAGATGATATTCGAGGGCAGATTCGCCTATATCGATGAGGCGAATTACGATGTCTTCGCCTATTGCTATTTCCATAAAGGCGAGATTCTCTCGGTAGTATGTAACTTTAGAAGCCGTAACATAGAATTCTACCTCCCCAACCCGATGGATGAGGTGTTACTGCATAATTACGATGGCTATAGCTATGCCAAAGACCGTCTGATACTTCGGCCGTTCGAATGCCTGGTGGTGAAGGGCAAAAGACATGGATAAGTACTTTATCTTCATCTCCTCGTCCCATATGGACATATTGGAGATCGAGCGCCTCGCCTATGGGCATGAGGACATCTATCTCCCCCACAAGGAAGAAGAAGGGGTCATCGTCATGAGGGGGCCCGTGGAAATGGAAAGGAAGATCGCCAAATACCTTTCTACCCTTAAGTCCACGAGGATGAGCGTCCTTAGCTCTCCCTATAGCGACCACTTCATGTTCGAATTAGGCAAAAACCATATCGCCTATTTCCCAAACCAATTGATCCATCCAACAGACCTTATCTTCAAGCGATTGAGCTTTGCCGACGTCTCTTTCTTCGTCGAGTTCAAAAACTATTTCGAATCGGTCGACCCAATCGCTCTAGAAGCGGCGGGGACCTACCTAAGATGCGGCTGCAATGCCCTAGTCGCCGCGGACACCTTATACGTCCACCGCAACACCTTCAATTACCGTCTTAACGCCTTCATTAGGGAATCTGGGCTGGATATAAGGGACTACCACAACGCCTTATTGTTAGAGGTCTATTTCCAGCTTTCGCCA
>JAILEX010000110.1 GCA_024687185.1 Bacilli bacterium | reverse complement strand
CTCCTTTTGCCCTTGACCCTTCTTCTAATCTCAAAGAAGAGGAAACCTATGACGTAAGCAATGCCAAGGCTAGCGATGATGATGGTAGCGATCATAGGTTAATTAAGCCTTAAGGGCTTCCTCCTTCTCGGTCTTCTTCTTGTTATAGAAGTAAGCGAGGACGAATACGCCGATGATGACGGGTAAAGTGATGGCGAGGGTCCAGGTGAAGTCGATGGTGATATAGGTGAATATGCCTAATAGGTAAGAGGCTCCAACCCAGAATAGAAGCGTCCACTTCAAGGTACCCTTGGGTAGTTCGGCTTTCGCGGTACCGATGGAAGCGAAGCAGGGGATCGTCATAAGGTTGAACATGACGAAGGCATAGAAGCCACCGACGGTGATGCCGCTAGCGGCGACAAACGCTTCGAGGTTACCGCCAGAGATGACCTCCAAGGTTTCGGGAACGACTTCCTTGGCGACGATACCGGTGATGCTAGAGAGGGAATAGGCCCAAGCGGAGGCACCGGCTTGAACGTTACCAAATCCCATCGGGGTGAATAACGGGCTAATCCAAGAGGAAAGATCATGTAAGACGGTTCCAGCGTATCCGGTTTCCTCAGGATCCACATAGGCCCAACCCCAGGTAAGATGGGTGAATGCCCAGATGAAGATCGCGGAGATCACAACGATCGTGGAGACCTTCTTTAGGTAATGCTTGACCTTATCCCAGATGTGGATCATAAGGGCACGGAACTGGGGGAGGTGATAGGCGGGTAGCTCCATGATGAAGGGAGGTACCTTCTCGCGCTGGGTGGTCCAGTGCATCAAGATGACGGATAGGATGGCGATGACTAAGCCAACGATATAGAAGCTATAGGAGATAAGGACGGCGTTTAAACCAAAGTTCTCGGCCAATACACCTGCAATCGCGGATAGTAATGCCATCTTGGCGCCGCAGGGGAAGAAAGCGATGGCGCGGATCGTCTGCACCCTTTCCTTATCGGTATTGAGGGTACGGGTATTGATCATCGCGGGGACGCCACAGCCATAACCCATTAACATGGGGATGAAGGCACGGCCGGATAGACCAACCTTACGGAAGATTCTATCGAAGATAAAGGCGACACGGGCCATATAGCCAGAGTCTTCCAAAATCGAGAAGAAGATATAGAGGACCAAAATCTGGGGCAAGAAGCCGATGACCGCGAACACGCCGTCGATGATGACGCTATCGATGAAGCCGATGGCCCAGCTTGCCGCTCCCGCGGCTTCTAGGCCTTGGTTCATTAAGTCGCCTAGCCAACCGGAGAATCCTTCCCATAGGCCCATTAGCATGACGCCCGGGGAATTGATGCCGGCATCGGTCCAGAACAACCCTTCGAAATAGGGGTTACCTTCGAAGCAGGGGGTGAAGGGTACGCCCATCCTGCCTAAGAAGAAGAGGTCTTCGGAGAAGGTTAGTCCGAATACGATAAGAAGGATCACTAAGAAGATGGGGATACCTGCCCAGCGGATGGTGAGGACCTTATCGATCTTATCGGAGAGGGTGAGTTTTTCCTTCGCTCTTTCTGCTTTTTCACCTTTGCGGTGGATGGAGCAGTTAGAGGAGATATATTGATACCTTTCATCGGCGCTAATGGCGTCGAATTCGACTCCTTCGGGGAGAACGCCGGCAATACGCTTTGCCTCTTCGGGGTGGTTGGTCTCCTCGATTTCGTCTTTTTCTAGCATCTTGATGGCGTGGAAGGTCGGGGAGGCAATGCCTGCTTCCTTCATGACCTCGACGGCCTTTTTGACTAGTTCGGCATGCTCGGTCTTCTCCAAGACGGAAGATCCTTCCCTAGCCGTATTAGAGACCTTATCGGCCTTGCTAAGCAATTCGTCGATGCCCTCGTTTTTAAGCGCGGACACAAGCACGACGGGGACGCCCAACGTCTTTTCTAATTCCTTGACGTCGATGGAGATGCCTTGTTTTTCCAAGACGTCATTCATGTTGAGCGCGACGATCACGGGGACGTCGATCTCAAGGAGTTGGGTGGTCAGATAGAGGTTTCTCTCTAAGTTGGTCGCATCGATGACGTCGATCACGAGATCCGGTTTCTCATCGAGGATGAAATTGCGGGAGATGACCTCTTCCGGGGTGTAGGGGGAGAGGGAATAGATACCCGGCAAGTCAACGATTTTGGCTTCGACGCCGTTTTTCTTGCCTTTGTATTTGCCCTCCCTTTTCTCCACGGTGACGCCAGGCCAGTTACCAACGTATGCCGTGGCGCCCGTAAGAGCGTTGAATAGGGTGGTTTTACCCGAGTTCGGGTTACCCGCCAAAGCGAAGGTCTTCATTACTTCTTACCCTCCTCTAGCATTTCACAGACCACATATTGAGCCTCGTCTTTCCTTAACGATAGCTCATACCCGCGGAGGGTGAATTCCAAAGGATCGCCCATGGGGGCCTTCTTCCTTAGGTATACTTCCGCACCGGGGGTTAGTCCCATGTCGAAGAGGCGGTGTCTGACCTTCCCTTCACCCTGGACTTTGAGGATGCGGCCGGATTCACCAACCGCGAAATCACTCATTTGCTTTTGCATTCGTACTCCATTTCTAACGCAGATAACTAACCGACCATGATCCTGCTTGATATAGAAGAATCAAGGGCGATGCGGGAACCTCCAACGGCCACGATTACCGACTTCCCCTTTTTGGAAAGGACGCGAACCTTCGCACCCTCGACCAAGCCGATATCACGGAGATGACGGGTCTGTTCGTCGTCACCGTGTACATGGACGATCGTGAATTCCGAATTGGGTGGAGCAAGAAATATTGGCATTGTTAAGTTTCCTTAATTATTGCAGGCTTATGATAGCCGAAATTTATGAGGTTTCAAGCAAAAGTTAATAAGATATAACTCTTAGTGTCTCAAAACGGCGAAATCGTAACACATACGTGCGCGTAATAGAAGCAAAAAGAAGAAGGGGGGTAAATAGAGTTGCTCGGCAAAAAAAGGACAATGCGATGTGCTTTCTGCAGATATTAGGGATGAAAAAGCCATGAAACAAATCATGAAAACATTGAAAAATCTCACTATTCTTTTCTTTTCTTTTTCATAACAAACGTATTTTTCTTTGTTTTGCTATTCGCTCATCTAAAGATGAAAGAAAAGAAAACGCTTTCTGAAACGCTGATACTGAACAAAGGAAATATAGGGGTCTATAGTAATCTTGTTCTTAAAGAAAGGACGAAAAGACAATTATGAAAAAGAATCAATTTCTCCCTATTAGCGCCACACTTTTGCTAGGCGCAATGGCAGCCTTATCTAGCTGCGGCTGCTCCACTAGTGTAGTTAGCTACGAAATAAAGGCGGTCGACGTCATCCTCGCAAAAGGAGGGGATGAGGTCAGCAAGATCGCGACCACCGGATTATTGTTCAAGAACAAAAGCGATATCGCTTATGCGATCCCCGAGCTCTTCTTTTCCACCCAGGATGTGACGATCACCGAATCCAACGACGTCTATACCTATACCAATCCTGCCTTCAAGATGGTCATCGATACCAATAAGGACACGGTGGCAATCGATAATTACGATGGACTAGTCGCCCCGACTTCCCCCAAAAAGAACAAGCTGGTCCCTTATTCGGAATTCCTAGCGTATGACGACGATAAGAGCACGACCGAGAAGAAGAACGATACCCTTACCTATGATTTGGCTAAGTATGGCTTCGATGCCTTTACCTATGAAATCGAAGGCAAGAAGCAGTGCTTCGCCCCGCTTACCCCGATGGCGGCCTTGATGAATGGCGGCAACTGCATCACCGCCTATAACGGCACCCAGTTGTTCATGGGCCTACCCAACGCCTTGATCAATGAGCAAACCGGTCAGCTCACCAAAGCCGGCGAAGCCTATTATGGCGGTAGCTTCAACACCAAGAAGAGCTACAGCAAGGAATTCAGCGAATATAACTACAATTGCCTTGCCTTCGCCTTCGATAACTTCAATTCCTATGGCGAGGAGATCGGGGTCAAGGATTTCCGCAAATACTTTAAGGAAAAAGGCGTGGAAGCAGACCTCCTTAGCACCGATCCCGATACCGTGAGCCATGCAACCGCGAAGGTCATGTATGGGTTATTAGACGAAGGGCATAATGGCTATACCACCTCTTCCTTTAAGGAAAAGGGCGTGATTAAGAGCAAGAACGAAGGCTCTACCTTGGCTAGGGACTATGCCGGTCCTAGGGACAAAAAGCTAATCGAAGCGGTCAATAAGATGTATGAATACAAAAAGCCCTACCTCAACGCGGAAGGCGCTTATCCCTTCTATCAGACTAGTGGAAGCACCGCGATGATCTATTTCCCCTCCTTCGTGGCAAGTAACTATACCGCGCAAGAAAAATCCCCCGAAGGCGATATCTCCACCACCTATGGTATCTTCTATAATGGATTTAAGCGTGCCGCCGCCGATAGCAACATCAAAAACGTCGTCATCAATATCGCCGACAATAACGGTGGCGATGCCGCTGCCTTGGTCCAGACCTTGGGGTTCCTTGCAAAAGATGGCGTGGCCCATGTCACCGACAAAACCTATAACACCTCTTCCTATAGCAACGAATACTATGCCGTCGATACCAATGCCGATGGCAAATTCGATTCTAGCGATGGCTATGGAAGCAAATTCGATAACATCTTTATCTTGGAGTCCTACGTCTCCTTTAGCTGCGCCAACGCCCTTCCCTATTACGCGAAAAACGATGGCACGGCCAAGATCATTGGACAGACTAGCGGTGGCGGACATGCCGTCGTCAATAACTTCTTCCTCCCGACGGGGGATTCCATCTGCTATAGCGGCAATAACGTTCTCGGCGCCAAAAATAGCTCCGGCACCTTCGTCTCTAACGATAAGGGCGCGACCCCCGATCATGTAATCGAGGATATGTCGATCGCCTTCGATGTCGCCAAAGTCGCCAAATTCGTCGAAGGCCTAGCCAAATAAAGGCTTAGATCATTGGTTTTCCTAAAGGCGCGCCCCCAATGTAATGTGGACCCCATGTCAAGGACACATTGAGAAAACGGCCTATTGAGAAACGGGAACCCCGAGCGTGGGGTTCCCGTTTTCTCTCGCGACGGGGACGGGAAGGCATGTCCCACATACGAGAAAACCATATTTAACGTTTGGAAAAGTTTCTTGTTTTCCAAAAAGATAAAGACCGTGCTCGCCGCGAGCGATAGCATGGCCGTTATCGAAAATGACAATGTTAATTCTCGCAGTGTAGGAAAACACATATTTGCAACGAACGCATCAACAATTAGCCCAAGCATGAATAGAATGCTTAGAACATTAAAAACAGTTTTAGTTATTTTCATAAATCCTCCTTGTTTTTTGTTGTTGTACCTTAGGTTGCGAGGTGTCCAAAATCTATTATTTGAGCAATCTACGCATTAAAATCACAACTTGATAATGTAAGCAACTTAGTTAGGATAAACCGCACGATAAAAAAACAGGTCCATCAAAAAAGATTCTGTTTATAACAGAATTTCTTTGTGATCCCCGCCATTCAAATGTGCTATCGTGATGGGCGATAATACAAATCGATTAATATGGAATACATTGTCATTGTCATTGCCTCCATCCTCGCCGGGGTCGGAACTGGCTTGGTGGGTTTATCGGCCGCCACGGTCATGGTCCCGCTTTTGGTCGTCCTCTGTCCGACTTTTCAAGGCGAACATGGTGCGTTTATGGCAATCGCGATTGCTTTGGCCAGCGATGTTTTGGGCAGCGGCGTCACCACATTAACGTATGCCAAAAACAAGAAGATCGATTTGAAACATGGCTGGATCATGGTTGCCTGCGTCATCGGCATGTGCGCGGTGGGGTCGGTTGTTGCTTTCTTCGTGCGCCAACAGGTCATGGGCGCGTTCTCTTTGATCTTATGCGTTGCAATCGGCATTCGCTTTTTGCTGAAGCCAGAGAGCTCCCATAAGGAAAACATTCCCAGCGAACAAAAATTAAGCCCGTTTCAAATCGCGATTTCGCTGTTCTTTGGTTTGACGATCGGCTTTGGAACCGGCTTCTTTGGCAGCGGGGGAGGCATGATGATGCTGATCGTTTTCACGGCATTCCTCCATTACGAGAGAAAAACAGCGGTTGGTACATCGACCTTCATCATGACCTTCACCGCCTTGATTGCCTCGGTGACCCATATCCTGATGGAGCCGAGCATCGTCTTGGAGTGCTGGCCGTTCTTATTGATTGGCATCGGCGTCTCGACTTTGTTCTCGTTGCTTAGCGCCCGCTTTGCCAACAAGGTCGATGGGAAAATCACCGGCTATGTCGCCGGCGGGCTGCTATTTGTCCTTGGCATCGTGCTGATTCTTTTCCATTACCATGAATATTTCGATCCGACATATGTCGAGGAATTCCTCTTCTTGGCGTTTTGGGTGGTGGTCCCATTGGTTTTGGTCGCCACGAGCTTGATTATCATCCGCAAACTGAGCCATCTTCCTGATTACATTTTCCGCAAACTCCTGCATAACGTGGCGATCTGCATCATTATCCCGCTGGTGGTTTTGTCCAAAACCTGGTGGATTCCCTGCATCTTGATTGGGGCTTTGCTCGTGCTCATCTTCCTCTTCCTCAAGATCTTTGAGCCATTCCCGTTTTATAAGAAGCTATTCGTCGAAAAGGGCCGGCACGAGGTACTGGTCTCGTTTGTGGTTCTCTTCTTGCTGCTTGCTGCCGTGATCGCTCTTTTCTGGGGGCTTCGGGGCGATGAGTATAAGTATTTGGCGATCATCACCGTGATGGCTTGGGGGCCAGGGGATGCGATGGCGGCGATCATCGGCATCAACTTCGGCCGCCATAAACTATCTGGCAGGATGATCGAAGGCACCAAAAGCGTCGAGGGGTGCATCGCGATGGCGTTGACTTCTTTTGCTTTCGTTGCCGGATTGCTCTTTATCTTTGCTTCTCAACCCTGGTGGCTGATTCTGATTCAAGGGGTCCTCGTCGGCGTGGTTTCCTCGATTGTCGAACTATATACGAAGAAAGGCTTTGACACGATTACGTGCCCGTTGGCGGCTGGCTTATTGCTGTTTTTGTTCTCGTTGATTTGATTTGCTTTTGTGCTTCTCGATTCGTTCATCAGGAAGATCCCATTTTTAACGGAATCCTCTCCTTTTTTGCCCTCACCCTGTCCTCCAGGAGTGGAGCCTTGCGCGACCGCCAGCGAGCCCAGCGCTCAAAACGAAAAACCGATCAGGTCCTCGGTATAATGAAAGGGTGCGCCTTTTGTTATAGAATGGGGGCGAAATAAGTAGGGGGGCTTTCCTACAATTAGAGCCGAGGGAGATTTCTTCCTAGAATGGCCATAGAAGAAAGATAGGGGCAATCTAGGTGCAAATAAGGGCA
>JAILEX010000097.1 GCA_024687185.1 Bacilli bacterium | reverse complement strand
TAAAGAATCCTCGTTTGGTCGGGGTTAAGCAGTTCCCCATCCCTAGCGGTAGGTATGTGGTGTTTCTTTTCAAGGCGACGGAATTCACCGGGGAATTGCGCTCTTCGGATGAAGGTACCGTGGAATGGGTGGAGTACGAGCGTTTAAGCGGACTTCAGACCGTCGATGATTTCGAGGATTTGCTCCGCGTCATGAATTCGGATAGCCTATCGGAATTCCAATATACCGTCGACGGCGGAGACTGGAACGTAAGTCTGCATTAACGCCCGTAGGTATCCACTGGTTTCACTCAAAAACTCAAACGGTTTCACTTTTCGAGGGGGTGGTTTCACTTTTTGGGCACTGGTTTCAAAACGTGGAAAACTGGTTTCAACCCGTCCGGGCTTTGTACTAAAAACATCAAAGTCGGTCTGCCAGATTGAAACAACAGGATTGATACAAAAAATATCAGTCCTTTTTTCATTTTTTAGGGCTATTTCGTTTATTTTAGGCATATTTTGCTTAAATTCAAGTGAAACAGCCCTTTTTATTTACCTTTTATTGATACTTCTTATTTGTGAAAAGCACGAAAAACACGAATATACTTTTATCCTTATTTATTGGCCACTGACATCAATTCTGATGGTCTTTTTTGTCTAAGAAAACTATTTAATTTTTTTCAAAAACAGGGCGGTCAAAAACACCTCTAAATCTCCATATGGTGAGCAAGGGATAAACAGCAACAAAATCCTGCTCAAAGGATGATTCAATATGAAACATAATTTAAAAATCAATGTTGCAAACTGACCCTACAATCATTTTTATAGAATCTAATTATCTAAAAATGCGTCCACACGCAATAATTGCTGCTAATACTCCAACTCTAATTGATGGAGAATCGCTAATGAAAGCAGAGGAATTAGATAAAATTGGAATCTTAGAATTAGAAGATGTTATAAAATTAGATAATTCATATTTAAGATTAAAATACAAAGTTAAAAACCATGTTTAATTATGAATGGTCATCCTTCGAGGGTGGCTTTTCTTTGTTTTATAGGGGTACGGAAAAATTAAAGAGGGGTACGAAATTGTATTAAATGTTATGTTTCTAAACATCTTTAGCAAATTACCCCGATACAAAATATTCGGGGCTTTTGAAGGCAAAATATAGGTTTCGCCATAATCGGAAAACCGACGTTGGGTTCTAGGGATCGCATCGTCAAAGCAAATGTCGTTTTATTGCCTCGTCTATTGCATCGTCCTATAAAATGATGCTGCGGATTATTCATCATCGACTGTAAGGCATATAAAATGGAAAGACTTCTTATTAATGGAGGAGTTGTGATATTTAATAAAGACTTTACGTTATTGAAAGCGATGGAATAAAACTTGTTTCAATCGAAACAAATAATTGATTGATAATCACAAAAGGATTAATCTATTTATATAGATATTGGCAATAGCCCCTCCCATGGGCTTTTGTCTAGGAGGATAGGTATATGGATAGAAAGGAAGTCGGGTTGAGGATCAAGGCCCTAAGGAAGGCAAGGGGACTCTCCCAAAGCGAACTTGCCAGAAGAATGGGCTATAAGGACCATTCCACCTTGGCGAAAGTGGAAACCGGCGTCAATGACATCACCATAGAGACCTTATACCGTTATGCCGAGGAACTTGGGGTGGAGGCATCCCATATTTTAGGCGAAGATAGCGTTGCTTTCGATGGCGACAAGACGATTTACCGCCTAGATGGTGCGATGCTACCTACTTTTCCGGTTATCTATGATTGCGCCATTAGGGAAATATCCATGTCTGGCCGCAATCTATTTTTCGTCTTTGAATCCGACATCAATAAAAGGGAGTCCATCAAGGATACCTACCCCACGGCCAAATCGCTAAAGGTCAGATATCGTCTTAACGATGAGGCGAAGATAATGGTAGCGAAGGGAAAAGAGCTTCATCCGATTAGCCTAGAGGAGCTAAATAAACTATGTGCAAAAGGTCTAACGTATCTATATGAAAACGTCGGCTACAAAGACCTTATCCTTCAGTTATGGTGCGGCTCTATCGTTGTGGTGGAACTGCCTGTTACCGAAGTCGAATATCAGTGGATCCAATAACGGTTACATAGATAGATAACAGTAATCAGCCTCTTAGAACCGAGGCTGATTTTCATTTTTTATAGTTAGTCAATAACTTATCAAGGAAGCACACATTAGAAAATAAAGAAAAGACCCGTAATTACGAGTCTTTTCAGTAAATTAATAGATGGGATTCAATCTAAAAGTATATGGAATGATTCCGTCAATTATCGTGGTGGTCGCAATGGTCGTGATCGCCATGGTGGTGTTCGTGTCCACCTTCGTGGGAACATTGATGGATGGCTCCGTCATTGGACTTTAATTCGCCTTTTAGATAAGCGCCCAAAGCGGCAAAGGCATCTCCGGTAGCGCCAGGGACGACTTCGATTCCATAGGCGGAAAGCAGCTCGATCGCGCGTCCTCCGATGCCGCCGCAGATAAGGACTTCGACCCCTTGTTCCTGAAGATAGGAAATAAGTTCGATGTGGGAGTTTCCTCCGTTATCGATGACACTCGATTCCCCGCTTTCCTTGTCATAGACGAGGAAGGACTCGCAATGCCCAAAATGTTGGAAGACCTCTTTTTCGATGGGGTCATAGGTAATTGCTATTTTCATATGTACGTAAATCTCCTTTCGCTTAACTTACCACGTTCTTTTGTCTTAGTGGTGAAAAACGATAATCTGACCACGAATTTACTACGTCTTTCTATAAGTCCCGATTTGGGCATTAAGCGTTCGTTTTCGTAATTTTCAATGCCTAAAATCATAGGATATTTCTTGCCTAAATCCGCAATAGAAATATTTATAAACTTTTTAAGTGTTAATCGAATAAAATATTCTTTAAATTGAACAGTATGATTCGCTTTGAATAAGTGTTCAAAAAAACGTCTTTTTCCTTCTCTATGGCCGTTAGTTTATCCGGCGTTAATTTCAACGAAGTGTAGCAAGTCATTTTCATTCCCTCTTTTCCTCTTCTTGCTACAATTAGGGCAAATAATAAGGAGAAGCCGATTATGGAATTTGAAGAAGTGCTAAAGAATAGGCATAGTTGCCGCAAATTCAAGATGGACCCCATTGGGGAAGAAAACATGGAGAAGATCTTTGTTGCCGCACAGATGGGGCCAAGCGCAAGGAACCTCCGCCCCTATCGCTTCGTCGCCGTCGAAAGCGAAGAGAATAGGCAAAGGGTCTATGACGGCCTCCCCTTTGGAAGATATCCTAGTCCCCTCATCATCCTCATCGTCGGCGACGAAAGAAAAAGCGCGAATGGGCTATGGCAAGCAGATTGCGGAGCCGCCGCTGAGAATATCCTCCTTGAGGCCACTAACCTCGGCCTAGGTTCTTTGTGGTGCGCCGTCTATCCCTACCAAGATAGGCTTCGCGGGGTAAACGAAGTGGCCGAAGTGGAAGAAGGCGAATTCGTCTATTGCGCGATCCTTCTTGGCTATGAAGATGGCTATAAAGGCAGGGAAAAGGTTTACGATAAGGAAAAGGTGAGACGCATCTAACGCCTCACCTAGAAGTGTTTATAGCCTTTAATTAGCGGAAGGAACTTTGGTTTAACTCTGTGATATAGTTCACGGTAAGCGTTTTTCCCATGGCCTTGAAGGACCATCCGCCATCGACCCTGGTGATGCTTGCGACTATGACCCCGCTATCGCTACTTCTGGTCTGGCCGATTTTATAGTCGATGAGGGTGCTCATCGATTTCGGGTCCGCCACCCTGAAGTACATGTTGCGGATGCTCGAGAGGTTTTGGTGTCTGTCTTTGGCCTGATAGATGTTGAAGACGATATAGAGCCTATCGATTCTCTGGTCCAACTTGTTTAGGAAAATATCGATGATTTCATCGTCTTGGCCTTCGGTATCGGAATCATCTCCCGTAAGGTTGTCGGCGTGTAGGCGTACCGCGCTGTCTTTGCTTTCCTTGTTGCCAAAATAGATGACCTGATCGATGTCGTCTCCGCTAAAAAGGTATATGGCGCTATCGACGTCCATGTTGGACCCTCGCGTTGAGATATCCCAACCCGCGCCGATGACTAGATGTTCCAACAAGGCGCCTTCGTCTTCGCCGATGACGATATCCTGTCCTTGGGAAAGATGGACGACGTCGCCTTTTTTGTATTGCCCGCCAACGTGGGAGGAGGCGTAGTCGATCCTGAAGTTTTTGCAGTACATGCATTGGGCGTTAAATTTGCCATTGTTGCAGCCGCCCTTCCCCATGGGGTAGGAGCTACCCCCGATTAGCCTTGAGCCGTCTCCGCTACAAGGCAATAGGTTGGAGTGGGAATAGAATTTGTCTTGCCTAACCTGCGTTGGAAGCAGTTTTGCCTGTTCCGCGGTTATATCGATGATGTTGGTGACCTCGTATTTGCCGCCATATTCATCCACGTCCAATCCATAGTGGCGGTTTTTGACGCTACAAACCGCCTTGACGAATTTTCTTGCCATATGTTTACCCCCATTAGGTTTGTCTCATTATAGCAAAATCGTCGCCTGGCAATATAGTGACTGGAAAAAAAGAAAAAACACGCTCTTGTGGGCGCGCTTTTTGCATGTGGATAGGAACGTTTATTTCTTTTTCTGGCAATCGGGGCAGATGCCATAGATCGCCGTGTTATGGTCTTCCAAGACAAAGCCGGTTTCGTTTTCTATGGCCTCATTGACCTCGTGGTAGGGACAGCCTTCTAGCTTCACCGTCTTATGGCATTTGGTGCAGACCAAGACATGGCTATCCTCCTCCCTTTCCAAGGAGAAGATGCTTTCCTTATTGTGGCCAATCTCCTTTTTTACGATATTAGCCTCCTCAAAGGAATTTAGGGTGCGGTAGACCGTGGAGAGGTTAAGGCCCTCTTTCTTGGTCGATTCATATATCGCTTCGGCGGTTAGGGGGATAGGGGAAGAAGAAAGCACCGAAAGCACCGCTAGACGCGCAGAGGTGACCTTAAGGCCGTGGTTTTTTAGTAGTTCTTCGCCCATCGCACATATTTAACGCTTTTTGTTGTTGCTTTTCCATCTCCATAAGAGTAACTTCTTGTTGCAAATGATTTGCACTTGCATTGATTAAGGAGGGTCCGTGGATGAAAAAGAAGTTGTTGTTCCCTTTCTTCCTAGCCTTGGCTAGCCTCTGTTCCTGTGGTGGTAACCCCGCCTCTAGCAACACCATATTCGTCTCTTTCTATCCCCTAGAGGATTTCGCCTCTAAGATCGCTAAGGGCAAATTCGAGATCGAGAACATCACCCCCGTAGGCATGGAGCCCCATGACTATGAGCCTAGCGCGAAGCTTATCGGCAGGATGAGCGAAGGCAAAGGGTTTTTGGCAAATGGGCTAGAGATGGAACATTATCTTTCCTCTCTCCCTTCCTCTTTACTAGATAAGACCCTGGTTTGCTCTAAAGGGGTCACCACCATCAAAAACGACAATGGCATCGTCGATCCCCATATCTGGCTCGACCCTTCTAGGGCCAAGATAATGGCCGATAACATCAAGGACTTCCTTATCTCCATCGATAGGGATGGCGCCTCCTTTTATCAGGACAATTACGCGGATATCGCCTCCAAGTTCGATACTTTGGACGCGGAAATAAAGGAAGCGGTGAAGACGTTTAAGAGGAAAACCGTCGTCGTTAGCCACGCCGCCTTTGGGTATCTATGCGATGCCTATGGCCTTACCCAAAAGGCGATACATGGCTTGGAGCCTAGCGAAGAGCCTACCGCCGCCACGATGGCCGAGATCATCGACGCGGTGAAAAAGGAAGGCATCACCACGATCTTCGCCGAGGAGATGGTCTCCCCCGAGATCGCCAATAAGATCGCCCAGGAAACAGGCGCCAAAGTCGAAGTCCTCTCTCCGATTGAAGGACTAGAGGAAGAAGACGTAGGCAAGGAAGACTATTTCTCGATTATGCGCGATAATCTAGCCAAGCTAAAGGAAGCCTGCTGTGATTGAACTAGAAAACGTGACGTTCAACTTTTCGGATAAGGGCATCTTAAGGGATGCCTGTTTCCATATGGACGATGGCGAATTCATCGGTATCTTAGGCCCCAATGGGGGTGGGAAAAGCACCTTTTTGAATTTGGTTCTAGGCTTACTTAAGCCCCAAAAGGGAAGTATAAAGGTAAGCGACGCCAATATCTCCTATATTTCCCAGACGACTTCCCTTAACGACTCTAGCTTCCCCGCAACCGTGGAAGAGGTGGTCGGCCTAGGGTTAATCGGCAATAAGCCAAAGCTATTCCTAAGTAAGGCGGAGAAATCCCGCATCAAGGAAGTTTTAATAGAACTAGGCATATACGAACTAAGGAAGAAACTCGTTTCCGAGCTTTCTGGTGGCCAAGCCCAAAGGGTCAAGGTCGCCAAGGCCCTTGTGAATAACCCAAGTTTGGTTATTCTCGACGAACCCGATAGCGGCATGGATGAGGCAAGCCACCACGCCCTAATCCATATAGTCAATGACCTCCACAAGAAGAAGGTATCGATCCTTTTCGTCTCCCATCATCCCCACGATTTAGAAGAAGCCGACAGGGTCTATTTCATAGAAGGGGGCAATATCTCGGAACACGAGATCCACGAATGTCAGGAGCACCATCACCATGTTGCAATATGACTTCATGCGCATAGCTTTGATCGTGGCCATCCTTCTAGGCGTCGCCTTGCCTTTGGTCGGTTCCACGATCGTCCATAAAAGGCTATCTTCTTCAGGAGACGCCTTGGCCCATTCCTCCTTGGCTGGGGTCGCGATCGGCCTTGTCGCCGGGCTTAACCCCCTTTGGACCGCGGTGATTGCCTGCGTGGTCTCCTTCCTAATCATCGAACTCCTTAGGAAGAGGTTCTCCAAATATAGCGAGGTTGGCATCGTCGTCGTATTAAGCGCGGCCATAGGCATCGCGGGCATCCTTTCTAGATATGCCTCTAGCAGCAACTTCGACTCCTACCTCTTCGGTTCCATCGTATTGATCTCCAACCTAGAGCTAGTATTGACCGTCGTTTTGACTTCGGTCATCGTGGCGTTTACCTTGCTATTCGGCCATCAGATCTTCTCTGGCGTCTATAGCGAGAACGAGGCCAAGGTGAGGAAGGTCCCTACCCGCGTATTGAATTTCGCCCATTCGCTTTTGCTCTCCCTTACCGTCGCCTTAGGCGCGAAGGTAGTCGGGAGCTTGGTGATTTCCTCGATGCTGGTCCTTCCGATGGCGGTGGCCCTGCAGTTTAAAAAAGGATACTGGATGACGCTTCTATTATCGGTGGCGATATCCGTGGCCACGATGGTTGGCGGGCTAATCGCCTCCTATTATCTAGACTTTCCGCCTGGGGCGACCATCGTTAGCCTAGCCGTTGCCGTTTTGCTTCTTTCCTTCCTTATCCGCGGCTTAATGTCCATAGCAAGCAAAAACAAAGCGGAAAAGGCAAAATAAAGGGTTTTGATCTACCCCGATTTGGGCGAATTATTCATAGTTGCACTCTTGAGAAAACGAGTTTTCTTTTTTATAATGTTTCATAACTACGGGGGAAAATAATATTCAGTCTCGCCCGTAATATCTTAATAGGAGATTATTTCAACCATGAGTGAAAGCCAAGTTACTCGTAACGTAGACATCGTTTTCTGCATCGACGCCACCGCCTCCATGACCCCGATCATGGATAGCGTCAAGGCCGGCGCCAAAAAATTCCGCGAAGACCTCGTCGAAACCATCAAGACCAAGGGCGGTTCCATCGGCTCTTTGCGCGTTCGCCTCATCGCCTTCCGCGACTATGGCGTCGATAGCGACCCGATGAACATCAGCGACTTCTTCGAACTCCCGGATGACCAGGACATCTTCGAGGAAAAGTTGCTCTCCCTCACCCCGTCAGGCGGCGGAGACCTTCCCGAAGACGGCTTCGAGGCCCTCTACTATGCCTTTAAGAGCGATTTTGTCACCGGTCCTCGCGATAGGCAGGTCGTCGTCCTCATCACCGACGCCGACGCCACCGAGATGGGCGCCCACAAAGGCATGCCCGGCTATCCCGCCGAAATGGGTACCCCGGCCGACCTCGCCGATATGTGGAGCGGCAACATCCAGGATCCTTCCCTCAAACTAAAGAGGAAGATCGCCAGGCTAGTCATGTTCGCCCCCGCCGGCACCAAATACGAAGAGCTTCAATCGATCCTCGAAGGCACCCTCTTCATGCCTGTTGATCCCGGCAACGGACTTAACGGCGTGGAATTCGGCGCCATCATGGACGTCGTCGCCTCTAGCATCTAAGCCGATTTCGTTTGCATTAGCCCCTTCGGGGGCTTTTGTTTGATATACACGTTACAACAAGGAGATACATATGGACTATAACGGCTATAAGATCGAGCCCAAATACGTCAAGGAAGACGGGGTTTCGATCGCTTGGAAGGTCACCGGCAACGGCGAAAGCGCGGTCGGGGTCAAAAACGGCAAGAAGTGGCTACTAAAAAGGAACAAAACCGTCCTTTATCCCAATAAGACGACCTTAGAGAAGGTCTATAAGGACCCCGATGCCCTCAATAGGGCCTTCGATAACAAGGCCACTCCCTTCCGTGCCCTAAGGAAGAAGCAAAACACCATGATGAGCCTTCTTTCTTCGCTAACCTACGAAAGGGACCACATCGTCAAGGAGGAAGAGAACTTCCGCGACGAGCAGAACCATTTCGTCACCGCGGCGAGGTTCGTCGAAGGGGCGCTGGGAAGCGATGCCCTAGACTATACCTCCCTTTCCCAGAAAGCCTTCTTGGGCTTGGCCGAGGAAATGGCGAACGAGGTGAGCAAGATCAACGCCGCCGGAGTCATCCATAGCGACTTGAAGCTGCTTAATTTCGTCTACACCAAATCCGGGTCCAACATCGTCCCCTACCTCATCGACTTCGATATCTCCTTCCCCGCCTCGGTCGTTCCTGGCCAAGAGGATATCGGCGGATCTCCCGGCTACCTTGCCCCCGAGGTCATCCAATACCAAAACCTCGATTACGATCCCCGTCCCGAGACCATCACCCCGGCCATCGACGTGTTTTGCTTGGCCATCACCTTCCACGATTTCTGGACGGGACGCGTGCCAACCATAGAAAAAGACGGGAATACCTTGGGCGTGGGCGACGCCTTACTAGAAGGCCTACCCTATTCGCTTGACCGCAAATTCGACTTCCAAATCGGGCCCAATTACAAAGTCAAGTTCTCCGAGCTTATGAAGCAGATGCTTCAGCTTGACTATAAATCCCGTCCCAATATGGCCAAGGTCCTTAAGGTCATCCGCGACGAGGCCGGGTTAGGGGATGAGGTCATCACCCCCGTTGCCCCCGCTCCCGAAGTCGCCCCGACCATAACCCCGACCCCGGCTCCTACCCCAACGCCTACGCCTACCCCGGCCCCGACTCCCATACATGAACCTCGACCCGCCCCAGCGCCTACACCCGCACCGGTCGTCTTGTCCGTCTGCGCCTCCATCTGCGAGCCCTGGCCTAGCGACAACATCTCCTTCGTCGAGGAGAACCTAGTCGCCAAGAAGGTCCATAAGATCGAAAGGGTAAGCGAAGGGAAGTACCGTTTCGTCTTCACCAATAGGCTTACCACCATCCAAACCGCGCCCGCTTTGATTAAGCAGGGCCTTGCCCGTCCAGAGCTCCCACCCGTACCGGAAGAAGTGGGCAGCTTATGGCCCGAACACGCCGCGGAAGGCTATAGGATCGATATGCTCAAGATGAATAACCGCGGCTTTACCGAAGTGATCATGGAGGAAGATTCCAATGGCGAGAAGGGCTACCGTTTCAAAGGCCCCTCCGGCGCGACTTCCTTCTATAAGCTCGCATTAGCGAAACTCATGGGGTTGATAAGAAAATGAGCGTAAACAAAAGATACCAATTAAGCGAATTCGACGAGAAGACCTACGAAATCGACGCCGAGGCTGTATCGGAAACTGTCCGCGGTTTCCGTCCTTTAGAAGGGGAGAAGGGCCTATATAACGTCTTTTTCATCGACGGCACCATCAAGAATCTGCCCGTCAATAAAATCCCAGGCGTCAAATTGAAGGGCAGCGCCAAATTCGAGGAAGAACCAAAGAAGACCGTCTCCATCGCCTTGGCCAAGAAGGCCCAGATCGAACATGGTGACCTACTCGATAAGGAAGAGGAGCCTAAGGAAGAAGCCCCTTCCATAGCCTTCGAAACTGCTGAACCCGCCAAAGAGGAAGCGGTTATCGAAGAAAAAGAAGAATATTACGATGACGACAACAAAGGCATCATCCCCGAAGCCAAAAAGCAAGACGAGGAAGTCCCCTTCGGCTTTGAATACGTTTGGCAAAAGGAAAACGAGGATGCGCCTCCTTTTAGGGACAAAGACCTTGTCATCGCTTGCGATGGCTTAGGCGGCGCGGGCGGACAAAAAGTCGACTTCGAGCTAAACGAAGAGGACAGGAAGTCCTTTATCCGCGGCGCCTTCGTCGGCATGGATCTAAGCGAGGACTACCGCCTAAACGAATTCTGCCGCGAGATCGTCGAGGACGTCTTTTCTGGCGATACCACCAAGAAGTGGCCTTCCCAAGCCGCCCTCGCCTCGCGTACCATCGTCTCTAGGTTTGTCTATTGCAAGCGTCACCCCTTCCCCGACTATACCTCGGCCTTCGCCCCGTCGGAAAAAGGAAGCGACATCGTCTTCACCGGCTTTATTAGGCCCACGACGAAATTCCTTCCCTGCCTAATGGATGCCGATCTTAGCGACGCGAAATACCGTCACGCGGTCGCTTGCTTCCTTACCTATGGGTTAAGGGCCATCATCAAGGAGATGGATATCCCTGAACCCGAAAGGGGCATTAGCCTATTGGCCTATGTTCCATCCACCCTTGCCGCCGCGATCATCCGCCACCACGAGGATAAGATCGATATCGAGGTCCTTTGGGCTGGCGATAGCAGGATCTATTGCATCGATAGGGAAAAGGGCTTCCAGCAACTCTCCTATGACCACGAGGAAAGCAATGGCGGCAAAATGACCAATAAGTTCACCGGGGATAAGGTCGCCACCTTGGATTACGCCAAATATGGCGATATCCCAGAGGACGCGATCGTCTTCGCGGCAAGCGACGGGGTCTTCGATCCCTTCCCCGACTTTGAGCCCCTTGGGGTCAAAGGGAATCTGGTCGCCTCGATGCCGGAATTAAACAAAGGCTTCGACTTTGGGCAGTGGCGGAAGAATTTCTTCTCCCGCTATGGCAGGTTCCGCGACGACGATATCTCGATCGCTTTGTCTTGCTTTGGCTATAAA
>JAILEX010000091.1 GCA_024687185.1 Bacilli bacterium | reverse complement strand
TTGATCCTTTCGATGCTATCGTCGCTGGCGAAATGCTTGACGCAAGCCGCTGCGTTGACGATGGTGTCAAAGCTAAGGTCCTTTAGACGCTCCTCTAAGCTAGCATCGGTGATATCGCCATCGATGACGGTGACCAGTTCGTCGATCTCATCTTCTAGAGGATAATCGAAGTAATACATGGCAAGGCCCTTTAGCCTCAATAAGGGATCGATGTCCCTACCCCTAATAAGGACGATGGTCTTGGTTTTGCTTTGTAATAGTTCCTTTAGGATATGGATGCCTAAGAAGCCGGTGGCGCCAGTAAGAAGAACCGTGCCAAGTTCCCTATCCGAAACGACCTCATCGACGTATTTGACGTCGTTATATTTTAGTGATTCGTATTGGGTGATCTCAGCCTTTGCTTCGGAAGTGGCGACAGGTGCTTCTTCCTTTTTCTCGGACCTAGATTCGATAAGGAAGGCCAAGTCGCGTGGGGAAGGATAATCGAAGACGTCCTTGTAGGCGATTTCATGCCCCATCGCCTGGACCTGCATTACCACCTTCGCGGCGGATAGGGAGGTGCCGCCGATATTGAAGAAGCTATCGGTGACGCTAAATTCCTCTGCGCCTAAGACTCCTTTGAAGATCTCATAGATTTCCTTCTCCAAAGGCGTTTCGGGGGCGATGACCTCCACTTTGGAGGCCTCATAGCTAGGCTTAGGCAACGCGCGCTTATTGACCTTCTGGTTTTGATTAAGCGGGATCGCGTCTAGCTGCATGATATAAGGCGGGACCATGTAGGGAGGTTTCTGCCTTCTTATGAATTCCTTTAGGTCATCGACGTCGATCTTCTTGTTGGAGGTGATATAGGCCGCTAGATATAGGTCGCCGACCTTTTCGTCCCTGAAGGCTTGGACGGTGACGTCCTTGATGCCTTTATACTCGCGGATGACCGCCTCCACTTCGGAAAGCTCGATACGGAAGCCACGTACCTTAACCTGGCCATCGTTCCTACCGATGAAGTCGATCGCGCCGTTAGGCAGCCTTCTAACGATATCGCCCGTCCTATAGGCGATGGCAAACCCTTCCTCTTTGCTAAAGGGGTTTTCGATGAAGGTGGCCTTGGTCTTCTCCTCTTGGTTAAGGTAGCCCTTACCAACGCCATACCCGGCGATATAGAGTTCGCCCAAGGAGCCTAACGGAACCTGTTTTTGATTCATATCGACCACATAGAGGCGGTAATTGTCTAGCGCCTTGCCAATGGGGATGCGGTCATAGGGCTTATCGTAAGGTTGGATGGTGGAGAAAATCGTGCACTCGGTCGGTCCATAGCCGTTATAGAAACGGTAATCGGAAGGAAGTTTGCTAATGGGCGCGAGTTTCTCGCCGCCGACGGAAAGATGCTTTAAGCCTAGGCAAGAGGAGTTTTCCTCCGCAAATAGCCTACCGACCTGCGTCGTCATGAAGGAATGGGAGACGTGGTTCTTCTCGAAATACGCCTTAAGCTGATCGAAGTTCATACGGATGTCTTCGGGGACAACGCATACGGCCGCGCCGCTAGTCAAAGCGGGATAAAGGTCCATCATGCAGGCGTCGAATCCAAACCCGGCATAGGCCGCGACGACCGAAGTCGGGGTAAGGGAATAATAATCGCGGTACCATGAGGCGAAATTCACAAGGTTGAACTGCGAGAGCATAACGCCTTTTGGAACGCCGGTGGTGCCGGAAGTATATAAAAGGATCATGAGGTCATCGGCAGAAGGCCCGGTCAGCTTTTCGTCAAGTTTAGGCAACGCATCGAATTCCTCGACGCAGATGAGTGGGAGACCGAGATCTGGGAGTTTGCCTAGTAGCGGCTTCTCGCTAATAAACATCGCTGCACTCGCGTCTTTGGCCATGAATTCGAGTCGCTCTTCGGGATAGGAACTATCTAGTGGCTGATAGGCCGCGCCGGTTTTCATGACCGCAAGCGGGCAAACGGCCATATAGATGGACCTAGAGACCATGACGGAGACGACTTTGCCCCTACCTATGCCCCTATGGGACAAGTTGGTTGCAACGCGCTCGGTCAATTCGTCTAGCTCTTTATAGGTCAAGGACTTATCTTCATAGATGACCGCGACGTTATCGGGGTATTCCTTCGCCTTCCTTCTAAATAAGGTGACAAGGTCGGTTTTTTCGACTTTCTTATCGGTCTTGTTGAACCTATCGATGACCTTTTTGTCCTCTTTGGAAAGGAGATTGATCTCATTGGGGTTTTCTCCCTTTATCAAGGCCTTGAAGGAAGCGATCATGGCTTTGATTAATGAAGTCAAACTCCATTCCTCATATTTTTTGGAATCATATTCGGTATGGACGCCAAAGCCATCCGGGGTCTCGGTGATCGCGATGAGGATCGGGGACTTATTGTCGCTTACGCTTAAGGTCTCAAACTTAGGCGCCTTCTCTCCAGCGATACTCCATCCCCCGCCGATCTTGCCTTCATAGACGAAGAGGATATCGGCCCTGACTTCTAGGTCGTGGGCCATTTCCATAAAGCCATAGATATCGTTGGCCATGCTCTTTTGGAGTTGATTCGCGGTGGACCTAATATAGGTGATCGAATCGGAGGAGGCGAAGGGGTCAAGGACCACCGGCAAGGTCTTTACGAACATGCCGACGTTCCCCGCGATACGGGTGCTGTTCCTGCCGTTATAGACGGTGGTGAAAATCGCGTCTTTCCTATTTAGGAACCTAGACAAAGCAAGGCCAAATGAAGAAATCCATGCGGCATTTGCAGTGATTTTGTTCTCTTTTAGGAAGGATTCGAATTCCTTCATGTCTAGTTCTAGAGGCAAGTTAAACGATCCTTTTTCGCCTTCTTTTAGGTTTCTATCGTTTACGGGCAAGCAGTCTAAATCGCGGCCATCAAGAAGGCTTCTATACCACTTTTTGGCGTCTTCCAATATCTCGCCTTGATGCCTTCTTTCCTCGTCTAGGCCTTCTTCGAATTCGGTGTAGGTTTCCTTTTCGACCCTATTTCCCTCATAGGCGTCTTTGATGTCCCTTAATAGGATCTCAAGGGATTCGCCATCGAAGGCGATATGGTGGGCGTCGATGAAAAGATGGTTCTTCTTTCCCTTTAGGATATAGGCGCGGTAAAGCGAGTCCTTGAACAAATCAAAGGGTTTGATGAGTTCATTGACCTCAGGCTCTTGCTCCAAAATGGTAACTAGGGTTTCTTCCTCGTCATTTCGCTTCGCCCTTACTTCGCCAGTCGCGTCTTGGATTAGATGCATCTTTAATACGGGGTGGGCGTCGATTGCCGTCTTAATGGAAGAGGCGAGTTTATCTAAGTCGATAGAAGAAGGTAGTTCAATAAGGATGGGGATGTTATAGATCGTGGAATCAGGATGGGCGAAGATCTCCGCCAAAATACCCTTTTGAACCATCGTCAGAGGATAGTCTTCCTGGATTTCGTAGGTGGATTCCTCGCCTTTTTCGGCGATATATTCCACTAGCGAGGCAACGGTAGGATATTTCTCTAGGTCAACCATACGGATGGTCGTGCCGAAAATGGCATCTAGCCTAGAGACGAACTGCATCGCGCCCAAAGAGGTAAGCCCAACGAGCTCGAAGTCCGTGGTGACCCCGAATTCCCTATAACCGACGATATCGGCCAAACAATCGAAGGCCTTTTGCTCGTTCTCGTTTCTTGGCGCGACCGTTTCCTCCGCACTAAGTTCAGGATCGGGCAGTGCCTTCCTATTGATTTTGCCGTTCGGGGTAAGCGGCATCTCATCCATATAGACATATACGGTGGGGACCATGTATTCGGTAAGGGTCTCCGCCATCTTCTTCCTCAAATCGGATTCATCGACCCTAGAGGAAGCGGAATAATAAAGGACGAGGCGGCTATTCCTAACTTCGGCCGCGGCCTGTTTTATGCCTTCATATTGGCTGGCGCAGTTTTCGATTTCGCCAAGCTCTATACGGAAGCCGCGCAACTTGACCTGGAAGTCGATACGGCCCATATATTCGAGGTCGCCGTCTTTGTTATATCTGGCTAAGTCGCCTGTGCGATACATCTTTTGTCCAGGCAAGAAGGGGCAGGGGACGAACCTTTCGTCAGTGAGTTCCTCCCTATTCCAATACCCTTGCGATATCTGTTCGCCGCTAAGGCAAAGTTCGCCATTCATCCCCAAGGGCAAGAGGTTTCCGCTAGCGTCGCAGATAAAGGAATAGGAATTCGCGACGGCTTTGCCAATTGGGATGTCCTTATCCTTTTCCTGGTCCACTTCATGATAAGAGGAGGCGACCGTGAATTCGGTCGGGCCATAGGCGTTGATCAGCCTTAAGCCCGTCTTCTTGCATGGAAGCATCTTCTCGCCGCCCATCAGGAAATAATCCAAGGGCATTTCGGGATGGGTGTTGATTAGCGACATCCCTATCGCGGTGGAGGCGTTCATGCCGGTGATGTGGTTTTCATTGATGTAATCGCTAATCTCATCTAGGTTCATCCTTTGTTCTTCGTTAAGGATATATAGCCTTCCTCCCGCGGAGAGGACGGGGAAGATATCGATGACGGAGGCATCGAAGGAGAAGCTTGCGTGGGCAAGGTTCCTACTGTTTTTGCTGATCCTTAGATCGGCGACGTTCCATACTAGCATGGTGGCTAGGTTTAGATGGGTGATCACGACGCCTTTTGGTTTGCCAGTCGAGCCAGAGGTATAGATCATATAGGCGGGGATCTCGGGCCTAGTTAGGTTGATGGGCTTATTCGAGGGCTTATCCTTCATGGCCTCTTCGAACAAGGCTTCGGTAAGGACGACCTTCGCTTTGGAGTCCTCGACCATGTATTCGATCCTTTGTTCTGGGTAGGCTGGGTCGATTGGGACATAGGCCGCGCCCGCTTTTTGGATGGCCAAAACCGAGGCGACGAATTCCTTGACGCGGTTCATCTTGATGGCGACGAATTCCTTCTCTTCCACCCCTTTCGCCTTTAGGTAATTGGCGAGGATATTGGAGGCTTCGTCTAGTTCCCTATAGGTATAGCTGCTCCTATAGTCGACGACGGCGGTGGCATCACCATCTTCCTTAACGCGGTTTAAAAAGAGGTCGACAAAGGTCTTCGATTTGTCATAAGGCACGTCCACTCCTTTTGACAAAGCGATGATCTCCCTGGTCGATTTTTCATCCAATAATGAGGCTTCTGCAAGGATTTTGGCGTTAAGTAGGTTCTTTAGTACCTGTTCATAACGCTTGGCGAAGGTCTTGATGAAGTCCTTGCTATAGAGGTTTTCATGGTATTGGAGATCGAGTTCCAGCTTGCCTTCTTTTGGATAGATCTGAATGGAAAGCTTTTCGCCTGTCGCATTGAAGGGGAGGTCTTCGATCTTGAGTTTGCCCTCTTTGAATTCGGGCATTTCGAACAGATCCCCCTGATAGGTGAATAAGACGTCGCTAGAATAGCCGGAATTTGCGCAAAGCTCGGCGAAGGAGAAACTGTCGTTTACCATCGCCCCCATCATCAGCTTCTTATTCGCCTCCAGGTAATCCTCGACCGCGATGGAGGAATCGACTTTGCATAATACAGGCAAGGTACGGACGAACATCGATACGGTACGGGCGCTAGTTAGGTCGTGCCTGCCGTTATAGACGGTCGCAAACGCCGCCTTCTTTTTCATCGTGTAGGCGGATAAAAGCAAACCAAACGCCGAGGTTGTGACGATATTCTCGGTGGTCTTCTTTTCCTGGCAGTACTTCCTAAGTTCGTCGAAGGGGATATCAAGGGCGAGCTTGAGGCTACCGAATCTTGCTTCGGCGTCTTTTTCGTCCCCTTCTGGCAAAGAGACTTCGTCGATGTCGGAAAATTCCTCTAGATACCACTTCTTGGCCTCGAGGTAGGTTTCACTCCTTCTTAACTCTTCTTCCTTAATGGATTCGTCGAATGCGGTATAGGTTTCCTCCTCAATTTCCTTTCCTTCATAGGCAGAAAGGATATCGGACATCAAAACGCCCATGGAGAAACCATCGAATACGAGGTGATGGATATCCATGAAGAGGTATTTCTTCTTCTCGGTCTCTATGATTCGGAACCTGAAAAGACGGTCCTTGGAGATAAGGAAGGGTTTTTCTAGGTTTGGCTTTTCTTTTTCTAGGTTTTCTTCCTCCATCTTCTCAACGGATACGATCGGCATGGAGGCGAATTCGGGGTTATAACGGATGTATGGGGTCCCCGTTTCGTCCACGTTTGCGCTAGCGAATAACCCTGGATGGGCCCTAACCGCCTTTTCGATGGCCTTAGATAATTTATCGGTATCGCTATTTTTGGGGAAGGAAATCAAAACGGGGTTATTGTAAACGGCCTCGCCCTCCCTCTTCTTCGAAATCAAGAAGATGCCGAGTTGGGCTTGTGTCAAAGGATAGGACTTATCTAGGTCCGCCTTAGGTGCCTCAACCCTCTTTTCTAGGTTTTCCGCTATACCCATGACGTTTCTATGGTCATAGATGAGCTTGGTGGATAGCCCTAGATCGGGCAATAGGCGCTGAAGTTCCATGACCTTGATGCTATCGCCGCCAAGATAGAAGAAATCGTCATGGATGCCTACTTTTTCTACGTTCAAGACCTTGGCAAAGGCATCGCAAAGCCTTTCTTCCGTCTCGTTTCTTGGCGCGATATAGGCGCTAGCGACCTTGCTTAGGTCTGGGGCGAGCAAAGCATGCCTATTCAGTTTTCCGTTTTCGTTTAAGGGAAGCTTATCGAGTTTAATGAAATAGGCTGGGATCATATAGGAAGGAAGGACCTTCTCCATATGGGCCTTGATTTCCTCTTCGGTTATGGACTCGCCAGGTTTAACCACATAATAGGCGCAGATATAGGTCTGCCCGGCGCTACCGACGAAATCCTTCACCGCGGCTTCGCCAATCGCCGGGATGGAACGGATGGTCCCTTCGATTTCGCCAGGTTCCACGCGCTGGCCGTTGATCTTGATCATCCAGTCGCGGCGGTTGATATAGATAATGTCGCCGCTAGGAAGCCTTCTTCCCAAATCGCCTGTCCTAACCATCGTCTTGAAGCCGTCTTTGTCCTTGAAGGGGTTAGGGACGAAGGTCCTCTCGCTTTCTTCCTTTAGGTTAAGGTAGCAAGAGGCGAAGTTGCCGGTGATGCAGATTTCGCCTTCGTTGGAATCCCTGCCATCTTCATCGAGCAAATAGACCTTTTCGTGTCGAATGGGTTTTCCAACCGGGGTATTCTCATATGGCTTATCGATGGGGAAGAAAAGCACGCCGCCGCAGGTTTCGGAGGAACCATAGCCATTGGCGACCTCGAATTCGTCGCTATAGACGTTGCTGCACTTCTCCCCGCCCACGGTCACGTTGTGGAGCGAATGGCCCTTCTGCTTGAATACCCTAAATAGCTTCGGCGGGATGAAGGTGATATTGATGTCGTTGTCATTAATGAAGTCGGAGAGTTTATTGACGTCCCTAGCAAGGCCCACTTCCCCCAAATACAAGGCGATGCCGCCCGTGAGGACGGAGCAAGAAGCCTGCATGGCGACGACGAAGCTTAAGGGGATGGAAAGAAGGTAATGGTGGCCGCTAAATTCGTAATGTTCGTTCCCCATCATGCTCTTTGAGCGCATGGCGGCGTCGAAGATGCTTTGGTGGTTATGGAGGACGCCCTTTGGCTTACCCGTAGAACCGGAGGTATAGACAAGCAAGGCGTAATCCTCGGGATCATTGTCCTCCCAATTTTCGATCGGCTCTTCCTCCTCGATGCCCTTTAGCGCCTCTATGTTGATCCTAACGGAAGCACGGCAATCGGAGGCAATATAGTCTAGGCGTTCCTTTGGATAATAGTTAGTGAGCGACGCAAAGGCCGCGCCAACCATCCAAGACCCCATGATCGCGGCGAAGTAATTGGCACAATTGGGGAGCTCAATCGTGACGAAATCGCCCTTTTTGGCCCCTAGTTTCCTTAGGCGTGAGGCGACTTTCCTCGAACGCAAATACAATTCTTCGTAGGTTAGGCGGTCCTCTTTATAAACGACGGCAAGATTCTTCGGGAAAAGCCTAACGGTCTCGGCGAATAGTTTTAATAGCATGGCAAGCCTCCATTCCTATGGTTTGATTCACCTAATATTCTACTTGTTAAAAAGGGGGAATGGATAGGCTTAAATAGGGCCCAAACATAAGTTTGACCCTAGAAACTTATTTCGCCTGGCGCCTATTCATAAGCACCAATAATCCCCATAGATTTCCTTTTGGGGCAATTCGCATTCATCGTTTGCAATGCGGTTAAACATCCTCCCTAGCCTTGGAGGCGGTTAGGCTCTTCACGAACGGGCGGACCCGCCATTAGCCTTTTCAAATAAACTTCTATTTTCAATCATCATTCCGTTTTTTTGCATAAATATGCATTTTTTCGGAATGGTTTTACTTTTATCGTCATCTATATTTATGCCTATGGCCCAAAAGGAAAAGCCGCCACGAGGGCGGCAAAAGATGGGAAGCTATGTTATTACGAGGCCTTGACCACGTTTTTGGGATAGATCGTCTTGAAGTCGTTTTTCATGGAGACGACGTTGAAGCCTAGGTTACTCCATTTCGTTGGGAGATCCTTGGTCTTTTCTAATACGGCATAGTCCCTATCCGCGTCGTCTGCCACAAGCATGAAGGCCGCGGAGGGGTGGGGGTTATCGGTGATCGTGTAGGTATGCATCGCCTGATCGCCTCCGCTATTGCCAAAGCTTAGAACGGGCTGTTGGCCGATTTCCTGGCAGATTTGGGCGACTTTGTTGAACTTGAGGGTTTTGATGATGAGTTCCTCGGTGCGGTAGACGTCGTCGGTAGGCTGGAAGGTATAGCCAACCCCGGCGGTATCGCCTTGGTTGGTCGCCTTCAATACGACGTCCATGCCGATGATGTGGTCTGGGGCGATATTGAGATAATCGCAGCATAGGGCGCGGCAGATGAAACGATCGGAGCCGGAGACGACATAGACGTTATATTCGTTTTCCTGAAGATAGCTCACGACTTCCTTCATCGGCTGATAGAAGGCTTCGGCGTAGGTCATGCCCGTAAACATGGGCACATCCTTCTTCAAGAAGGCTTTGCAGTAGTCGTCGAATTCCTTTAGGGTCATGTTCGAATAGGCTTTCGCGGCCAACTTGGCATGGCGCATATCGGTGCCAGAGGGGAAGGAATTGCCCGCGGTATTAACCTCGTTTCCCGAACTATCCGTCATTTTGCCGGCTTTGATTTCGTTAGCCAAAAGAATCTGATCTTCGTCGGCCTTATCCTTATAGGTGGGGTCTTCCAAGACGCGATATTGGTACATCGAATATTCGAAATAGCTTGGGAAGAGTTCCCCATATAGGGTGCCATCCATATCGAACACCGCAAGACGGTCCTTCTTTTCGATATAGTCCTTACTGTTTTTATCGACCGAGGCGGACACGAAGTCCTTTAGCGTGGTCAGCGCACTGCATTCGTTCCAGTTTTCAAATGTCGTCTTGGATTCGCTATTCCCGTTAGCTGAGCAAGAGATGAGCAATAACGGCATCACTAGGCAAAGAATGGTCTTTTTCATGGTTTGCATTCCTCCTTTGGGTTACGGTAATAATTATTGTCTTTATTGTTGGGAAGGGAATAGGAAAAATAGGCCTAAAATATCGGATGTGGCCAAATCGTGATAAAATCAAAACCAACAGGAAATGCCGAATTCAAAAAGAGAAACATCGAAGGCCGTCTTACCCTTGTTGGCTCTGTTTTCCTTTTGTTCCTGTGCCTATTCCCCAATCGATTCTAGCGAAACCGTCCGCGTCATTATCGAAGAGGGGCAATCCTTTGTGGCCTCCCCTTCTTACGTAGATATCCCAAAAGGGCAAGACGCCCTATTTAAAATCACCTTGGAGGAAGGATATGAAATCGAGTCGGTATCCTATCCTTCTTATTCCATCTCCTCTAGCGAAAACATAAGGCTATTGACCCTAGAAAAGGTAAGCTATAGCACCGTGATCACCCTTTCTTTAAAGGAAATGGAGGAATCCTCTAGTTCCATCTTCACCACAGAAAGCCTAGAGGAAAGTAGCGAAGTCACTAGCAAGGAAGATGATGATGTCCCCCATATCGATATGGGTGGATATTCGCCACAACTCCGCGTCAACGCGCCCATACTCAATCGGCGTTTTGAAAAAGAAGGCTACCTCCAGGTTGGCTGGAGCAAGGAAAAGGATGGAAGCGGGGATTTCATCGGCTTTGGCTGGAGGATAGATAAGGATATCCAAAAGATATACCCCATATTCGAAAAGGAAAGCGACCCTAGCCTATTTGGATATAGGGAAGTGGAAAACGGATTCCGCATTAAGTCCTATTCTGGAGACGAGGAGAAGCTAGTCGTCCCATCCATTTATAAAAAGAAGCCAATCGTAGGAATCGACGCCGAGGCGATATCCTCTATCCATACGAAATCCCTTATCCTTCCCCCTTCCATAATCGAGGTGGCCAAATATGCGATCGATTGCCCTAACCTAACCTCGCTTACCATCTTCGATTCCACCTTATCCATAAAAAACCTGTCCCTTAATTGCCCTAAGTTAGAAAGACTAAGGGTCAACGCGGCCATTAAGCCTAGGTATTCCGACACCTATTTCGCAACCTTCCAGAACAAGGTGGATTTCCTCTTAGAAAACAAAGACAAGAAGAAACTGATCCTCTTCTCTGGCTCAAGCACCCGATATGGGTTTGATTCGCCGACGGTGGAAAAGGCTTTCCCCGATTATAGGGTCATCAACATGGGGGTATACGCCTATACCAACGCCTTCCCCCAACTTGAGATCATCCTTTCCTATCTAAAGGAAGGGGACGTGATGTTCCATTCCCCCGAACTGGACGCGGTCTATGAGCAGTTTTGCTATGATTTGGCCTTCGACTTCAGGACATGGAACCTACTTGAATCCGGATACCAGGAGTTAGAACGGCTCGACCTAAGGAGATTCGAAAACGTATTCGACACCTTTTCCACCTACCAATCGGTCAGGAAGGCAATGAAAGAAAAGGACCATACCATATGGGCCTATCTTTATGACGACGATAGCGTTAAACACGAATTCCCGATCTATAACGAAAACGGCGACCTAACCCTATATAGGGCCAACACGGAGGGATATGTGGGACCGATTAGCCAACAGATCCTTGATTATCGCATCGATTCCCTTTTTGGGCAGTACATAGAAATCGCGAAGCACCTAGATGGCATCTATAGGGAATATATGGAGAGGAAAGGCATCCAAATCTATTTTGGGCACGCGCCGAAAAACCGCTATTGCTTGGAGCAAACGGGCACCGAAGACGATAGAAAGGCCATCGACGAATACCTTTTGCAAAACCTAAGCGTGCCAATCATCATGGATCTAGAAAGCTCGATATACGACACGAAATACTTCTACCTAATCGATAACCATCTCTCCTCGGAAGGGGTGGAAATCCATACCGATAAGGTTATTTCCTTCCTTAAGGCAGCCGGCTTATAGGAAAAGGGAAAAGGCTTTGTGTTCATCTATTTCGCTGCAAAACCCAAATATTTTTTTTATTTTGCACCTAAAAGAGCTTACTTCTCCCCCCATTCCCTTTAGCAGGTATAGGTGATCTTCATCGATCGGACGTAGGCGAAAGCGTCGCCGTTATCGGTATAGACGCTAAGCTTTAACGCAACGCCCCTACAGGATTTGTTATTGACGGTGATGGTTTTGCTAAAACCAAAAAAGATTTATAGCCTATAGCAAAGGGGCCGCTTTTTATGGCGGCCCCAAGGAGGGAAGAAGGTTATTGTTCCAAATTCTTCTTTTTGCGGATGAAGGCGAGGTACGCCCATATTCCGATTCCGACGGCGGTCAAAGAGTCCAGCGCGACCAATATCCAGATCCAGGAGTTGTTCGCGGACGCCGCGGCCTTGCTTTCAAGTTTGGAAACAGGGGTGTTCGGCAATGGGTTTTTGAGGTATTCGCTTTGACGGTAGACGGTATTGCAGAAGGTATAGAGCATATTCTTCGTGGCGATACGTGCGCAGTTAAGCGTGGTCGGATCGTTTTGGTTTTTGAATTTGGCGTTTCCGATCGTGGCGGTACGAAGTCCATTTAGCCACATGTCGTTGCCAGCCCTAACGCCTTGGTCGAGGTCCATGATGGACATCTGGGCTTCTAGGGCATAGTCGGTGAGGACGGAGCCTAGGAATCCCCATTCTTCGCGCAAGACGCCGGTGAGGAGGCTATAGTTGCCGCCTGCCCAGGTCGCCCCAACGCGGTTGAATGCGCTCATGATGGCATTGGCACCGCCTTCTTTGACGGCGATTTCAAAGCCACGGAGGTAGATTTCGCGAAGGCTTTGCTCGTTAAGCCAAGTGGTGAGGCCTTCCCTTTTTAGTTCGGTCTCGTTGACCGCGAAATGCTTAACGTAGCAATATAGGCCATTATTGGTCGCGCCCTTCACGGTTTGGGCACACATCTTTCCAGAGAGGAGAGGATCTTCGCTATAGTACTCGAAGTTCCTGCCATCGAAGGGAGAACGGTGGATGTTGGCCGCGGGGGCATACCATCCGGCGACGCCTGTCGCATAGCCTTCATAACCGACCACTAGCCCAAAGCGGTAGGCGATGTCGTTATTCCAGCTTTGCGCGATGGCGGTCTGGACGGGGAAGGAAGTCCAAAGGGTGCTGCTGCTGCCGGCGCCGGCGTTGACTTCCTGGTTTAGGCCAGAGGGCCCGTCTAGGTCCATGTGCTCCGACTTATTGATGGAGGGGATGGCCTTGGTGCGGAAGCCCGCGCCTTGGACGACTCCATAGAGTTCGTCGGGCGTGATTTGGTTGAGGAGCTCCTCAAATTTAGGATCGTTATAGTCTTTCCCTAACTCCAAGACGAGGTCGAGGTTCAGTTTGCCATCGTCGTTATAGAGCTTAAGGTTTCCCGCCTTCCCTTGCACGGGTGCGCTATCTACGTCGCGGAGGTGGGTCAACCAGCCGTTTTGCGGATAGTTGTCGGCCTTTTTCCTGGGCGATTGGGGATAGGGGAAGGTGTTAGCGAAATTATCGCGGGAGAGGTAGACGATGTTCTCCTTCGTGGTGGTGCCATCGATGGCAACGTCGCCTTTGGTGACCCCGTCTTCGGAGAAGCGGTTTTTGACTTTCTCCCCTTCGACTTCCACGCTGGCGGCGACTTTGTAATTGACGCTGGAGATGACGGTATGGGAGTCGCTTCTTAAGGAGATGTTGTAGTCGCCTTTTTCCAAGACATAGCCGCCGTCGCTTCCGACGACGAGGGAGCGGTTATAGTTATCGTAGGAGCGCATGTCCTTGACCTTGAAGGTCAAGGTCACTGTCTCGCTTTCCTTAGGCTCCAGGAGTTTGGTTTTGCCATAGGCAAGGAGGTTGACCGCGCTTTTTTCCACGCCGCCTTTGGTATAGGGAGGGGTGAAGTATAGCTGCACGACTTCCTTCCCGGAGACCTTTTCGCTTGTATTGGTCACTTTGACGTTTACGGTGACTTCGTCTTCGGGGGTAAGCTCGCTGTTAGAGCTAGGGGATACCGAGAGGATCTCGGAATGGAAGGTGGAATAGGACTTACCGAAGCCAAAGGGATATTGGACGACGTCTTCGTATTTCTCGACGTTCCATTTGTCCTTGGCGAAGGAGCTGCCCCAGAAGCCTTCCGCGTCTGCGGTTTCATACCAGCGGTAGCCATTGTAGATGCCTTCCGCATAGTCGATATAGGCGCTTCCATCGTTGGTGTAGGCCCTTTCGCCACCGGTTTTGCCATTGATTTCACGACAATCGGGGGCGTTAGCGTAAGTCGCCGCGGTCGTTAGGTCATAGGCATAGGTGTCCACGGTCTTCCCGGAGGGGTTGATCTCGCCGGTTAGGACCTTGGCGATGGAGACGGCGCCGGATTGACCTCCGCCGGAGACGGAAATCGCGGCGTCGATGCCATCGTCCTCCAAAAAGGATAGGTCCATGGCGTTGCAGGCGTTTACGATGACGACGACCTTGTCGAAATTGGATTTGACTACGGCAAGCAAGTCCTCTTCCTCCGTTGAGAGTTCGAGGTAGCTGCGGCTATAGTCGGTTGATTGCGAAGGATCGAACTTCTTTTGGATGCGGGGGATATCCTGTCCTTCCCCACCGACGCGGCTAATGACCACAAAGGCGGTGTTTGCGAAGGCTTTGGCCCCTTCGACAAGGGGGTTGACCTTATCGATGGAGGGTTCGATCAAATTGAAGAAGGGATAGGCGGCGGTCCAGTAATTGGTCGCGTCGCGGCCGGATTTATAGTCTTGGTACATCTCGATTAGCGGCTCATAGTAGGCGAATTTGCCATCTACCTTGGGCAAGAGTTCCTTGCCTTCGGAATCCTTCATGGCCTCTTGTCCCTTTAAGGCGCCTAGAAGGGTGACGAGTTTGCCCGCGCCCCTTTCCGCGGATCCGCCAGATCCGCTTCCGGAGGTGATGAAGCCACCGTTTGTGGCACCCCAGCCGAAGACGGCTACGGGGAATTTCCCATCCGCGTTCTGCTCCTTTTCCTTTAGGGGAAGGGCATCGCCTTCGTTTTTGAGCAAGACGATGCCCTCACCTTCTATTTCCTGGCATAGGGCGTTGCCAGCGGTGGTGTCGAGCTTTGAGAAGTCATTGCCGAACCCACCGAGGTAAATGGAGATGATCTCCGAGAATTGGGAGGCCACGATGTTGGCGGCCGTTACCGCGCCGGCCAAGACAACCATGCCGGCAATGGTAAGGATTTTTCCAAGTCTTTTCATTGTTTATGTTCCTTTGGCTGTCCCTTTTCGTTTTAGGCTAGGTCGAGGGTATCGAAGGCGAAATTGCTAAGGACTACGTCACCGGTATAGGTGGTTGCGTCGCCTCTGGCACTATCTAAGAAGATGGCGAGCCAATTGGCCTCACCCCTATCGGTGGTGGTGTCGTAGGTGATATTGAACCTTACCTTTTCGCCAGCGGCGACGGTGATGAAGGAGCCGCCCCAGGTGGAATCGGTGTAGACGTCGCCTTCCTTATGGCCTTGGTCGGCCCAGGCGTTGGTGTTGATGCAGTTGGTTTCGCCGACTTTCTCGGTGCCACCGACATCGGCGCGGAAGCGCACATCGGCACTGCCTTTGTTTTCGATATCGAGGGCGAAGCGGTTATTCCCTTTGCCAAGCGCGCCGACATAGGTGCCGATATTGGCATAGCAATTGCCGGCCAAATTGGCATAGGTGACCTCAACGGATTCCGCGGCCTCTCCGCTAGGGGTGACGGTATAGGAGTCGTTGGTTTCGAAGCTTAGCTTGGTGGTGGCGGTTTCGGCGATCGTCGCGAACTTGATGTCGCTTATGACGATGCTGCCGGAATAGGTTCCGTCTTCGCCATACCTTGCGGAGTCGATCATGAACTGAAGGTTATTGGAGTTGGTGTAGTAGACGATGATATCAGCGGTGGCGCCAGAGGGGATATCGAAGTAGGATCCGCCCCATTCTAGGTCGGTCCTAACGCCTTTGCCGTCCATTGTGGCGGAGGTGTTGCTGGAATTGTTGTTGCCGGTGGCATTGGGGTCGATCATGTTGACGCGGACGTTGCTAGTATGGCTACCATTGTTCTTTAGCGACATCCTGACGGCGTTTTTGCCTGCGCCGACGGTGGCGATATCGCCATTGACGGTGGCATAGCTTGCGGCGCCGACGTTGGTGTAGTCGATCTTCACGGAGCCATTGCTAGGAACGACCGTGTAGCCTTGGGATTCGGTGGTGAAGGTGACGTCGACGGGGCTGATTTTGTCCCAATCGACGGTGCTGGACGGAGTGACGGGCTCGATGGGCTTTTCCTCATCGATATACATGGGCTCGCCAGAGGCCTTGATCCACTGATAGTCCGTGGTCTTGGTGCCGGGGGAGGTGAATTTGCCGCTCCATCCTTCCGCGGAGCAGGGCCAATAGTTGGTCATGACGCGACCGGCGGTTTTAGGAAGCGGGTTATTCGCGCTGGCCTTAACCTGATAGACGGGTGCGCCATCGACGAACCAGGTGATGGACTGTTCGTTCCAGCGGAAGCCATAGTTATGGAATTCCTTGCTCGCGTCGAAGCCAAGGTTATGAAGATATTCGTGCCCGCCGACGCCGTTGACGAAATAGTTGAACTGGACGTGGGTGGTGTCCTTGCCAAGGAATTCGATATCGACTTCGTCCCAGGGGTTGGAGACGCCATCGACATGGTCGTAATTGCCAGTGCAGGTGAAGAAGCTTGAGACGCTACCGACGACATCGGTCGGCCTCATGCGGACCTCATAATCGCCAGGACCATAGTGGTGATGGGTCCTCGCTTCGCTTCCGGTATAGGGATATTCCTTGCCGTCCGCGGTCTTTTTCTCCTCTTTGATGGCCAAATGCATCTGACCGTCGGAATAGGTTAGGTTCTTGTCGCTCCAGACGCAGTTGAAGTTGCCGCCATTGCTCCATCCGTTGGAACCGAAGATCTCATCGCTTCCGCCATTTGCGAAATCGACGAGCGTCGGCGCGTTTAACGGATCGGCTTGGATGCCGGAAGAGGTTTCGCTAACCTGCGAATTATCGGATCCGGAAGTGGTGCCGCTAGTTTTGCTATCGGTACTGGAAGTTGCGGGTTTCGCCGGTCCACACGACGCGAGCGCCAACACCGCTGCCCCTAGGGCAATCGTCAATAGTCTTTTTCCCATAAATCCTCCTTTAGTGTATATGATTTCAGCCTTATATGGCTGGGGAATACCCGATATATTGGTATGAGGCGGAGACCGGGAGCTTGCCTTCGTCGAAGGCCCCGCTCCAGGAGTCGTAGCCTTTGCAGTTCCAGACGTTCATCATGATCATCTGGGGGTGGGAGGGGATTTCCTCCTTTGCCTCATAGACCTTCTTTCCATCCACATACCACGCGATGGAATCCTTTTGCCAAAGGAAGCCATAGTCATGGAAATCCTTGCTGGCGTCGAAGCCTAGCTGATGGATGTGTTCATGGCCGCCTTTGCCGTTATTGTAGTAATTGAATTGGACCTCATTCATGTTCTTGCCAAGGATTTCGATGTCGATTTCATCCCAGACCGGATTATGCGTGTATAGGAAGAAGGAAGAGATGACACCCGAACAATCCGCGGCCTTCATCCTCGTTTGGTAATAGCCATAGGAGAAGGATTGGCGGCTTCTATATTCGCCACCCGCGTATGTGCCCGCTTCTTCTTTATAAACGGACACCGTAAGCGACCCATCCTCGATCTTCCCGGCTTCGCGACGGAAGAAACAGTTGAACGGCCCGCCATTGCTATAGCCGTTTGCGAAATAGAACTCATCGCTCCCACCAAGGCTAAAGTCCACTAGCTTCTCAAAGGACGGGGAGGAAAGAGATTCCACCATGGTCCCGCCACAAGAAGAAAGGGCGCTAAGCAACGCTAATGTCGATAGGAGGCGAAAAGGGCTTTTTCCAAGGTGTTCGTCCATCATGGCCCCATTATAAAAACGGCCCCACGCATTTATGGGGCCATTACTCAAATTGACGATTTTTTACTTATCCTGTTGGCTTAAGGGCAAGATGATATTGAGGTGGAAGACGCCGTTTTCTATGTAGCAAGAAAGCTCGCCACCATATTTTCTGGCGATGAGTCTAAGGCTTCTAGTGCCAAAGCCATGGTAGAGGTTATCGCGCTTGGTCGTCAGGGGAAGGCCATCTGAAAAAGTAAGCTCGCCATCGAAATAATTGTCTTCCTGGATTAGGAACATCGCGCCTTTTTTCTTGGCCACGAGTTTTACGACGCGACGCGATTTCTCGCCAATCCCCTTCACGGCTTCCAAGGCGTTGTCGATCATGTTGCCGAATAGGCAATATAGGTCTCCCGGTTCCATGTAGTCTAAGCTTTCCCCATCCACCATGGCGGTCATCGTGATTTCGTTTTGCTCGCAATATAGGGCCTTTTCCCAAAGCAATACGTTTAGCATTTCATTCCCCGTCTCTAGGCGCGAATCATAGATCCTAACGGAATCGCGAAGCTCTTTGACGCTTTCCTCGTTTAGGTTGTTTTTCGCGGCAAGGGCACCGAGTTTGTATTTGATGTCATGGCATTTCACGTTGATCCTCTCGATGGTGTCCTTGCTGATCTCATATTGCATCTTGCTCTGCGAGATCGTGTGTTGGAGGTACTCCACCTCTTGTTTCAATTCGTTGGTCTCAATCGATTTTTCGGAAAGGATCAAGACGACGACGCAGCAAAGGACGGAGAAGAAGTTGCCGTTTTCGCGCAGGATATAGAGGCTGGGGTCTTCGAAATGGTAGATTCGCTCCACGCTAAGCCTAGCGAAATAGACGTCGTCGATGGAGCAAAGGACAATCGTGGAAAGCAAGGTGACGAAGGTGATGAAGAACATCCTGTCGTTGATCTTACGCGATTCCAGTTTCGTTGAGATCCTACGCAAGGTAAGGAACCATAAAGCGATCGCCGAAGCGATGAAGAAGAGGTAGCTTGCGATGCGGTAGATGTTCCAATATAGGTCGACCGACAATGAATTAAGCCAGGAAAAGGCCTCCATGCCCACCCAAAGGAACAAATAGGATTTGTAAATCAAATTCTGTACGGCATAGGCGACGCTAGAAAAGAAAAGCAAAGTCTTATAGGATTCATGAAACGGAATCGCGGTGACAAGGCTTAGCCCGGCGAAAAGGATGAAGAAGGTAAGCGATTTCCCTAATGCGGTATCCCCGATTCCGACTAGCATCCAAGCCCCGACGAAGGATAGGGCGATAAGCAAGGCGGCGGAAAGAAGGGAACGCAAAAGGAAATGGTTTCTGCGGTTGAGGGTATGGAAAAGCAAAACCGTGATGACGATTAGCTCGACCAAAAACTCCAAGGAGGGAAAGTAATAGCTAAGGAAGAAGGTCCTTACATCCATCTAGCCTATCTCCTTTCCCCGCCCGCATACCATTGGGCCAACTCCTCCATGAAGGAGTTCTTGCGGGGCCTGCTTATCAATAACTTCGTTCCCCCGACCATGATGTCATAGCCTTTGATGGAAGTGATGAAACGGGGGTTGATCAAATAGCATTGGTTGCAGCGGAGGAACCCGAATTTTTTCAATTCCTCCTCCGCCTTGTTCAATACCCCGGTTACTTCAAGGGTATCGTCCACCAAATGGTAATAAAGGCGGTGCCTAACGATTTCGACATACATCAGCTTATCGGTGGACACCCTGACCATGCCGGTCGCGGTTTTGATGTTGAAGTCGCGCCTTTCCAAAGCGATATAGACGTCAAGCGCCTTTTGGAAGACGAGGGAGAAATCGTAGTATTGGATCGGTTTGACCAAATAGGCAATCGCGTCGACCTCATATCCCTTTTGGGCATATTGGACGAGGTTTGTGACGAAGATCAAAGAGACGCTTTTGTCGATTTCCCTTAGCTCCTTGGATGCGCTGACCCCATCTTGGCGGGGCATCTCCACATCGAGAAAAACGACCGAATAGATGGCTTTGTAGTGTTCGAAAAAGGAAACGGGATCTTTGAAGCGGTCCACATGGAATTCCATGTTCGAGGCTTTGGAAAAGTCTTCGATAAAACCCTGCAACTTGGCAGCGTCGGCATCGTTGTCTTCGACAATCGCTATATTTCTCATGGTGTTCCTTTGAGCGCGGCTAGGAATAGTATAAGAACTTTCGATTTCCTTTTGAAAGAGGGGTAACAAGAAAAAGGCGGAGGTGCATTAAGACCAAAGTGGGGTTTGCCTTTCTTTTGGGAAAGTCCGATTGTTTTTTCCCGCCCTAGCCCATATAATCCAGGCAACGGTTCAGGGGGTCCATATATGGAAAACGAGTTGTTCGCCTTTAAGATTAACAAAAGCAGGGATTATGGGGAGCCCGATAATTCCTATGCCTTAGTCGATATCCTAAAAGAGGATCTAGAGGAAGTCATTGTCCCAGAAACCCACAACGGCAAACCCGTTGTATTGTTTGACGTTGATCCCTCCAAAAGGTATCCGAACGTCAAATCCATCGTCTTGCCTAGCAACAAGTTTCATCTTTCCCATCGGACTACCCCGGAATCTTTTCCAAGCCTAGAACGGATCGAGGTGATAAAAGAAGAGTTAGGGAGAGGCCTGCTCTCCGAGGAGGGCGTACTTTATTATGGGAGGAAAGGCGACTTGCTTAGGGGGTTGCTCTTCTATCCCGCAAATAGACCCGGAACCGAATTTGAGGTGAAAGAAAAAACCTATTTAAGGGAATCTTGCTTTGCACACGCGAAAAACCTAGAACGAGTCATATTGCCTAGTGGCGCGAAAGATATCCCGGATTATGCCTTCGCTAGTTGCGAAAAGCTTATGGAGATGGATGTTCCAGGGGATGTAAGCAATATCGGCAGTCACGCCTTTCATGGCTGCGTTAATCTAGAAAAAATAACCTTCCACCCCGAAGACTCATACCTACCCCTAACCATTTTGGGTGCTGGCGCTTTCGCTGGCTGCGCAAAATTAAAGCAAATAAAAATCCCATCTAGCGTCAAATCCGCCGGTAGGAACCTCTTCAGGGGTTGCTCTTCCTTAGAAAGGGTCGATGGGAATTTTTCTGGCTATCGCAGCATTGATGGAGTCATATATTCTGTAGCGATGTTTGGGCAGCTCCTCCATCTTTATCTTTACCCAGCATCAAGGAAAAGCGTAGACGATACTTATGAGGTTAATGAGGAAGTCGAGTTCCTCCATGACGGCTGCTTTTATGAAACCAGGTTCCTTAAAAAGGTCATATTGCCCAAAGGGGTCACCTCCATCGAATCGATGTCGTTCTCCAAAGACGCCTCGGTTAAGGAAATTATCTATAAGGGCTCTAAAGAGGACTGGGAAAGAATAGAAAAACCCAATTTCCCCGAAAATATCAAAGTCACTTGTATTGGCTAAGCCAATTGATTACGTCTTTTTATATTGGATGCGCGCGAAAGTATAAAGGCGTTAATGTTTTGTCTATAAAAAGCGGCACATGGAAGAAAGAGCAAAGAAGCCTTTCGTCCTTTTCTAGGAAAAACCTACTACTCCTGCGACAACAATTGTCTCATGACGACGTCCATTCTCCGAAAAAGAACAAACTCCGCTCTCTCCGACGACGGTCTCCGTATTCAGTCCACACGACTCAGAATCGACGACGGCTATATTTCGCTCGCTCGAATCAATACCGCGCGACGTGGGTCGTCCGGGGCTAGTCAGAACGAGTTATATACAAGTATATAAAGTAGCTTCGACGTCGATGGATTCAAATAGAACCAGGACGAGGGAAGCCTCTTTCTTTTGCCTTGCCCGCTACGCTACAATAAGGAACGATACCAAAGGTTTTCCCAACATGATCCAAGTCCAAAACCTCAGCAAAATCTTTCGGAAACCCATAAGGGGCAAAGGCCTCGTTGGGATGCTTGCCACTTTGTTCTCCCGGAAATACACGGAGATCCGCGCCGTCGATGGCGTCTCTTTCGACA
>JAILEX010000057.1 GCA_024687185.1 Bacilli bacterium | reverse complement strand
AGCAGGTAAGATTAGGCACGTAGAAAATAAAGATAGAAATAAGAGCAAGTAAAGAGAAGTAACGGGGAAGAAAAGAAGAAGGGGTAATAGATAAACCAAAAAGCGTTTATCGATATTGCAATCAAAGACACCGAAAATGTATTTGGCGTCTAGGATATATAAATAATTGCGATTCAAATGGTAGAATAAGATAGATTTATCTCTAGGCGTTTCAAGTATTGACATCTAGAAAAGAAAGGGAAATTAAAAGGGGGAAAACGTGAAAAGTATGGGAAATCTCGACTATTCGCGTTTTCCGCGAGTTCATTCCCCGTATCGGTTATTTAAAAATTCACCGAAAAAGTGAGTTAATTTGGGAAGGAGGTATCCAGACATGACACTTGGATCAAAATTAAAAAAGCTCCGTGTGGAAAACGGCCTTACCCAAAAGGATTTGGCCGAGCGACTGCACGTGACTTTTCAAACCGTCTCAAAATGGGAAAACGGGGAAAACGAACCCGATTACAAAACCCTTAAGCAATTGACTCTTATCTATTGCTGCACCTTCGACGAACTGCTTAACGAAGACGAGATCACCCCGCTTCCCGAAGAAAAGAAAGAGGAAGTCGTGGCTCCTATCGTCGAGGAGAAACCCGCCCCGGTGGAAGTGGTCACCAAAACGGTGGTCATCCACGAAAAGGAGGCGCACGTGTGCAATAGATGCAAAAAGGATATACCCGAGGATGAGCTCGCCATCGATAAGGTCGAGCATATCGAATACCATGGTCGGGGCTCCGTCCGCACCTATAGCGACGAATATTACCATAAGAAGTGCCTTGAGGAACTAAACGAAGAAAGAAGGAAAAAGGCCGAGCAGGAGAAGAAGCTTAGGATCGAAACAAGCAAAAAGCGTTCCATCGGCTGGGGCATATTCGCAGGGGTTGTGGTCCTTGCCATCGCCCTTATCGCCTTATTCGTCAATATCAATAATGGCCTGGCGCTTCATCCCGTGGCCGCCATATTCATATCCATCGGCGCTGGCTATGCCGGGTTTGCCACGCTATATTGCATTCTTTCTGGCTCCTATATCGGCGACGTCTTTTCTTCCGTCGCCGGTTGGTCCGTGCATTTCCCTGGCATCATCTTCGCCTGGGACCTAGAAGGGTTTATGTGGCTGATCGCCATGAAGATCCTCTTCTTCCTTCTAGGCATAGTGCTCTCTGGCCTAGTTTTGGCCTTTGCCGTGTCATTATCCGCCTTCCTAGCGGTTATCTCCTTCCCCTTCATCCTTGTCCATAACATCAGAACCGGTTATGACGATTCCTTGGTCTAATCCCCCTTTCTTTTTTTAGACCTACTTTAACCAAATTTAAAAAATTCAATTGGAGAAATAGAAAAATATGAAAAACACCGTTTTGCCTATCCTTTTATCCGCGTTATTGCTCTCTTCTTGCGGCGGCGGAAATAGCGCCACCCCCTCTTCATCGGCCTCTCCCACCTCTAGCCAAACCCCAAGTGCCACTAGTAGCGTAGTTCCTACAGCGAAAGCCACCGTCACCTTCGCCAATACCACTATGTCTCCCGTCACGGTGGATATAGGATCCTCATTGAATAAGCCAAGTGACCCCAGCAAGGAAAATTGCCTATTCGCTGGGTGGTATCTAGATAAGGAATGCACCAAGGAAGCGACCTTCCCCATCAAGATAAGCGGCAATATGACGATCTACGCCCTCTTCTATACCTACCAGGAAGCCTTCGCCAAGGCGCGCAAGAATACCATTGGGGAAGAAGTCGTCGGGTATGAATACGATTATGAAATCAAAGTCACCGCGGGCTATATGAACACCCAGTTTGAAGGGAACACCGGTGGCAACACCAAATACGTCAAGGAGACTAGTGACATCAGCTTCTATGACGAACACACCAATTCCGGCGCCCTTTTCTATGATGGCAGCAAATACCAGATCAAAAAGGGCAGCGACCTCCATAAGGTAAGCGTCGACTCCAAGGGGGTGGTGAAGAAATACGATATCTCCAAAGTCGATGGTGGCTATAAATACGATTCCTCCTCCTTTGCCAAAGCCCTATTCGAATACGATGAATCCAAGCTTCGCGGCATTAGGAAAAGCAACAAGGAAAACGAATATGTCCTAGAGACCGCCTATAATTTCTCTAACGTCGCCTCGATTATCGGCAATTACGTCAACCACCCAATCGTCGAGAGCATCGTTGGCAATCTACCCGAGACTAGCGTCAATAGCGGCATGTACGTCTCCTTTAGCGGGAACAAGGTCGATACCTACCGCTATGAGATGAAAGTCGACGTAAGCGGGGTCCAGTTCAACTTGACCTATGACCTAACCTTCAAAAACGTCGGCAAGGCTCCATCGATTTCCCCGAAGGTCTTCCAGAATACCTTTGTCTCCGAAGCCGATATCGCCTCTAGCAAAGGCGGCATCAAGGAAAATCTAACCACCTATAAGACTAACGCCCATTCTAGCTACGACTTCGATATCAAAACGGCCGTCGATTTCCCAAACAAACTCGCAATCGACGCCCATGTCGATGGCTTTACCAAAAGGAAGGTCGACGGGAATGACGTCTTTTACCTAAATGACTACGAAGTCGATAGCGACCTAAAGAATGCCGACCTATATAAGTCCGCCAAACTCTCCGACGCCCATGGTGCGAGGGTCAAACTCGCCAATAAGGAAGTCTATGACCTAAAGAAGAAGCTTCTTGGCGGCTATAGCGAGGTCGCTAAGGTGGAAAGGGAAGAAGCGATCGACGATTATTATTTCCTCGATGTCCTAGACCAAATAGAAGTGGTCTCCTTCATCCAGACTAGGAAAGAGGAAAAAACCGGCGTCACCTCCTACCAAATCGGTTCCACCGATGCCTCCTCTATCAAAGTGCTCGATTACTTCAATTCCAACATCAGGATCGATCCTTTAAAGGAAGCCAGCAAGACCATCTATGCCTTTGGCGAATTCGATAAGGATAGCGTCGCCATCAAGGAATTCAATTTCGCCATCGGTATCCTTAATGGGGCGATAAAAGGACTAAGCCTATTCATAAGCGGAAGCATGGATGCCTGCTATCCTGAAAGCGCGGAATTCTCTACCAAGCAAGTCGCGGCCTTCAAGCTTACCTTCTCTCTTACTATGACAGAAGATGGTTCCAGCTATGAACCCGCCTCCAAGATAGGCGACGTCAAATAGGCCTTGATATCCTTTTCTTCTTTAATAGGGGGGTTGCCCGTCGATAGATTATTGCGTCGGCGGGCTTTTATTCTTGGAAAGAATTGCCATAGAAACCTTTCGGGTACTTAGCAGAAATAAGAAAAAGGAAAGAGGATGCCACACCCCTTTTAGGCCTTGCTAAAAGCGTCTTGTCCCAATCCAATGGGATAGATCGCTCCTTTTTACCCTTAGGATTGAGACCTTTGTTTTTCTTATAAAAAAAAGGAAATACCCAAATAAGTGAAATTAATGGATATTTCGTCAGTGAAAAAGAGTGGGGGAACTTAGGACCATCCTTGCCCATCATCTATGACCCGATTTCCAAAATGCTCATGCGCGCTTGCATGTAAGCGCTTTCGGCTTTAAAATACAAAACAAATATAGAAAAGAGGAAACAAAAGAAAATGAAAAAATCCTTCTTGGGCATCTTTGCCCTATCCTTGTCGATGTTACTTGCCTCTTGCGGCGGTGGCACCTCGACTGCCTCATCCCCCGCCGAAGAATCTAGCTCCGCGGAAACTGCGACCTCGGTTAGTAGCACCGAAACCAAGACCAGCGAATCTAGTAGCGAATCCAGCAAGAGCGAAGAAAGCTCAAGCTCGGAAGAGGCTAAGTCTAGCGACGTGACTTCCTCCAAAGAATCCAGTAACGAAGAAACCACCTCCGCGGATACCTCTAGCGAAGAAGGCTCTAGCGCCGAGGCGACCTCCGAAAGCGAATCCGCCTCTAGCGAAGCCTCCTCTTCCACCGTTACCGACGAACACGTCGTCGAAGCCAAGGTAAGCGGCAGGGTCATCACCGCTTCCACCTTAACGGAAGAAGAAGCCAAGAAAAACCTCGCCGTCTATAAAGGCGTTAAGCTAACCCTAAGTGACACCGTCACGATCACCCATAACGGCACCGCCCTAAAGTTCTATACCTGGGATAAGGTAGCGGACGCGGAAGTCGACCATGGCGAGACCTGGACCCCCACTAGGGAAGGTAACCATAACTTCTGGGTTGGCATAGACCTCAAGGTCTGGGTGGACATCCCGCCCGAACCCGCGGGGCCGATCGCCGTAACAATCGACGGCCAAAGCGTCACCGCGACCCCGGAAAGCGATCCCGGCGACAATAAGGCCGTCTATAAGATCACTTTGAACAAGGGGCAGAAGATCTCCTTCACCGAAGATGGCACCGAACTCCATTTCTATTCTTGGGACGATGCCAATAACAAGGCCATCGACCATGGCGCGGTCTACCAAGCCCTCGCGACTGGCCTACATACCTTCTATATCAACGCCAATTCCCAGATCTACTATTCCGCGCCAACCCCCGAGGCCTCCACGGGCGTATTGACCGTCTATAAAGGCGATAGCGAGATCACCGTCACCAACGAAAAGCCAGCTAGCGATACCAACAATAAGGCCATTTACAAAATCGAACTCTCGATTGGCGATACCATCACCATCAAGGAAGATGGCGTGGCCCTATGCCTTGGCGATTCTAGCGATTCTGTCTTCACCGCGAAAAAAGCCGGCGTCCATACCTTCTATGTCAATAACGCCAGCAAGGTCTATGTCGTAGAGCCTA
>JAILEX010000023.1 GCA_024687185.1 Bacilli bacterium | reverse complement strand
ACCATTTCCCCCATCACCCCTGGCGCGGTCGCAAAAGACGGCTCGCTTCCCTCCACCATGCATTCCCATCCGATCTACCAATATTTCGCCTATAGCGCTTGGAGGAACGCCTCTAGCACCGACTATGTCGTCTTGCCCCTTCAGGTCAAACTACTAGACGTCGACGGTACCGGCACAAGCGTTTATGCGGATAGGGATGTGTATCTCGCCGATTTGTCGCTGTCCAATGACACCAGCGTCCAAAAATCCGATCTAACTAGCGCGTTGCGCGTCCATTTTGCCGCCACCACCAATCAGCTCTATTCCCTTAACGGCGATACCCTCACCGTCGGCGATTACCTAGACCTAAATGGCGATGGCAAATACGACAAGAGCGTCGGCTATGAGGATTTCCAAGACACCACCATCACCAAATATGGAGACGACACAGGCGTTTTGGCCTCCTATAAGGCTAATGGAACCAAAAATAGCGCCGATACCCCGATGGCCAATGACTCCGCGGCCGACTTGGTCACGGACAACGCAATCGCCCTAGGCAAAACCGATAGCAATGGCGTCCTTTCGATCAAGGTCACCATCTGGTTAGAAGGCTGGAGCGAACTCGACGCAGAAGCCGCGGTCATCGATACCCTTACCCAAGAAGAACTAAACGGGTTAACCGGCATGGCAAAAGGCGATACCTACAAAGTCAGCGACGATAGCAAGGTCTATCGCTACGACGGCTCTTCCTGGAACGAAGTCACCACCGATTCCGTCTGGGATGCCTCAAGCTATATCGGCAGCAAATTCAACGTCGGCATGCGCTTCGTCGTCGATGCCCTCTAATTGAACAAGAAAATCAGAACCTCTTTGAAAATTCCACGGAAATCAAAGCGATTTCACGCGAATTCTTCAATATAGACAAACCCTCAATCCCCTTTCAAAGAAAGACAAGAAATGAAGAACGCTAAGATCAATCTGTTACTCTTCTCCCTTAGCGGCCTTACCGTACTTGCTTTGGCCGGATCGTCCCTAGGCACCCTTGCCTGGTACGCCTATTCCGTGCGCGTGACCACCGAGTTCAGCGGAACCGCGGTCAACCAGACAGAGCAATTGCAGATAGGCCTTCTTTGGGATGACGTGACAACTGATCAAAGGAATAGCTACGCCGGAGGTAACGGCGATTACGCCTCGCTTTCCTTCGATACAATAGGCGGCCATACCTATTGGTTCATGGACGAGGGACAGGGTTTCACGGCCACCCATATCTCCACCTATCTTTCCGCCCACCATTACACGACCAATTCCCTTCAGCCCGTGACAAGCAGGGAATACGCCACGGGTAATGCCATAGTCAAAGATAACGGCACCAGCGAAGACACCTCAGACGACTTCGTGGGCCTCTACCAAGCCCCAAGTGCGACCTATGTGGAAACCGATACGGTGGCAACGAAAGAACAATACGTCTATTTGCCCTTTGCCTTCCGCATCATCTCCTTTGGTAGCGGAACCACTAGATCCTACGCCAAAAAAGCGAGCATCTGGATGACCGACGTCACCACCGCGATCGCCAATAGCAGGATCGCCGATAGGGCGTTAAGGATCCATGTGGACAATTTTTGCGATCCTAACCTTCTATCTAGTGGGGTACCCGCCAGCTTTACCCTAAACCCCAAGGCGACCCATGTGGAAAATAAGGACTTCACTTACGTCGCGGGGCTTCTTGATTTGAAGAAGGCCCATTATTACGATACCGATTCCCTAAGTAGGGAACTCATCTATGGCGATATCTCGATCAGCGACCGCTCGACTTTATATAGCAAGACGGTGATGCAGAACTATACCACCTTTAACGCGGACACCACGGCGGAAAATAGCAACGTCAATGGCGTCACTCCCGCCGAGATGTATACCGGTAACAGCAATGAGGCGGCGGATACGGAAACCACCTTCTATTCCAAGCATAGGGCGGGGACGAAGGGTTTCACTTCCTTCCTAGACGCTAGTGGCAACGATATCCGCAAAAAGAGCGAATACGTATGCATGTCCACCATAAAACCGGAAAAAGACAGCAACGGCGACTTGGTGGACGGCTATCCTATCGCCGTCACCGCCAACGACAACACGGGCCTTGCTAGGACCGACATGTACGTTTATCTGGAGGGCTGGGACCATTCGATCGTGGATAGCCAGATCGACAGCGAGTTCTCCCTGGGTTTGCAATTTGAGATCAACAGGGTGTGATGGATATGAAGAGGAATCGCCTTATCTTATTCGCCCTCTATACTGCCATTGGACTGGGATTCAGTGGCATTTCCTTCTCCCTTGCCTGGTATGGCTCCTCCACTAACCTTAGGATCACCACGATCGACATCTCTCTCGATGCCGATAGGGATCTAAAGATAGCGACCTCCCATGATGGCAACTACGTTCAGGACCTAACGGAGGCGGACTTCCCAAGCGTGGGAAGCTTCACCCCCGTCACGACGACCTTTTCCTCCTCTTGGATCGAGCAAGGGCAGGAAAAGCCGACCTTCTATGACCTTTCCTATGCCTCAATAGGCATCGAGACGGGCGTGGGGGAGGTCACAAGCAGAAACGAGGCCATCAGGGGCTTCTTCTGCCAAGACGTCTACCTTTCTTGCGACGATGACGTCTATGTTGGGCTAGACGTATCTTCCGATGCGACCTATTTTAGGTCGAATAAGCAGAAAAACGCGACCTACGCGGCTTCTTTGTACGCGCGCGAAGGCGAGTATACGCAGGAAGAATACGAAACTAGGCTAAACGATGTCCAATATTCCGGGCGTATCGCCTTACTCGACCCCGAAAGGATGGACTTCACGATCGTCGACCCCTATAAGGGTGAGGACAAGGTCTATTTCGGCGGGGCCCTCGATAACGACGCCGACGGCTATTATGACTTCTACCAAACCCTCGATAACGATAGGAAAGAGGTCTTCTATGGCGAATGCGATAAGCCCAATAACCTTGTCTATGAAGACGCGTTAAAGGTAGACGCAAACGCAGAAGGCGAGCTTACCTCCTTCAACGCCGGGCATAAAGCCGGGGTGAAAAGGCTAAACATCGAAAAAAGCATCGAAAACGGGGCCGATATCACCGTGGAAAACTCCACTAGCCCCGCCTTATTGGAAGCCGAGGAGGAATTAGGCAAACTGCCCGACTTCTATGTCGAGGTCGAGGCCAATAAGCCCAAGAGGCTGAACCTAAACTTCTATCTAGAGGGTTGGGACCCCGCCTCCATCAACGGCACCATGGGCGGTGCCTTCGACATGAAGGTCACCTTCAAGATACTAAGGGAAAGATGAAAACTCTTCGTGACATGTGCGCGCGAAAGGTCGAAACTAATGATTAAGACGAAAGGAAAAAACGATTATGCCGGGAATTGAAGCTTACTTTGAATACCTACGGGCCATGCTCGTCCGCTTCTTCTCCGATTTGGGGAGATGGTTCTACAAAAGATGGGCCGCGCCTTGGGAAGACGTGCCAGGCAATTTCGAGGCCTATGGCTCCATCTTAAGCGAACATAGCGACTCCTTCGATTTCTGGGGTTGGTTCTTCTTCGTTTTATTCGCCATTTTGTTCATCACCGCGATCGCGGCCATCCTGGTGGGGCTTTTCTTTTTGCTCCGCCGCTATATCCGCTTCGTTAGGAAGGAATTAGACAAAGATGGCCTACAAGCCGAACTAGAAAGGCTAAACTACGAGCTTTACCAGGCGATTCAGGAAAAGGATAAGATCCTTAACCTAAAATCCGGTTATTTGGGCCTATTCCCCGACCAATCTAGCGGAAGCGAGGTCCCCAATACCGGCGTCGTCGCCGCCGCTAGCCCCGAAGAACTAGGCGTCCGCTTCCCCAAACTAAGTAGGGTCGACGAACAATATAAAAACGCCGATATGACCCTTTTCTTCCTTCCTGGTATGTCGCTAGAAGCCCTATGCAACAGCTTCCGCAACTTCGCGGCGAGCAAACTCGGGCTCTATTATAAAATCGAGACCATCCGTCAGCTCTTCGCCGGTCTAGGAACCTCCAAGCTCATCATCTTGGAAGGTATCTCCGGTACAGGTAAAACCTCCATGGCGATGGCCTTAGGCAAATTCTTCTCCTTCAACTCCGCGATCATCCCCGTCCAGCCCTCCTGGAAGGATAGGTCGGAGCTACTAGGCTACTACAACGAATTCACCAAAAAATTCAACGAATCCGAATTCCTCCGCGCCCTCTATGTCACCACTTACCGTAACGACCTAGACGTCATCATCCTCGATGAAATGAACTTGGCCCGTATCGAATACTACTTCGCCGAATTCCTCTCCATCATGGAAATGAAGGACCACGACGATTGGGTCATCGACCTTATCCCCTCGGTCCAAGAAGGCGACCCAATCCACCTCAAGGAAGGTAAGCTCACCATCCCCCAGAACGTCGTCTTCTTCGGCACCGCCAATAACGACGACTCGACCTTCACGATTTCCGATAAGGTCTATGACCGTGCGATCTCCCTGTTCTTCGACGACAAAGGCCGTCCCTTCGAAGCCGTCGAGACCGAGCCTATCGTCATGCCCTATGCCCAGCTAAGCTCCCTATTCGATGAGGCCAAGAAGCAATTCCCGATCTCCGAGACGATGTTAGATAAGTTCTCCGATTTGGATAACTACGTCATCAAGCACTTCCAGCTCGCCTTCGGTAACCGTATCCTGAAGCAACTCGACGACTTCTGCCCGATCTTCGTCGCCTGCGGTGGAACCGAGGTCGATGCCTTTGACTTCATCTTCACCAACAAGGTCCTAAAGAAGTTCGAATCGCTAAACATCGCCTACTTAAAAGACGAACTAAAGGCATTAAACGGCTATTTGGATAAGCTATATGGCAAAAGCGCTTTCCCGATGGCCCACGCCTATGTCGATAACATGCTCAAGGGCAGATAAGAAGCTAGATGAAAAGCGAGAAGAAGAGCAAACTCCAACGCGCGTATTTAGGCAAACTCAATGCCCTTCTTTCCTCGTCCGACCAAAGCTATATCTATAACGCCTTCCTAGAGGGCAACACCAAGATATTGAGGATGTCGCGTTATGAATCAAGCGCCTTCGACACCTCTTGGATCGACACCATCGAAGGCGTCTTATTCGATTTGGGCGATATCATCAACGCCCCGAAGATCACTACCGTCGAGGAAGGCTCTTTGACGCCGATCGAACTCGCCAAGAAGATCAACGGCGAATCCGTCATGCACCTTGCCTCGCATACGCAATACATCAAAGAAGTAGACCCCAAAGGCAACGTGATCCCAAGCAAGATCATGTCCTTCTCTGGCGAAGACTTCCTCTATACCTACGAGAATAGGTTCATCGCGACCTTCATCCGCAAGCTCGTCACCTTCGTCGAGATGCGTTACGAATTCATCGAGAAGTATATCCCCCTCCATAAGGAAGAGGCGCTTTTGGTGAAGAACAAGACCACGATCGATGGCGCGGTGGTGGAAATAGAGAGCAAGATCAAAGTCACCTCGCTTACCGAGGACGTCGAAGCCGATACCGCGAGGAAAGCCGCCGAACGTATCAAGGTCGTCCGCGAATATTTGCTTTATTATTTCTCCTCCCCCTTCATGCAGAAGATGAAGAGCGAAAGAAACGTCAGGATGCCAATCCACCTCACCAACATCATCAGGAAGAACCCGAAATACCATAAGTGCTACGAGGCCTTTATGTTCATCGACAAATATGAGTCTTTGGGCATGGATTACCATTCCGAGGAAACCTTCCACGATTATAGCGATGAGGAGCTATTTAGGCTCAACTGGGCGTTATATAGCCAGTTTATGGCACTAGAGGACAATAGCGAAATCGCCCCAGTCAAAACTAGGAACCATAGCGCTAAACCCAAGATCGTCTCCTCAATCGACGAAGAGGAATTCCTCTATGGCAGGCTTCCCTCCAATAAGCTCGAATTCATCCGCGTCGATGACGATTACCAGAAATACCTCACCCGCAAAGCCCATAGGGCCCTTTCGAAGAACCCGCGCGCCCAGATCAAGCGCTTCTATAAGGAAGCATACGAGGATAAGCGCCTCGCCGAAGAGGAGCTTAGGGAAATCGGCAAATTGATCAATAGGAAGAAACTCGCCGCCGAACGCTTTGAGAAATCGATCCTCAAGATCATCGCCATCCGCGAAGAGGAAGAGGAACTCATGCGCCTACTCGAGGAAGAGGAGAGGATCGCAAACGAAGAGAGGATCCTCACCGAGAAGAGGAAGGAGATCGAAGACGCCGCCAAGCTATATGGCGAGGACTCCGGCATTTTCGAACAGACCGAGGAAGCCCTTGCCAAGAAGCGTAAGGAAGAAGAGGAAGAGGAGGCTAGACGCGCCGCCAAGGAAGAAGAGGAAACCGGTGCCATCCTCGCCGAAATCGATAGGCAAAGGGCCATCGAGGAACAAAGGCGGCAGATTCGCCTCGCCGCCGAAGAGGCTAGACGCCAAGAAGAGGCCGCCATCAGGGCAGCCATGGGCGAAGAGGAGAAACTACTCACCCTCGAACCGGTCGTGGAAGAGGAGGAAGAGGAGGAAATCTCCGTCGAAGGCATGCAAGCCGAACGCGGCGAACCCATCACCTATATCCCAGAAAGCCTAAAGGAAGAGGAGATAGAGGAAGAGGAGGACGAAGAGGAAGAGGACGAAGAAGAGGAATCCCTATCCGAAGAAAAGGAAGAGGAAGTCCAGGAAGAAGCCTCCACCGAAGAAGAAAAGACTCAGGAAGAGCCTATATCCGAAGAGAAAACCAAAGAGGAAGCGCCCCAGGAAGAGACTACCACCGAGGAAGCAACCCAAGAAAACACCGAGGAAGTCGCCCAAGAAGAGGCTCCTATCGAAGAACCGACTCCCGAAGAGGAGGTTTTGGAAGAGCCTGCTACTGAGCAACCCGAAGAACAGGT
>JAILEX010000011.1 GCA_024687185.1 Bacilli bacterium | reverse complement strand
GGGAACGGAAACGCCCGCTTGGTGCACCAAGAAAACGTTGCGTGTCGTTAGCCCCTGGATTCCATGAGGAAGATAGGGAAAGCGGCGAAGGAACAATCCCCGGTGAGAATCCTCCTCGCCCTGGTAAACCAGAAAAACGAAGGATGATGGTGGAAAGCAAGGTGAGACCCCTTGTCAAACCATCCAACGAAGCAGAGCGATCTGCTTAGGGAAGTTGGCCGGTATCCTAGATGGGATCTAAAACCTCGGCTCTTCCGGAAAAGCGTTCTCTTGAAAAAGAGGAAGAAAGCCCGGAAGGACGCGCTAAAGGGAAACCTGATGCGCGGGACGGAATCCTCGCCGTCCTTCGGTAGAACCGAAAGAAGAAAATGGGGATGGGGAACCAATTCCCCGACCTGGGAGAAATACTCTTGGCCCACGAGCTTGTGACCACGGTAAACCGAAAAAACAGCTCTCCGCTAGGCAAGACGGCTAATCACCGATCACCGCCTAATACGGTAACCACCCCTTCAACAAGGGTGGGGCGAGGCCCCTTAGCCGGTGAAACCGAATGATGGGGAATACGAATGTGTCGATATCTCAGCTGTGAGGTATAGGCCCATCCGAAAACGCTTGGGAATTCATAACCAATCGGTGCCAAAGAGGGTCGGCGCGCGGTAAACCGCTGGAAATCCCTCGGATCTAGCTAACCTAGATTTGCTCGAAGACGCCTGTTGTCCTCGAAGGAAGTCGTTCCACCCTAAATCGCGAAGACGGAACGTGGTTGAGGCACTTAGGAGAAAGAAGACGTATCCTAAGGCTGATACTAAGACCCTATTAATACGGGCCTAGGAAGATAAGAGTTCTTCTCGCTGGTAAACCAGAAAAACAAAACCTTGTTTCTGAAGGCATGCCGATCTCAAGTAGGCATGAGGTAGGGAACGATCCGGTTCCTTGAATCGGAGCGGCTGGTTGGAATCTCCCGCATGGTAAACCATCAATTGCGCGTTCCCGTCGGAGTTGGAGCTAATAGAGACGTTAAACTCGACAAGCCGAGTGACACCTCGCAGTGATGCGGGGCGTTTTCTTTTTTTTCGGGGAACTCCTTAAGGCGCCTTCCCTTAATCCTTTATATAATAGGGGCTATGGAAAAGACCAATGTGATGAGGCTATTGGACCAGGCCAAAATCCCCTACAGGGCATATGAATATGATCCTGAGGCCAAAGACGGGAACGAAGTCGCGAAATTAGTCGGCAAGGATCCCGATTCCGTATTCAAAACCCTGATCGCCGTCAATAACAAAAGGGAATACTTCGTCTTCGATATCCCAGTCAATGCGACGCTCGATTTAAAAAAGGCGGCCAGGGCAAGCAACAGCAAATCCATCGAGATGCTCCACCAAAAGGATCTTCTCCCTTTGACTGGCTATGTCCATGGGGGTTGTTCGCCCATCGGGTTAAAGAAACCCTTCCCCGTTTTCATCGAAGAGACCGCCCAACTATTCGATTCGATCTGCGTCTCGGCAGGAAAAAGAGGGTACCAAGTCGAACTCAGCCCCCTCGATTTGAAGGATTATGTCCAGGCAAGCTTTGCTAGCCTTACCAAGGATTAACGGTATTTCTCCAAAGCCTTTACGAGCACCCCGAACCTCTTAATCCCATCCTCGAGTTTGGATGGGGTTATTTTTATATAGAAACGGTAGGCATCGTAAATTAGCCCCGCTTCTATCGCGGCCTTTTCCATCCTTTCCTCGTTAAGGTCATAGAAGCCATCCATGATGGCGTATACGTTATTGCAATCGATGAGGTAGACCCCGTCGTCATCCTCCATGATATAGAGGTTCAGATAATCGCTGGAGACACCTAAAAGGATATCCGTGTATAGCTTGAGGTAATCCTCCTCATCTATGACCCGGTGCACCAAAGAAGATTTCTTCGCCGCCCCCAAAAAGCGGTAGAGTCCACTCTCGTTCATAATTTGATTATGGAAGGGAAAATAAAATAAACAAGCGTATAAATGAAAGAATGTGACGGTTTTCTGAAAATGGTTTCAAATTGATGCCATTTTCCTTTTTTCCTCCTATAATTCCTATCTTATGAGCAAGAAGACGAAAATCGACAAAGAGGAATACGAATCCCTAAGGAAACAATATGGCGAACTAGCGGAAAAATATAGCCGCGAACGTTACGCGATCATCGATAGCAAGAAGGAGGAATTAGAAAACCTCCGCGACGAATACAAAATCGCAAGACTTGCCGTCGAAGAACCGATGAAGGCCGAAAAATACCGCATCAAGGTGGAGAAGAAGAAAGAGCATCGCCGCCTTAACGAAGCCCCGACAAGAAGGACGCTAGAGGAAATCGGCAATGCCATTACCCATGGCGTCGGCGCACTAATCGGGATCGCTTTCATGGTATTGATGATATTAAAGGCCGACGATGGGCTTTCCCTTGCCGCAGCCATCATCTATGGCTCTTGCTTCACCCTTCAGATGCTTTTCTCTTGCCTATACCACTCCTTTAGAGGCGGATCCACCGTGAAAAGGATATTTAGAAGGTTCGATTATTCCTCCATCTATTTGGCAATAGGTGGCACATTCGCGCCTTTATACCTTATTTATATGGTAGAAAAGATGTGGGGTTTAGCCTGGGGCATATCCCTATTCGCCGTCCAATGGGCCATCATCATAACGGGCATCACCTTCGTGGCGGTATTTGGGCCAGGGAGGTTACGTCCGCTCCATTTCACTTTGTATTTCGCGGTCGGTTGGAGCGCCATCATGTTCCTTCCCACCTGGTTCACCCAGGATCTGCCGCTATTATTCTGGATATTGGGCGGAGGAATCGTCTATACCTTGGGCATGATCCCCTTCGCCGCCTTAAAAGGAAAGGACGTCGCCCATTTCATATGGCATATCGTCGTATTGACCGGCAGCGTGCTTATGGGAATAGGTCTATACCTATACGTCTTTTAGCCTCCCTATTAGAAAGTCAATACGTGTAGAATAGGGGCAAGAAAAGAGGCTACCCCATGGCATATAGCAGAAAGAAAATCATCAGATTGGACCGCGAGGCCCATGACCTTACCGACGAACTAATGCAGCTTAGCGCGGTTTTAGACCGTGCCGCGGATAAGCTAAAGGACGAATTCGAAGCCATGAGGGACGAATATGAGGCCAACGAAAAAAAGATGGACGAATATAAGGCCCTAGATACAATCGACTCGTTCAACAAAAGGATGGTGGCCATCAGGGACACCCATCGCGACATATTGAATTTGTTAAGGCAAATCGGAGCCGTTTACGATAGGGGTGCCGAAGACTTAGATAAAACGATTCATGACCCACATTTCGTGGAAAGAGTCGAAGCCATCAGGACTTTTGTCGGAAATATATAAGATAATTTGATTTTTAAATAAAATAGTTTTTTATATTTATTAATGTATTTTTTAAGTATGGTTTATAAGGTTAAGTAACCACCTTAAAGGAGAAAACCTTATTATGACCAAAAAACTCTTCGTTGTTGGTGTTGCCGCGGCAGCCTTATTGGCAAGCTGTGGCGGATCAACCTCAACCACTAGCTCCGCCGCCTCTTCCATAGCGACAAGCACCGCGACCACAAGCGAAACCACCTCTACCGCCACCTCTAGCTCCGAAGCATCCTCTTCTAGCGCCGCAACTTCTTCTAGCAACGAGGATTCTAGGCCAGATAAACCGGATGGTTCTTCCTCTACTAGCGAAGCCACTTCCGAAGCAAGCAGCGAATCCAGTGAGGAAGCATCGTCTTCCGCTTCCGAGGCCTCTTCTAGCGAAGCGACCTCCACTAGTACCATCGATAACATCTCTTCTGGATCCGCAAGCGTCAGCTTCGTCTATGGCAACCAGACCACAACCAAGACGATTTCCGCGGCCTACCTCATCGATGGGGTCGATGTCACGATCACCTCCGGCACCTACGCCTCCGCTTCTTCTAGCGCCGACCAAGTCGTTTTCTTGGTCATTAACGGCGGCTCCTTGACGATCACCGGCACCTCTAGCTCCTATGTCTCCATCACCAAGAGCGGTTCCGCCGCCAGCAATGGACAAGTCGGCGACGACTATAACTTCTATGGCATCAACTCCGGCATCGTCGTCTCCGGCTCTGGCAGCTCCGCGACGATTAGCTACGCCAATATCTCCACCACCTCGAACGGTTCCAATGCCGTCGTGGCCACAAATGGCGGAAGCGTGAACATCACCAATTCCACCATCACCACCTCCGGCAGCGCGGGAAGCCGTGGCCTCCATACCACCTATGATGGCGCAATCACCGCCGATAACGTCTCCATCTCCACCCAAGGCGCCTCCTGCGCATCCCTTGCTAACGATAGGGGCGGCGGAACGATCAATGCCTCCAACATGACCCTAGAAACCAACTCCAATGGCTCTCCTTTGGTCTATTCCACCGACTATATCAAGGTCACCGATTCCACCGGCACCGCCAATAGCGCCCAAGCCGTCGTCGTCGAGGGCGGATCTAGCGCCTATCTCGATGGCTGCAACTTCACTTGCTCTGGCGATGGCAATAGGTCGGGTACCTCCGATTCCAGTTCCTCAAGCCACGTCATCGACGCAGGTGGCGTCTTCATCTACCAATCCGTCTCTGGCGATAGCGAGGAAGGCACCGACTATTTCCATGCCTATGACACCACGATCAAGGTCACCACTAGCGGCGTCCCCATGTTCTACCTCACCAACATCACCGCCGAAATCACCCTCGACGGCAATACCTTCACCCAGGCCTCCAGCAGCGACTACTTCCTAATGGCCGAAGCAACTGACCAATGGGGGACTAGCGGCAGCAATGGCGCGACCGTTACCGTCACAGCGGATTTCGCCCAAAGCACCGTCTCCACCTATGTGGGCAGCACCTCCAGCATCAGTTGGACAGTCAGCTGATTCGCCTTTTAGAAAACCTTTTATTCGGGGTCGCCGTTATGGCGGCCCTTTTCCTATTCCCCCTTTGAATCAAGAAAGGGAACAATGGGGCTTTCTTTTTCATTAATCTATTCCAAACAAAAAGGAGCCATATATGAAGAAGTTTTTGGATTATTTCTCTATGTTTGTCTATCTCTCCCCTTGCTAGCTGCGGTAGTGAGATCAACTCAGCATTAGAACGTAGCGGCTTCCGAATCAACGCCCAATCGATTTAAGGACGTCGACCCATGCGATGAATGGTGATTCCACAAAGCCCAACATCGAAAATCCCTGAGACATCAATCATTGGAAGGAGCATATTCAAGAGGATGGCAAGGCATGCCATAATCGATATGACTTCCTTTGCAAAATCCGCCAAGGGAAGACGCTACCTTCGCCTGCAAATGGAAGCCTAGAAACTATTGATTCTAGTAACGTATCGTAATAGCAAAACGGCTTAGCCTTACTTGAGGTTAAGCCGTTTTTGCTTAAATAAATGAGGTTTTGCAGGGTTTTAGTCGATTGGGAAGGCCTGGAAGAAAGCCTCTAGGCATGCCTTGGAGGAATTGAGCCTTTCATAGTCTGGATAGATGGAAATCTTATCCGTTTGGAAACTAGGATCATAGGAAAGGATCTGCTTCCGTATCATTTCCAAGACGTCTGATTTGGATAGCAATATACCCGCGAAGATGATTTTGTCCAAAGCCAATAGGGCATCCGCGTCCATTAGGGCCAAGGAGATGCTTTCGATGACCTTGGAGAGCATTTCCTTATCCTGATAGACGAGTGGGGCGCCTTCCTTTTCCTCTATTTCCTTATTCAAAAGGGTGGAGAAGGATACGCGGTCTTCCAAAGTCGTCCCATCCATCAAGAAGGCATGTCCGATTTCGCTTAGGACGCCGTTTTTCCTGACGATCGGCGCATTGTTGACATAAATGCAACTTCCCAAACCGGGTCCGTATTTGATAAGGAGGAAGTTAGGTTCGTCCTCATGATAATAATGGTAGATATTGCCTAGGGTCTCGACGTTATTGGCGCTGGAATAGACTTCGTCATATAACTCCGAGAGTTTTAACTTCAATTCCAACGCATCGTTACGGAGCACGCTTTTGCGGTGGATGAAGGCAATCCCCAAAGGCCTCTTCTTCTCGATTTCGGCCTTTAGGCAATTATAGGCACCGTCCAAGTCGACGTAGCGCTTTTCGAAAAGAAGGGTCCCTGAAAGGTCCATCTTGGTGACGATTACATAGCGAGGTTTGAAATCGCAACCGAGGAAGTATCCGTAGTTCGGGCTAAGGGAGAGCATTTCCTCTTTCCTGCCGGCCTTCCCGTTTCCTTTTTTGCCTTCGATTACGATCAAGCCTTCCTCAATCATTGGCTTGGTGAAAATCGATAGCGCCGGGGCGGTCAGTCCCATGGCGGCCGAAAGCTCCTTCTTGGAAGCACTTCCCTTCCTAAGGAGCAATCTGACGATGCGGTTTTGGGACTTGTTCAAGACCATATTATTTTATTAATAAACTGACCCCACTGATTAATAATAAAACGCATGTAATTATCATAAAGACCTTTTTCGACGTAACTTTCGCCAATAGTTGTCCAATAATAATTGACAAAATTGTAACACCAATCCCAGCGGCAATCAAAATACCAACTTGAGAAGTTAATAGGCCAGATACCCCCTGTTGTACCAACAGAATGGAATTAAGGATTGTCCACATCGTGGCCAAAGTGGCCCTAAAGGCGTCCTTATCCTTTATCTTTAAGGTTGCGAAAATAATGATGAGGGGGCCGCCGCTAATATATAGGCCATGCAATATCCCGCCTAGTACCAACAAAAGGTAAAGCACCCAGTCTGGAAGATGCAGCTTTTCAAGCGGGAAGATCAAAAAGAAGATCGCGATGGCGATGATTATGCCACCATAGATCTTCAAGAAAATGGTCCCATCGTTTGGGATATAGGATAAGGCGATGCCGCCTGCAAAGCCTAATCCCACGAATAGGATCATCTTCAATAGCAATAGCCAGTCGATATTTTTATGGTAACGGATGGCGACATAGATGCTCACCGCGATGGCGACGACGTTCAAAACGGGCTTGGCGACGTCAGCCCCGACGAGTTGGATTGAAAAGGGCATCGCCAGAACGGTCCCGGCAAAGCTCGTGATCGTCTGGATGATGTTAGAGAGGAAGATAACGAGAATGAAAAGGATCTCGTATAAGCTCATATGACCTCTATGTTGTCCCCCTCTATCCCGATATAGGCACCCATGGAGGCCTGTTTGCTCTCCTTATGGGCGTATAGCCATTTGTTTCTTTTCCACAAAGTGGGGTCGCTGGGTTTTTCCTCTAGGTCCTCATTGGTCTTATCTAGGAGGAAAACGCCCGTTTGGAAGGGGACATCATGGTCCATGCAGGGAGAGAAATGGAGGACATAGGGGTTAAGCACGAAGCATTCCCCCGCTTTGATGCGCATCGCGATCAGTTTTTTGGAATCGATTTTCCCATCGACGATATCGCTAGGAAGGCCAAGCAATAGGATGCAGTCGCTGACCGCCAAATTGGCTTCGGGGCAAGAATGGTATTCCAAACAATTAAGCTTTTTGTTATTGCCATTGCAGTACCCGCTTTCCATCTTGGACAAACCGAATACCTTCTCCTCTAGATAACGAAAACCCTGCAAGCCATGCATTCTTTCGTCGTCTCTAACGTAAAGGTTCCCTTCCTTTGGGATAGGGGTGGAAGAAAGGTAATCGAGCAGTTCCCTATAATCCCCAGGAAGGAAATAGCCGTATTCCCTACTTGGAGAAATAATCCTTATCGACATCGATGACCTCCCAGCCCATGATGCGGGCGAGATAGCGCATTGCGGTCTTATATTTCACATACCCCATGATGACGTGATGGGCGACGCCTGTATAGACGACGGTATCGATGACCTTGGAGATATGGTGGTCGAAGATGACTTTGGCGTAGGTGCCAGAGAGCTTTTTCTCCATGGGGACGGCTTCGCCTTCCTCATAGAATAGCCTCGTCTTGCCCCTAGCGGTATCGATACGCAAAATCGAAACGGGACCTTCGTGCAACACGAAGTCGGCGGTGACGCCTTTGCCACCGGCGAAATAGGTCTC
>JAILEX010000095.1 GCA_024687185.1 Bacilli bacterium | reverse complement strand
CACCTGCACCGAGCAAGGCTATACCGAATACGTCTGCTCCCGTTGTGGCGACATCCATCACGACGACTTCGTCGAGGCCCATGGCCATGATTACCATCACCATGACGAGGTATTGCCCACCTGCACCGAAGGCGGCTTATGCGGGTATGACGAATGCTCGATCTGCGGCGATATCATCGGCTATTGCCCCCTCGACCCCCTTGGCCACCACTATGAGGTCGCCTATACGGTCGCGCCCACCTGCACCGAGGAAGGCTATAAGATATACGAATGCAAATACTGCCACGCCCAAAGGAAGGACGACATCGTCCCCGCCTTAGGACATGACCTCATCACCCATAAGGCGAAGGAACCAGATTGCACCGAAGGGTGGGAGGAGTACCACACCTGTTCGCGCTGCGACTACACCGATTTCGTGGCCATTCCCCCGGTAAACGAGGAACACATCTATGAATCCACGGTGGTCCCACCCACGACCTCAAGCAAAGGCTATACCCGCCATTGTTGCAAGCTCTGCGGGCATTGCTATACCGATTCCTACGTCCCCGCCCTCTCCCCTAGCCGCATGCTTTCCGCAAAAGAGGCGATCGGCTTAGGGAAGGCGCCAATCGCCACCGAGGGAAGCATCGTCAAAAGCCACCGCGACGACGATACCTATTATTACCTCATCTACCTTGGCAGCGTCCTGGATATGCCTTTGCATTCCTTCGTGAGCTTCCCCTTTGGCGAGAGCACGCTTTCCCTAGACGCCTTGCCCTATTCGACCTCAATCCCCACGAGCACCGAACTCAAGTCCAGATTCGACGAGAAGCTAGACGCCATCTACCAAAAGGTGCCGAAGGAACTCGCGGAGGCCCCGCTAATCAACGGCATCGAAAACATCGTCAAATCCAATGACGCCGCCCTCGATAGGAAACTAGCAAGCGAAGTCTTCGCCTCTAGCTTTGCCTCCGTTTCCCCGATCCAGGTCAGTGACCCCGATATGGAAGGCTATGCGAGCAAATGCAAGGCGATCAAGACCTCCTACGATAGGGATGACAACGCCATCTACGCCTATGAGGTGGGACATACCTATTCCTATGATTTGGTCAGCGACATCCATTGCTTTGTGGGCGCCAGCTTCGACTTGGCCTCAGGCAAACTCTCCTACCGTCCCCTAACCGTTGTGGGGGATCCGACCGAAAAGGTATTCTGCCTCCCCCAGGGAAGCGCGGATTCCCATCGCTTCCTCTCCCCCTTCCACCTCGAGGAAGGCGTGGAGGAAAGGCTCATCAAGCCCTCTAGTTACGCGACCAACCACCCCCTCATTGAGAAGAAGTTCTCCCATCCAGATCACGTCCAGATCAACTACAATACCGATTGGAGGTTCCCAGTCTCCGATTCCAATATGCCCACCTACGCAGACCAAGGCTATGACATGGTCGCCATCGAGATGAAATGGAAGTGGGACAGGGCAAACGGTAAACCGATCCTCTTCAATTGCGAACTCTCCGATACCTATGTCCTTAGCGGCATCGACATGGACAAATACTCCACCAAGGAACCCTATAAGGGCTATTGGGTCTATGACGATCCTAATGCCACCATCACCTGGAAGATGGAATCGAGCATCTCCACCTTCTCCGTCCTCAACGGCTTCCGCATGCATTGGCGTAATGGCGGCACCGGCCTCTTCTCCGCCTTCGCCCAAGGCGTGAAGGAGATCTACGTCACCTTCCATTATTATAATTCGAGTGCGAACGTCGATGGTGCATACCCCTCCGTCTACTCTTTGTAAAAAGAGGGCGAGCAACTCTACCAAAAGGACGTACTATGTGCGTCCTTTTCCTTTAAAACCCCGCAAAACGCGTTTCTTTTTCCATTGGATTACGTCAAAACCGCCTTTTTTCCTCACCCTTCCATCCAAAATAGAGGCCAAAAGGAACCTTTAACCCCCCTATCCCATTCCCTTCGCGAAGCAAGCCTCCATCGTCTATACTTTAGACGAGGAAACGAATATGTTCAGGGAAATCAAACGGGTCAAGCAGGTACTAGAAACCAAGGAATGCCAAAGGATACTCGAGGAGTCGAAAAGGGGAGTCCTCGCCATCAATTCCGAGGACGGCTACCCCTACGCGTTGCCGCTAAACCATATCTATGCAAAGGAAGAGAACCGCCTCTATTTCCATTCGGGGAAAACCGGCTATAAGATCGAATGCATGGAAAAGGACGATAAATGCTCCTATTGCGTCATAATGGAAGCGGGCAAAAACGAGGATGGCTGGTCCTTGGTCTACAAAAGCGTCATCGTCTTCGGCAGGGTCGGATTCGTGAAGGATGAGGCAACGATAGAAGCCATCGCAAGGCGATTAAGCTATAAGTTCACCCTCGACGAATCCTATATCGACGAAGAGATCAGGAAGTCGCTTAGGGGCACTGCGATGTTCTATGTCGAGATCGAGCATATGACCGGGAAACGCGTCAATGAGAAATAGGCCTATATACCCCCTAAATCTTTAAGCACAACCCCATAAAAAGGTTTAAGATAGGAACACTAACGAAGAATCATAGATTCTAACCTTTGCTAACTATTGTCAAAAAAAGCACACAAAGTCGTTATCAAACCCCCTTACCTTAGGTTCCATTTCCCCTAACGTAAGGAACCATAATCCAAAAGAAGTAGGAAAAGAGTATGAAAAAGCGCATCACGATGAAGGGCGTCTATATCGCCGCCGCCCTCATCGCGTCCTTGATGCTGATATTGCAGTTTGGCATCGTCACCTTCGGCAACATTCGCGAGGCTAAGTCGACCACCAATGCCTATTTGACCCAAACCGAGGCCATCATCGCCGAGAATAGGAAGGAAGAGGAGACCCTTATGGCTTCCTTGAAGCAAGACTGTATCGTCCTTGCCAAGGCGGTTGCCTATTATCTGGATAACGACCCCTCCACCATCAATGACTCCGCGGAGTTACAAAAGATAGCAAGCCTCATGTCGATAGATGAGATCCATGTTTTCGACGGCGGCGGCACGATCATCGGCAGCACCGTCCAAACCGACATCGGCTATACCCTCTATTCCGGGGAACAGATCAGCTATTTCCTGCCCATGCTAAGCGACAGAACCCTTTCGATGTGCCAAGACGTCGCCCCCAAGACGTCGACCGGCGAGATGATGATGTTCGCCATGACCTGGAACGAAGCGGGCACCCAAATGGTCCAGGTTGGCATCACCCCAACCCGTTTGCTCGAGGCTTTTGAGAAAAATAGCATCCAGGCGGTCGTCGAGGACATCGCCCTAGACGAGAACATGGCCATCATCGTCGCCGATTCGACGACTTTGGAGATCGTGGGCGCCAAAACCAAATCCTACCTTGGCCAGCAGTTTTCCTCGGTCACGGGACTAAAAAGAGATTCCCTAAAGGATGGCTTCATCCTCTATGTGAACCTTAAAAATAGAAGCGGCGGCTATTTCTGCAGTGGCAAATTCGTGGACGAATATTGCATCTGCATCTTCTTAAGCTACGCCTCCTTTACCACGAGGACGGTTTTGCCCTTGGTGATCTTCGCGGCCTATCTACTAATTGCTTCCACGATCATCGTCCTCGTCTTTAGGAGCCTACTCGTCACAAAAGGCGAAAACGTGCAGCATCTATCGGTGTTCCAGTCGATGTCGGAGATCTACTATAGCGTCCATCTCCTCGATTTGGAGCATAATACCGCAATCGAATATTCCTCCAGGGCCCAGGTCAAGGAAGCCTTTAACCGCAAGCAGACCAGGGAAGCCGATAAGCTTATGATCGGCATCATGCATGCGACCATGAGCGATGAATGGCTAGAAAGGGGATTAGAGTTCACCGATCTAACTACCCTTGCCGAAAGGATGAAGGACAAGAAGATCATCTCGATGGAGCTACTAGGCAAAAACGTCGGCTGGATCCGCATGTCGTTTGTGACCCACGAAGAAGAAAACGGCATCCCCAAGAAAGTCATCATCTCCACCCAGATCATAGACGAGGAGAAGAAGGCCGCCGAGGCTTTGTATATGAAATCCCACGTCGACGAACTCACCGGCTGCTATAACCGCCGCGCCTACAATAACGACATCGTCGACTACGAAAACCGCGTGGAGGAGAAGGGCTTGGTCTTCGTTTCCTTCGACGTCAATGGACTTAAGACCGTGAACGACAATATAGGCCATGAGGCTGGGGATGAGCTAATCATAGGCGCGGCCAACCTTATGAAGGGCGCCTTTGGGAAACATGGCAAGATCTATAGGACCGGGGGTGACGAATTCATCGGCCTGATCTTCGCAGACGACGACTATTTCAAGTCCCTATGCGCATCCTTCGATAGGCAAATCGAGGAATTCCATGGCAAATTGATAAGCGAACTTTCCGTCTCCTATGGCTATGTCTTGCCTAAGGAAGCGGGCAATAAGAGCATGGCGGAGATCTCCGACATGGCCGATAAGAGGATGTATGAATCCAAGGCCGCCTACTATAAGCGCAAAGGCATCGACCGTAGGCGTACCTAAATAGACCCTAAGGGAAATAGCAAAAGAGGGCAAAGCCAGGATAGTGGGCCTTGCCCCTTTTATATGGATGCCGTCTTTTCCTTTATATAGAAGCAGACGTAAATGACGTTTCCGCTGACATAGAAGGGCCAATTGACCATCGCCACCGCATTATGCAAGGCAAGGGGGTTATGGATAAAGGCGCTGCCCACTATTGAGGCGTCGCTAATCAGGATGAGTGTCGTGGCGATGCCCAAAATTAGATAGAAGCGCTCCTTTTTCCTAACGTAGTTTAGATAGCAATAGACGCAGTTGGTGAGCAATGTCGCCCCAAGAAGAGAATCGATTAAGGCCGTCATCAATTCCATCTTGACCACAAAATGCATGATGAGGAAGGCTATGACACCCAAAACGAGGGGGATGGATAATTCATACCATTTCCCTTTCCTTATGAAGACGAAGAGGATGTAGGTGATGAGGAAGAATAGATGCGGAAGCCAGTTGATTAACGGAAAGGAAAAGAAGACGTCCGCGGTCGTCGTTAAGGCGAAATAGATTAGGAATAGGTCCAAGCGCCTCATCCTTTTGCCCCTATTTAAGAAGAAGGCGAGGATAAGGGTCAAAAGGGAAATGGAGGTCAAGGAGATCTTGATTGCCCCAATATAGTTCCAAAGCCCGACGCTTTTGTCCATGATGCTTTTTCCTTCTGCGATCGTGACGATGTCCAGAACGATAAGGGCAAGTAAAAGCGTCGCTTCGATAACGATATACGCTTTGCTTAGCTTGCTTTTGAACATAGGGGTAATTTTGAAAATAACCTATAGGTTACTTTTATTAAGTGTAGCAAAGAAATCCATGAAATAAAGTAGGTGTCTTTTTTTGCCGAGCGCGTATTATTAGGCGGAGGTTTTCCCCAACGCATATGAAATACGACGTCATCTTAGTGGGCGCTGGCCCGGCGGGTTATTTTGCCGCCTATGAACTGATTACCAAAAATCCTGATCTTAAAATCGCCCTAATCGATAGGGGCAACCCAATCGGGAAGAGGCATTGCCCGGTTTTGGAGCATAAGATTGCAAAATGCCCCGCGAATTTGAAAGGATATAGCGAATGCTATCCCTCCTGTTCCATCACCTGCGGCTTCGGCGGAGCGGGTGCCTATAGCGATGGCAAATTCAACATCACCACCGAATTCGGTGGGTGGCTTGGCGATTATTTGGAGGAAGAGGAGCTATTGGGCCTTATCGATTACGTCGATAGGATCAACCTATCCTTCGGCGCCACCGAGAAGATCACCGACCCCACTACCCCGATAGTCAAGGAAATACAGCGTAAGGCCATGGCCAGCGGGCTTAAGTTGCTCCGTTCCAAGGTCCGCCACCTCGGCACCGAGGAAAACTTCAAGATCCTCACCCGCATCTCAAACGCCTTGGAGAGCAAAATCGACATGGTTTTTGGAACCAAGGTAAGCGATATCGTCATCGAAGACGGCCAGGTCAAAGGCGTCATATTGGAAGGGGGCAAGACCTTAGAGGCCGACTATGTCTCCCTAAGCGTCGGAAGGGAAGGCTCCAAATGGCTTTCCGAGATCCTGGAGGGCCGAGGCATCAACATGACCCAGAACCAAGTCGACATCGGCGTCCGCGTCGAATGCCCCGATTTGGTGATGGAGGAGATCAACGAAAACCTCTATGAAGGCAAATTCCTCTACCAGACCCAAGGCGGCACGGTCGTCCGTACCTTCTGCTCCAATCCTGGGGGACATGTCGTCGTCGAGAACTATGAAGGCGTGGTCAACGTCAATGGCCATTCCTATAGCGATTCGAGTCTCTCTAGCCAAAACACCAACTTCGCCTTGCTCGTCTCCCACCATTTCACCGAGCCCTTCAAGGCTCCTAATTTATACGCGAAGAAGATCTCTTCGCTAGCCAACCAACTCGCCTGCGGTGGCGTCATCGTGCAGCGCTTTGGCGATTTGCTAAAGGGCAGAAGGTCCACCGAAAAGCGCATCAAGGAAGGCTTCGTCCGCCCGACTTTGAAGGAAGCGGTGCCGGGCGATTTGAGTTTGTGCATGCCCTCTAAGACCTTAAGCGCGATCATCGAGATGATCCGCGTGTTGGATAAGGTCACCCCGGGCATTGCGACCGAGCATACCCTTCTATATGGGGTGGAGGCCAAATACTATTCCGCCCATCCAAATATCAGTAAGGAGCTAGAGGTCAAGGATATCAAAAACCTCTTCGTCGGCGGGGATGGGGCCGGCGTGACCCGCGGCCTTGCCCAGGCTGGTGCTAGCGGCATCCTCATCGCCAGGGCGATTCTTTCTAGGATCGTAGCCTAAAATCCCTGCAATTCCCGCATATTTGGAAGCACTTTCGCACTTTTTATATCTTCGGGATTGCTGGGGGAATGCTAAAATATAACGTAAAAAATAAGGAGTAAGCCAATGGCACGTCTAGTTGGTACAGTTTCTAGGGGTATCCGCGCCCCCATCATCCGCGAAGGGGATGACATCGTTTCCTTTGTTTCCGATGCGGTCTTAAACGCAAGCAAAGATCCCGAATGGGGATTTACCATCCACGACAGGGACATCGTCTGCATGACCGAGGCGATCGTCGGTAGGGCGCAGGGCAACTACGCGACCGTCGATGACATCGCCTATGACGTCAAAGCCAAGACGGGCGGCAATAGGGTAGGCGTGGTCTTCCCCATCCTCTCCCGCAACCGCTTTGCGATATTGCTCCGCGGCATCGCCTTAGGCGCAAAGAAGGTCGTGATCCAGCTCTCCTATCCTAGCGATGAGGTTGGCAACCAGCTCCTTTCCCAGGAAGAAGTGGACGAAAAGGGGCTTAATCCTTATTCCGATATCCTTTCCTTAAAGAGGTACCGCGAACTTTTCGGCAAGAAGGTCCATCGCTTTACCGGCGTAGACTATATCGATTATTACAAAGAGCTCGTCGAGAAGTGTGGCGCCGAATGCGAAATCATCTTCGGCAATAACCCCAAGGCCATCGAAGGAAAGGTCGATGCGGTCATCGCCAGCGACATCCATACCGCGCCTAGGACGAAGAGACTACTAAAGGAAACCTCGATCCCCGTCGTTTTGGGGCTGGACGAGATACTTAACGCCCCCGTAAATGGAAGCGGATATAACGCTGACTATGGACTTCTAGGCTCCAATAAGGCAACCGAAGACAAGGTCAAGCTCTTCCCCCGCGATGGACAGCCCTTAGTCGAAGGCATCCAAAAAAGGATCAAGGACGCAACGGGCAAAACCGTTGAGGTCATGGTCTATGGCGATGGCGGATTCAAGGATCCCGCCTGCGGCATTTGGGAATTCGCCGACCCCGTCGTCGCGCCTTTCTATACCAAAGGCTTGGAAGGCGTGCCCAACGAACTTAAGATCAAATTCCTCGCCGATAACGATTTCAAGAATCTGACCGGCGAAGATCTACAAAAGGCGATTCGCGAAGAGATCAAGAAGAAGGACCAAGACCTATTCGGCAAGATGGCTTCCGAAGGCACGACCCCAAGAAGGCTTACCGATTTGATTGGTTCATTGAGCGATTTGACCTCCGGGTCTGGCGATAAGGGTACCCCGATCGTCTTTATCCAAGGCTATTTCGATAATTATTCCACCAACTGACCTTTTTCCTTTATCCATTATGACCTTTAGGGGCGCACCATCGCCCCTTTTCCTTATTTATATATTTATTAACGTTAATCGCAAAGAACACCCTTAAAAGAATAAAGAGGTTTGGCGAAAATAACGAAGGAAAGGCTATTCCAAAGAGGAGATAGAAAAGGATTACCTAAGGAGCAACCGCAAATATATCCTCGCGGGAATACTCGCTTACCTATGCGTTTTATTAAGGTCAAGAAGCCATAAGAAGGCAAGGGAACCCTACCGTTTCTTCCATGTCAAAAAGGACTATATCGATATCTTCCTAGACGAGTTCAAGGACTAGCTGTTTTATCGATATATAACCTCAATATATAAATTTTTGCATAGTTTGATAGTATCTATTGCAATTCTTTGTTATAGTTTTCGTACTAGACTAGAATCACAAAGAAGGTATATCCCATGAGAGAAACCGTTATCGACGAAGCAAAACGCTGTTTGCAATGTAAGAACCCCCGTTGCAGAGAGGGTTGCCCCATCCATACCCCGATCCGCGACGCGATCGGCTTATTACGCAACAACCAGATCAAGGAAGCCGGCGAATTGTTGTTTGAAAACAATCCCCTTTCCATCGTCTGCTCGCTTGTCTGCCCTCAGGAAAAGCAATGCGAAGGGCACTGCGTCTTAGGTATCAGGGGAATCCCCGTTCCCGTCGGCATGATCGAGAATTACATCTCCGACTATTACCTTAATCTATTCGAGGCTGGCGAAATCAAAAGCAATGGCAAGAAAGTCGCTATCGTCGGTAGTGGCCCCGCCGGCATCACCATCTCGATGCTACTTGCCAGGAAAGGCTATGAAGTCACTTTGTTCGAGGCTAGGGATAAGATCGGTGGCATTATGCGATATGGCATCCCCGCCTTCCGTCTTCCCAAGGAGATTTTGGATAGGTTAAAGACCGTCTTGGTCAAAATGGGCGTGAAGATCCGTCCCAATACCAATATCGGCGCAAATCTCACCGTCGATGACTTATTCCGCGATGGCTATAAGTCCATCTTCCTAGGCACTGGCGTATGGAAGCCCTATAGGTTAGGAGTAGAAGGCGAGAGCCTTGGAACTTGCTGCTACGCCATAGAATACCTGCAAAACCCCGATGTTTATGAACTTGGCAAGAGACTTATCGTCATCGGTGGCGGCAATACCGCGATGGATGTTGCCCGTACCGCCCTTCGCCATGGGGTAAGGGATGTGAAGATCCTCTTCCATAGACCAAAAGAAGAATTGACCGCCAGAAAGATCGAAATCGACTATACCCTAATGGATGGCGCGGTCTTGCAGGAATGCACCCTCACCAAGAAAATCGTCGAAAATGGCGTCATCGTCACTAACGTCAAACAAGAAGAAGATGGTAACTGGGTCGAAATCGAAGGCAGCGAACATCTAGAAGAAGCCGATAACGTCATCATCGCCATCGGCCAAGGACCCCGTTCTGTGATCGTGAAATCCACGCAGGGCGTAGGTACTACCGATAGGGGATTACTTTCAGTCGACGAATCCGGCAGAACCACTAGACCTGGGCTATTCGCCGCAGGGGATGTCGTAACCGGAGCCAAAACCGTCGTCCAAGCCGTTAGGTTAAGCAAAGAAGTCGCCGAAGCGATGGATGCTTATATGCAGAGCTTAGAAGACTAATAATATTTTCCCAATATGGATCAGGCGGATAAAAGTCCGCCTTTTCCTTTGCCTCTATAGGAAACTGATAATTGTTTTTATTTCCAACTAAATGGATTTTATCCATTATATTGCGATTTTTTCATTTCTATGCTTGAATGTTTCTAGAAACTCATCCCGAAAATAGAAAGGGGAAGGCCTTATGGATTCATTGAATAAGAAAAGGTCGTTGCTCTTCACTTCTCTCGCCGTTATCTCATTGGGTATTGGCGTTTTGCTTTCTTCTTGCGGAGCAAATGGCTCATCTAGTAAGGAAAATGGCGAAGGAGTCTTAAACCTAATAGAAGAAAGCGGCACCGTCGAATTTGGCTCCTATCCTCAGACGATTGTCGCAACTGATAGCGAGGAATATTCTCTCGCCTTAGCCACCACTCCGGAAAATGGCATCTATACCGTTAATGAGAAGCGTTATGTTTTGTTAACGGATATCGATGTCGACTCAGAAGGTGGGGGAAAATATAGCGATGGCACTAGCGCCGTGGACGGGGAGACCCATTTGTTCCGCTATGAACCCATCAAGTGGCATGTTTTGGAAACAAACGAAAAGGCAGGCTATACCTATCTATTCTCCGCCTCGATATTGGATACTCACCCCTGGCAAACCAATGTCGAGATATCAAACTACAATTACGCCAATATCAAAGGAACCGATACGCCTGCTTACGATTGGATCGAATCCGAGATGCGTAGCTATCTAAATGGCGAATTCTTGGACGCCGCCTTCACAAAAGACGAAAAGGCGCGCCTATTTTTGGCCACGACCTTAGCAAGCCAATCGACCTCGGATAAGGATTGCACCGATTATGCGACGCTAATTAGCAAAGAGAAGTTTGAGGAATACAAAACCTCCAAATCCTTTAAGCCCTATATCGGCGATTATGCAAAGGCAAGGGGCGTCCACTACCATTTCAATAGCTACGACTGGAGCTTTTTCTATCTCAATTCCTTACCGACCGAAAGCACTCTTACTTATTATGTGGGTGCCGTCCGCGGACTAGAAAGCGGAAATAACTCCCAGGTATCTAGTGTACGTACCGGCGTGCGTCCTCTTATCGCAATCGATAATGCAAAGGTAAGCATCACCACGCCTAAATCGGAAGAGAAAAGCGAAAGCGGCTCTAACCCCGCCCCGCTTATCATCGGTATTCTCTTCACTTTGTTTGGGATAGCTGGGATAGCCGCCTTCTTCTTGCTTTGGCAGAAAGGGAAGATAAGTCCAAAGAACAACGTCGCGATCATAATATCCGTCGTTGCCGTCTTAGTTGCTAGTGTGGGTATCATCACCTTATCTAGCGTCTCTTCCGGAGGTGGGGGAATCGGCACCTGTGGCCTCCAATATGGCTATTACATCCAAGCCGAGGAACAACGGCATTCCTCCGGGATATCACAAGTCGGTTGGACCTCTTACCTCATCCAATCCGATCATACCGCCTATTATTGCGGTAGCGTCTCCGAATCGGATTGCAGTGACTTCCGTAAGGAGATGTCAGGCACTTGGACCTCTTCCGGAAATAGCGTTACCCTCGATCTAAGTGGGGTAATGGGTACTTTTAATGTCACCTTCACAATCGAGTGCGGCGGCAAACTCTATCATAATGGTAGGCATGTCTATACTTGGGTAAGGGGGGAATAAAAAAATGAAGTATTGCAGCAAATGCGGACAACAGCTTCCCGATAGCGCCAGATTCTGTTCCAAATGTGGCGCGCCCCAGCCTTTTACCAAAGCCACTCAAGCCCAACAAGCTCAAGCCCAACAAGCCCCTGCCCCAAAGGTAGAGGAAGTTAAACCCGAGGTAGTCGTGGAAACGCCTAAGGAAGATCCTAGGATAGCGCGTTGCCGTAACGCAAAGGGCCAGATTACCCCAACCCTCTTCCTAAGGATGATCTACTGCGCCGCTTCCACTTTCTATGTCCTTTTCATGGCCATATTGAAGATGTTCTTCCAATTGCCCATGTTTACTTCTTTGTTTTCTCTTTTCTTCATCGCCTTATCGACTGTGATAAATATCGTTGGCTTAGTGCGTTCCATCCGCTTCAAATCACCCTTTAGGGATATTTTGCTTACCGCGGTGTTCCTGGCGTTTTCGCCCGTGAATTTCGTTGCGAGTATCATTATCCTATCGTCTTTATAAAAAGGAGGAGGGCATTCTTTTATGTTCACCAATTCCTGCACACTGCTATTTATTCTTTTATTAGGGGGAAGCGCCCTTATCTTGCTCTTGCTTTCCCTTATCATGGCGTTAACGCATAAGAAGGGTTCTTTGAAGGCCATGAAGCCATTTACCCTTCTTTTCGCCGTTATTACCTGCGCCTTATCGGTAATGACCCCATTAGTCTATTTCGATATCATCGACATCAATTTAAAGCATGGGTACTTCGTTTCGGAGACCTCCTCCCTTAAGTTACACGTCCATTCTCATAGCGTATCGATATACGATGGTTCTGATTCAGATTCCATAACCGTGGACTGGACTTTGAAAAACGATGTCTTCCGCTTCAATTACGATTCTAAGGAATATGCCTATACCGTAAAGGATTTAGGCACCAAACTTTATGATGGGGACACCCTCGTCTTTAAGTATATGAAGGATCAAAAACGATGAAGTTTTGCATGAATTGTGGCGCCCAGTTAGAAGACGATGCCCTTTTTTGCGTTAGCTGTGGCGAGAAATGCATCGATGTCGAATCCCTTATCTTAGACGAAGAAAAGGGAAAGGAAGAAGAGGCAAATAGACTTGAGCTAGAGAAAAAGGCCAAGGAGGAAGAAACTCGCCGCCTTGAGAAAGAACGTCTAGCTAAGGAAGAAGAGGAAAGACGCCTTGAGAAGGAACGTCTAAAGAAGGAAGAAGAGGAACGCCGTCAAAAGGAAGCCGAGGAACGTCGGCTTGAGAAGGAGCGTATCGCTAAGGAAAAGGAAGAACGCCGCAAGAAAGAAGCGGAAGAAAAGCGGCTAAAGGAAGAAGAAAGAAAAAAGGCCGAGGAAGAGCGGGCGAAGGAAGAAGAAAGGCTAAGGAAAGAAGCCGAAGAAAAAGCCTTGGCGGAAGAACTAAAGCGCCTTAAGGAGGAACGCGCTTCCGAGCAGCAAAGACTTGAACTAGAAAAGCAAAGGAAGGAAAAAGAGGAATCTAGCGAACTAAAAAGGCAGATTGAGGAGGAGCGCGCGGAGTTAGCAAGGCTTACAAAGGAACGCGAAGCTCTTCAAGGAGGCTCTTCTTATACGCCTACTAAACCCAAGGAAACTCCTATAGGAGAAGAGGATAAAAAGGAAGTCTTTGTTATCCCCGCCGTTTTAATCATCTTACCCATCATCTTATTGATCTTATCGATGTATCTATTAAGCGAGGTATCGAAGTTAGGGATGATACCCACCTTTATCCCGATGGGAGTGGGCGCTATATCCTTAATCGTATCCGTGATCTTCCTTTCGAATAAGAAGATAGGGAAAGCAACCAAATGGATGTTCGTTTTATCGCTATTAATATCGATATTCGCGATTATCGGGGGCGTTATCCTGATGACAGCCCAGATGGGCTTATAAAAGCGTACTGCATTTTGTTTTTCCTAATATAATTTAAGAGAAGGAAACGAAATGAGGAAATATTTCATCACGGGCATATCTGGCTTTTTGGGGAGAAACCTCGTTTTGTCTATCAAGAAGCGGGGCGACTATCATATCTATGGACTCGCCTTAAAAGGGGATCCTGCCTTTAAGCTATATGAAGATGATCCTGACGTCACTTTAATCGAAGGCGATATCCTAGACCCGTCTTCTTTAGACAGGTTTCTAATAGAAGCGGATCGGAATAGTTATTTCATTCATTCCGCGGGACGCGTTTCGGTGCTAGGAAAAAACGATCCCTTAACGACGCGTATCAATTATGATGGCACAATAAGCGTAGTCGAAGCCTTAAAGAAGAGGGGCATACATCGGCTTTTGTTCGTTTCTAGCGTGGACGCCTTATCGATTGAAGAAGGGAAAGAGACTATTGAGCCCACTTCCTTTGACCCCGATATCGGCATGGGGGTATATGGCAAAAGCAAGGCCAAGGCCGGTAATTACGTATTAGAGCAATGTAAGAACAATGGTCTTCCCGCGATCATTGTTTGCCCTAGCGCGATTCTTGGACCTGAGGATCCATTTTCCGCCCCGATGAATGATG
>JAILEX010000052.1 GCA_024687185.1 Bacilli bacterium | reverse complement strand
CCTGATACACTGGTTCGATCCCAGTCACCCCAACCACACTCCTTCGCTAGCTCAGTGGTAGAGCACTTGACTTTTAATCAAGGGGTCGTGAGTTCGAGCCTCACGCGAGGGACCAACTCACTACCTATATCCTGACTCGTTCAGGATTTTTTTATGCCCGTTTCCCTTATCCTTTATATTTAATATGCGCTCGCCCACAAGAAGGGAAACTGGTCTATAATCATCGTGTAACGATGCTGAAACGCCTTGCCATCCAAAACCTTGCCATCCTAGAGAACGTCGAAATCGCTTTCGACGATGGCTTTACCGTCCTTACGGGCGAATCCGGCGCGGGCAAAAGCCTCGTCATCGATTCCTTGACCCTCCTTTTAGGAGGAAGGGCCTCAAGCGAATTGATCCGCCAGGGGCAAGATAAGGCCACGATCAAAGGCGAATTCATCTCCTCTTCCCCAAGGCTAAGCGGTCTGTTGTCCTCTTTGGATATCCCCTTTTCCAATGGGGAACTAACGATAGAGAGGACGATTGGGAAAAGCAAAAGCACCATAAAGGCCAATGGGATTACCCTCACCCTTTCCGAGCTATCCAAAATCGCACGTCTGCTTTCCGATATCCATTCCCAATACGACGTGATGAAGATACTTAACCCCGAAAACTACCTATCCATCATCGATAGCTACCGCCTTGACCTCATCAACCCCCTTAAGGAGAGTTACCTTGAGGCATATCGCCAATACCTAGAAAAAAGCGATGAGGTGGCGAAACTAGAAAAGGACAAAGCCGACCTCGACTCCAAACGCGACTTCTATGAATTCCAATATAAGGAATTAAAGGACGCGGGATTAGAAGAAAAGGAAAAGGAAGCATTGGAGGCCGAACTTGCGACCTTGCAGAATTACGATAAGGTCTACGCCATCGCAATGGAGGCAAAATCCATCATCGACGAAGGCCCGATCGATAAGCTCTATGACCTCTCCCGCATCATAAAGAAACTAGAGGACTATCTCAGCGAGCTTAAAGGCATATCCGATAACATGGACGAAACCTATTTCACCATGGTCGATACCCTTTCTGCCGTCTCGAAAAAGATCGGCCGCCTCGATTACGATCCCGCTAGGCTAGACGAAATCCAACAAAGGCTATTCGATATCGCGAATTTGGAACGCAAATACAAAAAAGACGTCAAGGGACTGCTCGACTACTTCCATCGCCTTTCCTCCATGCTAGACCAAGATAACGGGGTGGAAGAACGCCTCAATAGGGCAAAGGAAGAAAAGGCTAAGGCCTATGCTTCCGCGTTAAGCAAAGGCAATGACCTCTCCAAAGTCAGACAAACAATCGCAAAGGGGATCGAAAAGGAAGTCAAAACCAACCTCGAGGACCTTTTGTTGGAATCTCGCTTTGAAATCGCCTTCGTTAGGGAAAACGAACCCACCTTGACGGAAAACGGCCTAGACTCCGTAGACTTCCTTATCGAAACCAATATCGGCGAAGGGCTAAAGCCCCTTTCCAAAGTCATCTCAGGTGGCGAGGCAAGCCGTATCATGCTCGCCTTTAAGGCCATCTTCATCAAGGCCAACCGCATCGAGACCGTCATCTTCGACGAGATCGACACGGGTATCTCCGGGACTGCCGCGATGGCGGTCGCCAATAAGATAAAGGAGATTTCCTATTCCCGTCAGGTGATCTCCATCACCCACCTTCCCCAAGTCGCCGCAAGCGCCTCCCACCATATCCTAATCGAGAAGAAGGTGAAGGATGGCAGGACCTATACCTCCATCAAATCCCTAGGGTTAGAAGAGAAGATCGAAGAGATCGCCCACCTCATATCGGGCGGCAAGGTAAGCGACTCCCAAAGGCAATACGCCAGAGAGATGGTTTTGGGCAAAAACGAATAAAAAATAAGGGTTTTGCAGGAATTTTGCCTACAATACCCCTATTATTTCCAAGTTGATTACGAAGAGGGTAACGCCTCTTTTTATTTCTTTTCCTCGATGTTTTCGGAGGCGTTTTTATGATGGTTGAAATGGAGCAATATCTTGCCTAGTTTTAGCTTTCTGAACAAGAACACACCGGTGGAGCAGATGACGAATCCTATCGACATGCCCACTAGTTGGAGGAGACAATTCCCCGCGTTGGTGCCAAACATCTCCGGCTTCACCCACACGATTCCTAAGGCCGCGTAATAGATAAGGTCGCCAGGGATAAGGGGGACGATGGAAGGATATAGGTGATAGGTCGAAGGCCTCTTTCTTATGCGTCTTACGATTTCCGCGTATATCGCGGCGGACAAAGCGGCCAAGGAGGCATATAAAACGCGGTAATCGCTCCAGGCGGAAAGAAGCAAAAGGTAGACGATCCTGACGATGACCCCGCCTAAGCCGGCGAGGGCCAAGTCGATATAGTTCTTGGTCCTAAATACCATCGCAAAGCCAATCGAAGCCAATAAGGAGAGGAAGACGAGTTCCAAATTCGCCAGGAAGTCGCCTTTGGAGACCACGATGCTATCCTCGACGTTGACGTTATACCAGTTGCCGAATAGGAAGAAGCTCGCGGCGATGCCAGCGACCAAGGCGACTAGTTCCAAGCAGACCTTGAAGAATTCGATGATGCCATTCATCTCGTTGCCGCAAAGCAAGTTCCTTATGGCGTTGACCATCCCGATTCCGTTGATCAGGAAGAAGGCGTTGGTGATGATGACGGTATAGCAATTGGCGATGAAGCCGATATAGGCGAATAGTAGCGAAGTCGAGGTCACGACGAACATGGCGATGAAGTTGACGATGATCTTGTTCATCTTCAATTTCCCTAGCCCCATCGTCATGAAGAACAAGGCGGCCGTATTGAATTCGGAGACCAGTATCTCTTGCCAGGTGCCCCCAAACATGCGACACAAACAAGCCATCGCGATGAGGAAACCGATGAAGGTGTAATACCAAGGAAACGGCTTTGCGCCGACCACTTCCTTGATTTGGCCATAGACCGAGATGGGGTCTGGGGTTTCCGTATAGATGCGCTTGGCAAGGACATCTAGGTCCTTAAGCCTATCCAAATTGATGTCCGCGGGGGCGACCTTAACCTGTTTGATATGGCTTTCCCCGTTTTTGTCGACCCCTGAAATCATAAGGTTCGTGGACAGGGTATGGAGGCTGATATCATGGATTTCATAGGCGTGGAGGATCCTAGTCATCACTAGGTTCGCCCTCTCTAGGCTTGCGCCGCATTGGAGCAATTCCTTGCCAATGCTGCTAGCGATATTCAATACGTGATCATAGACATCCATGCTCTTACCTCGATAGGCAGGAAGATTATAATGTCCCATATTCCTTTTGGAATAGGGGATTATGGGGCTGGTAACGCTTTCTAGAAGGAAAAATCAATAAAGACAAGAAGGGAAAAGGAGAGTACAATTTCATTCGCTCGGGAAGTGGGCCCAACCCATTTCCTGGAGGCGTTCTTGCAGGAATGGCGGAATGGTAGACGCAAGGGACTTAAAATCCCTCGCCCTCAAAAGCGTGCGGGTTCGAGTCCCGCTTCCTGCACCAAACTAGACGAAAGGCCCATTGCTTAGCGTGGGCTTTTTCCTTTTCTGGGAGAGAGGCGTTCCATAAGCAAAACACGGGTTTATGCCCCCCTATCCCCTAAATGTCGTAATAAAAGCGACATTTGATTGTACGTTGTATCCAATAAAGTATATTTATTGCTATAATCTAGTTAGAAGCGCTAGCGATAGAAATCACCACCACCATCTACGAAAAAACACCGGTTTCAAGGAGGGAATGCCATGGGTAGGAACGCGGTTCTTGTAAGCGATAGGATCGAAGCCGTCGAAATCGATTTTTCTACGTTTGATTCCATTGTGGAGAGCTCTGGTTTCAAAAGGCCATACACCATCCATTCTCCGACCACGATCGCCTTATCCAATAGGCTGGGCTTCCATGTCGGCGGGTTTTGCGACGATAGGGGAGGAGGCGGACCTGACCTAGCCGCGGAGATCGCGGGGTATGACTATCTTCCAAGTAACCTCATCCTCTGCAAGATGGACTTTTCCTATAATTTCCTTCCTCTTAGCGAAGATGAGGTAGACGCGGTCATAAAGGGATTAAGGGGGTAGACATGAAGACAAAGATCATCAGCAAATTATCGCTTAAGGTCAGATTCGACGACGGACGGGAGCTTTGCTTTCCCTTTTTGGAAAAACTAGGCCAATTCGATATCGACTACAGGGATTTCAATCCTCACCACCAAGTCAAAAAGCTTCTTAGGGTGATTGGGATAGTAAACGAAAGCAAAGTCGCGGTCTCCTATATCTATGAAAACGATTATGAGACTTCCTACTTCTTCTTCCCGATAGGAGAAAGATTGACGATAGAGGACCACATGGAGGTCCTCACGCCGAAATTCGCTCAATCAATGCAACACGTATCCCTTATTTTGGAATCGGAACAAGCGGAAGTGGACCTTGATCCTAGTGCCCTATACCTAGAAATCGAGGAATCCGCCCACGGGCTCGCCTATAGATCCGGGGATAGGAAAAGAAGGATTAGGATAGAGGAAGGCACTTCCTTCGAATCGGAACTTCTTAGGGAAGGGCAAGACAAGGTCACCGTCAGGCAAATCGATGGGACCATCGTCCATTTGCTTATCGAACATGCTTCGGGGAAAAAGGAAGAAAAGACGGTCACGCCCACCTTGCTTTGCCACAATTACGAATATGGCGGGATGAACACCCGCTATGACCACGAATTTTGGGAAAGGTTCTTCACCATTCGCCTTTCTATCCCGGGCGCGGTTCAAATCAATAAGCAATAGGGGAGTGGGCGTTTAAAAACGGAAAGGAAATCGCCCTTCTTCTAGCGAAAAGACCTTCTCCCCCAAAGGTAGGGGAAGAAAAAAGGGTCGAGCGATGTGGCGAAGACCACCTCCACGATGGCGAGGTCCCACTATAATCGATATCACTTCCATTGCGAAACATAAAGGAGAAAAGGCTATGGCAAACGACAAGATGAGGAAGGCGGAGGAGATATACCGTAAGGGCATCGAGCATTTCGAATCCGGGGACGAGGATAGGCGCATCAAAGGATTAAAGCTCATCCAAAAGGCCGCCGAGATGGGGCTAGAGGAAGCCGTGGACTGGGTCGACGACTACTCCTTCGATGACGATGCCGGGGTCCAAGGGGAGAGCTAAATGAAAAAGGAAGGCTACCTTTGCCCTAGTTGCGGTAACTTCTCCCTGACGTTCGTTAGAAAAGGCAATGGCGAAGATAGCCACTATCTTTGCCTAAGATGCGGGGAAAGGATAAGGGAAAGCGATTATTCCCCTATCCTAAACGAAGACTCCATGCACCGCTTCCCTTCGGGCAAGGACATAACGCCCTCGACAAATCTGGATAAGTTTATGAAAGGCAAGAAACAATGAGCAACGCCATAGGATTACGTTTTGTGCCCTACAAAGAGGAAAAGCACCTCAAGTGCCATTTCTTCGGCGCGCCCGTTTTGACTCCTTCTATGCAGGACGAATTCCCCTTAAGCGTGTTTTTCCTAGGCATGATCGATTTAAAAAGAATCGCTAGCCTAGATAAGGGAAACAGGTTGCCACACCAAGGCTACCTCTATTTCTTCTTCGATTCCAAAAAAGGATGTAGGCAGCTTTTGCCCATCGTTAGATATGTCGCGGAAGAACCCACCGTCATCGTCGATGACTTCAATGACCGCTTGTCCGTCGATGAATTCAAGGGAATCGATGCCCCGTGTGGGGTCGAATTCTTCGAGGTGGAGGAAGATGCGGAAAGATGCAAGCTCCTAGGCGTCCCATGCGATTGGAACTATGAGGATAAGCCGGAGAGGGAACTCCTATTGACCCTCGACCACTATGACGACATGCTGGACTTTTTGCCCTTCCTCGATGGCTTTACCTACATTTTCTTCGGGGAGAAAGACCCCTTTAGGGACGCTAAGGCGTTCTATGAATATTCCTAAAAGTCGGAGGAAAAAAGGAACCCATGAAACTACGCATCAAAGGAAAGGTCGATAACGTTGGCAGACACGCGGATTTCACCCATACCTATGACCATCTTCCCTCCTTCATCGGGAAAAGGGTCAGCCTGCCCCTAAACGATCTATACCTAGAGGTGGAGGAAGTCTATGACGATTGTCTGCTCTTCTCCATCTTCTATTTCGATAGGGCCCACGAATATAGCCTCCGCCTAGGGGAGGGGAAATCTTTGAGGCAAGAGGGCAACGCCTTCTTATTGGAACTTGAGTTCTATTTGGAGAAATAGGGTAAATGACGCTGGTTTTGCAGGGATTTTTATTCAAAACGAGGGGACCCTTCCTTCCCTTTGACGAATTCAAAGAGGAAATCGGTATCTCCGTTTCCCCCATCAGGATCCCCTTGAAGGGAAGAGATTCCTTCCTAGAGGCAAAACTAGTAGAAGGCTTAGTGAACGTGATAATCGAATTCGGCGAAGATCGATTCGAAAGATCCCTATCAGAAGGCGAATCCTTCCATTACAAGAAGGAAAACGGCCTGGTGGGGATGGAGATGGAAGTTAGATTCGTAGCATAAGGAGAGAAGAAATATGGAAATGATTCGCTTTCGACTAAAAAGGGTGGAAAAAGAGGAAAACAAAGACCTTGATGCCTCTAAGCTTTTGGGTTCGCCGGTCTTCCCGAAGAACTTCCTAAAGAGGAATAGGATCGGCAGCAACTACTATTTCCTCGCCCAGATCAATTGCGCCGAACTTCCCTCCATCTCCCCCTTCCCTAGCAAAGGGTATCTATATTTCTTCGTGGACATCAACGAATTCAAGGCCAAAGTCGTCTTCACCGAAGAGGAATTAGAGGAATTGATCGAGGACATCAACGATAACTTCGATAGGGAGATCTGCGGCGACCCCACTTGCCTAAGGATGGAATTCGAAGATGGCGGGGAAGGCGAATCGGGAGTATTCGGGGACATCGATCCCAATATCGGATTAGAAGGGGAAACCGAAGTCGAGGGCAAAGTCGTGCTTCTGCAGCTTGACGCCTATTCCCTTCCCGAAGACCCAAGGCCGCTTACCTTCAGCGATTTCGGGCTTAGGGATGGCTATTGGGTGTTCCTAATCGAAAAGGACGATTTGGAAAAAGGCGATTATAGGAGGGTCGAACTCATCGAGGTCGGCTACTAGGGCCATGGATGCCAAGGATTATTTGGATTTAAGAAAGACGATCGAAGAAAAACGCGCCCTTTTCCCCTGCGTCAAACCCTATCAAAGGATCCATGGCATCGCCTCTAGCCTAGAAAGGGAAAAGGGAGAGGAGGCAAGGGAATACCTAGAGATGGTCTATCGCTATGTGGGCGGTATGGAAGACCTCATTAGGCTAGAATCCAGCAAAGCCGTCGTGGATGCCTCCTGCGTCAAACCAATTGTCTATTATTCTTTGGAATCGAGCCTAGATAACGATTACGAGGAATACCAATACCTGCTCCCCCTCCTTCTTTCCTACCAAGTGGGGTTAGGGAAAAACATAGAGGAGGAAGACGAAATCCACCTCCTTTGGGCCGTCGTGAACCTCCACAAGAAGGAAAGCAGGGTCTGGAGGGGCAAACCATACGCCAAATTGCTTTTCGAATTCGCGACCAAACGTCCCATCCCCAAGGAGGCCTATAGCTCCCTTTCTTCCTTCTATAAGTCGGTGCTTGATTATAGAAGCGCGAAGGAAATCGCCCTACTAGGCGCCAAGGCGCTTTATGAAACCGACAGGAAGTCTTCCGCCTACCTCTATAGGGACGCCCTCGCAAGCGGGATCTACCTAGAAGAAGAGCCGCCAAAGCAAGAGGAGGTCAAATCGCTATATGAGGAATACGGGGAATTCGTCTTATCCTATCCTAACCTCGCCTCAATGAAGCTAGATCCCATAATGAATAGCGAAAGATTCCAAAATATCTACGACGAGGCGATGGAAGAGGCGATGGAAAGCTACGAAAGAAACGGGGTCATGATCGTCATGGCCTTATGGCTATATATGGAGGAGAGCTTCGCCAAAAGGGGCATCCTTTGGCGTAGTCCCGCCACAATGAACCCGTTTGTGCGTTTTGATTAAAATGGAGGATAAAGCATGGAACTAAGAATCAAGGACATCGCCTGGGGCATTGACCGCAGAAACGGCGAAAGGAAGGAAAGCGAGGTCGCCGATATGACATTCGACCTCGTTAAGGAAGGGCCCTTGCCCCCAGTTGGGCCATCTAGGCACGTCTTTATCGTCGAGAAAATCGATGAGGACCGCATTTCCATTCGCCTCTCTAGCAAGAAAGAGCCCGTAACGATCAAAAGGAAGGAACGATACGAATATAGGCCCACGAGTTTCGATGGCGGCCACCGCTATATATTGGAGGTAAGATAGAAAATGGAAAAAAGGCTTAGGATCGTCTCCTCCTCTTCCCTGGGGGAAAGGGCAAGTGCCGAGGTTCCTTTTCTCACTGGTACACACTCTCTTCCTAAGGAAGGCCCGTTCGCGCTCAATCTATATCTAGGCCCCGACGATGGCTTTTCCTTAGGGGTCGTCGTTATCGATGCCGAGAAAAACATCATCTATTATGGCTATAGCGAGGAAATCGATATCTCTAGCGGATTTGCCGAAATGGAGATTTCATTGAAGACGCAGAAGATATCGGTAACGTTTAAGGTGGAAGGATGAAGGAAGGACCAAACGTACATAGGCTAAGATGGAAGGATGAAGAGCTAGAGAGGCTTCGGCTGTACCTAGAATCGCCCCATTCCATTTTCGCTAGGCCTAGAAGATTCGCCGAGATCGACGTAGAGGAAAAAGAGGAGATCGCCCTATTCATAGAAAGCTCCATGGACATGTCCTTCTCCGATGCCTTGCTTAAGATCATCGACATCAAGGGCTTCACCGACGTCGAGGTCTATAAAAACGCCAAAGTCGATAGGAGGGTCTTCTCCAAGATCCGATCCTCCTCTTCCTATCAGCCTTCGATCAACACGGCCATCAGGCTTTGCCTTGGCCTGAAGGCGACTCCGCTAGAAGCCTTGATGCTACTAGAAAAGGCGGGCTACACCCTATCTAGATCGAAAAAAGAGGACCTGGTCGTCTTATATTGCCTCGAGCATAAAATATATGACGTCGATGACATCAACTTAGCCATTGAGCTACTTGGATTAGAGAAAAAGATATGAAAAGACGGGGGACGTACCCCCGTTTTTCATTTGGATAACTGATAGGCCAACCTAGATTCCCCGGTATCGATATAGATGATGCCACAGTATTGAAAGCCTAGTTTTTCCATTCCCTTTCTCATAGGCGCGTTATCGATTGACGTATCGGCGCGAACGTCATTTGCCATCGTCAAAGCCAAATCGACCGCCATCTTGAGGATGCCCTTTTTCCTAAAGGTGCTTCCGATGCGGTGGATCGTCACATAGGGCCTATCGTTAAGCCACTTCCCATCTTCTATATGGATATAGGTGGGATCGACCCCTAGGGCGAGGGTGAATACCGCCTCGATGACGTCGTTATCGACATAGACATAGGAATTACCTAAGGCGATATCTTCCTTCGTTTTGCGGATGACCCTATCCATGTCCTCCCACTGGTTGGGGTTACCATGGCTCTTCATAAAGAGGCGGCACCCATAAAGGATGTCGCTAATCGCGGGCAGATCGTCTAAGGTGGATTTTCTTATCGGCATAACAAATCGCGTTTCCCTATCAAACCAGGGTATTCTAATACCCAAAGGGAAAAGAGGAAGAGGGAAACTTCCCCCACCATAAGCAATGTTGAAAATCTTCGCTATATTTTTTCGATAATATTTATATTTCTCGCCTTCTTTGCTACCATTTTCTATATGGAACGCGAGAAGATCAAGTCTTCCGAGCTTGTGATCATCAAGAAGATTTTGGCTTGGCAAGTGGCCCAGGCGCTTGGTAGCGAAAGCGAAGAGGAACTAAAGAAACATGCGATGCTCGTCGCCGTCGATTATGAAGACGATGAGCTATTCGATATCATGGTCGGCGAGGATTTCGCCCACATCCAGAACGGGCATCCCACCGATAAATGGAGCGAAGCCACTTCCTATATCATCGATAACCTAGTCGATGACGAAAAGGAAGCCGTCGCGCAGTTTTTTAGCTTTGAGGCGGCGAAAAGGAAATGGGAAAAGCGCATCGAATTCGATAGCATCGACTTCATCTCGCGCATCAAAGGCGCATCGAAATGGACCAGGAGCGTGCAACACCTATTTAAGCGCGACGGCCACCTCCAGGCGATTTATTGGATCGTCGAGGTCGATAGGTACCGCAAAAGCCAAAGCGCCATCGTCTTTTTGGCGGAACACGATGCCCTCACCGGCTTATATAACCGCCATAAACTAGACAAGATAAAATCGGAATTGAAACTAGACGAAGGGCCGAAGGAAGACATCTACTTCACCTTCATCGACCTCGATGATTTCAAAAAGGTCAACGACACCTATGGCCACGATAACGGCGACTTGGCCCTAATCGCGTTAAGCAAAAGGCTAGAGGAGGTCTTTTACCACAAGGCCAACGACATCATCTTCCGCCTAGGCGGGGACGAATTCCTAATTGTCTCTAGCCATAGCGACGAAAATAGGATCCTAGAAGCCGTGAAGGAGGCAAATAAGCCGATCGAAGTCACCTTAGAAGATGGGTCCACCATAACAATCCGCTCCTCCATCGGTTATGCCCACGACATGAAAAAGGCCGACCAAGCCCTATATTTAGTAAAGCAAAACGGCAAACATAACTATAAAAAAGGCTAAGTAAAAAACGGAAATACCTATCTATCCCTCCTTTTCCTTGTAGTAAGATAAAAGAGAAGAAAAGGAGGCTTATCCCATGCGCCTAATCGGAAGGATATTGCTACTTGTCGCCGTCGCCTTATTGCTATATTCCGGCATCAGCGGAATCTTTGCCAACATTGCCTTATGGAAGACATTAGGGGAATTCTCCTTCGAAGCCATCGGCAAATTCTTTAGCTGTATCGGTGGATTCTTGGTGTCTGGGATCTATATCATCTTGGCCTTGCCCGCCTTAATTGGGGTAATCCGCTGCAAGTGCGGCATGTGGATGCTTATCTTCGCCCTAATCCTAGGGATCGGGGCGGCGTTTGTCATATATCAAAAGGTAAGCGCCAAAGAATTGAACGACATTAACGCGGTTATGGCCCTTGCGGGTTCTGTCGCGGGATCGGTCTGCTATACCCTAGGGACCTTGTTCATCTTGTTTAGGCTAAAGCGGTGACTAGACAAGCAAATAAGGGCTTGCCGAATCGGTAAGCCCTTTTCAATAACCCTGCAATTATTGGGTATTTAGGTGCAAAACTACGCTTTTTCCCTTTTTCTTATGACCCTATAGACCACATCGGATACGTCGAATAGAAGCAAGACAACAAGAAGGATCAACCCAGAATAGGAAAGATAGGCAGGGAAGGCATATAGCAAGATGACGCCGAGAGAAAGGAAGAACCAACCGAGGTCGTTGATATGTTCTTTTAAAGGCAGATAGATTAGCATCTCTATGTTGTGGGGGAGGTTTTGGATGAGTTGGGCGCTGATGCAGCAAAACAAAACGTCCTTGAACTAATTCCCATAGACGAACGCGCTCATTGGCAAGGAAAGCAAGAATATCGTGATGGAGGCAAGCCCATTGACCACTAGGGCCAAAAGGTTAGTGAAGACAACGGAAAAATAGCCAACCTCATAGGGAGGTTCCTTTCCCTGAAATAGGCGCGCTTTATAAGGATAATATATCGATTTACATCCTTAAGGAGGGGTCGTAAGAGAAAAAATAGCTAAAGGAATAGGAAGACAATATGGCGGGGTTGACGCCATAGATTTTGCTGCCTATCCCATATTCCTCGCCCTTGCGGTAACCCCCGTCTTCGAGGATCACGTTGAAGTCCTTCGCGGGATAGGAAAGATCATAGTCGTCCATCTTGAATACCTTATCCCCGTTCCCCCCATCGATTACGGTGGCCCCCATGGCAAGACCTTTGAAAACCCAGATCCTAACGATTTCGATAAGCTCGGTTTTGATCCTGCTCGGATAGGTTTCCTCCACCACCCAATCGCCTCGATAGGAGATAAGGGCATAGTCCCCGGGTACAAAATAATAGTCGGGAAACGGAATCAAGGAATCCCCCAAAAGAAAGGTGACTTCATTCTTTCTGTAGTTTCCAAAGTCCGCTCCGACGTTAAGCCTGATTTCGTTTATTTCCCCAGTTAGCCCGCTAGCGAAAACATAACTCTCCTCGCTAGTTGGGTCTATGCCTATGTTCTTCGCGCAGGAAGGAAGCAAAAACAAGGCAAGAAAGGCGACCAATATGTTCTTCTTTTTCATGTGTCTTCCCCCTTTTTTTCTAGCCTACATCAGGGAACATAAAGGCGAAATAATGCTCCCCCGCGACCTTATAGTATTTCTTTGTTCCGCTATAGTCCACATCGAATGATACCAAGGTCTTCGAATAGAAGTCGATTTCGCCAAACGACTCGATTTCGCCGATAAAAACAGGATGTTCCGCCTCCTTGACGTCCAAAACCGGATCGAGGAAGAATTCGACCTCGTCGATTTCAAAACCCTCGGGGCGAAGGATATTATCATCCTGCCCATAGGCGTGATAGGCGAATTCCATTGTATGCGAAAGAAGCTTAAACGTCTTCCTATAAGGTTTGTTGAAATTCACGTAGGCTTTTTCGTTTCCATAGATATTGCCTTCATGGAAATAGCCGCCACTAGAATCTAGGACGAAGGATTTCCATTCCCCCTTTATCTCCAGCCCGTATTCCACATACCCCGTTCCAACTAATCGCATCGAAGGCTCATTGGGCCTAAAGACGAGGGAAGAAAGAGATAGCACGGCGGAAATATCCTCTAGATCAAGCGAATATTCGATATGGCGGATGCCGCTAGAAACCGTCATATTCCCCTCTTCCTTTTTGACCTTGCTCACGCTAGAGGCGCTAAGGCCATCGAGGAAGGGGACCATCTCGGCAAGGGTTTTGTTCTTTTTGACCATGGAAGTAGACTCCTCAATATCCGTCGAGGAAATAGAACTTGCGCCACTTCCCCCACCACAGGAAAACAAAAGGGAGAATAGCGGTGGTAATAACAGCGTCGCTAGGCGTTTATTCATACACGTCCCCCTTCTTTTTTAGTAAACGATGTTGTTTTTATTCGTAGATTCCGGCGTACGCATAACGATTTCCTTTGAGGAAAAGGTAAAGAAACACCCGTTTTTGACGTATACCCCTTCGCCTTCTTCCACAAAGGAAAGTTCCTTCATCTTCCCATCCACTTCCTCGACGGCGCTATTCAAACTTAGGCCATAGACGAAGACACTAGGGTCATTGATATAGATTTGCACACATCTTGGGGCGTCGCTAAGATCTGGATAGCCGCAGAACAAATAGGTCACCTTTGTTTCCGGCGCAGCGATTTGTTCGAACCCACCAATGGTTTCTATGATCGGGGTATACCTTCCATCTAGGAATTCGGATGCGCCAAACCAGCCTGGAAGATAGGTCGCGCCCCTGCTTTTGATCTTCTCTTCGTCAAAAGGTTCGGTCAGATAGAAGTCAAGGTTGGTTTCGCTAGGTTCATCAAGAAAACGGCTTTCCCCGCAGCTAGGCAAAAGAAAGAGGGGAATAAGTAAGGCAACGGCTTTCTTGATCCTCATGGATTTTACCTTTCTTTTTATCTCCAATTAGATTTTAGCGCATATATACATATAAGAGGGAGAATTGTCGTTTTCCTCGGGAACAAACCGCTTTTTTCACTTTATCCCCAAAAAAATCAAAAAAGTGAGAAAAACGGAAACGCGCATCCTAAACGCTGAAACAATCGTATAAACGATAATAGAAACTTAACGCGAATCGTTAAATCGGTAATAATGAATATTGTCAATAATTAAACGATTTAATAATTGGCATTAGAAATGGCTTTCCCCCTTTGATTTCATCTGGTTTGTAGCGTTGTTTCTTTTTATGGAAAATTCCGATAAATCCGATAAAATTACCGTTTATTTGCCTAATTAATTTAATTATTTAAATATGGCTTTTTATCGGAACTATTTTGATTTTTGCCAAAAATGTAAGCGCTTGCAAAAACAAAAGAATCGCGCTAGCATACAGCCATGCTTTGATTTTGAACATAGAAAAGGAGAACAAAAAATGAAAGCAAACAACAAAATCGCGATTTGCCTAACCGCATTAAGCGCTATAGCGCTCCTAGCGTCCTGCGGCGGATCGTCAACCGCATCCTCTTCCCAGGCCGCTAATACTAGCGCCGAACCCACTTCCGTCACCGAAAAATCTAGCGAAGTAGAATTGACTCGCGTTGAGAAAATCGTCGCCGAAGCGGAAACCATGGAGAGGACCGCTCTTTATAAGAAGGCCGCACAAGAACTCGGCAGCCAGACCTTCCATTGGTTAGCCACCTCCAGCCGTGGCGGCAAGGTCAAAGACAAATTTGTCGCAGCGCTAAACGAAGCCGCTGGCACCTCCATCACCGACAAACAGATTGACTATCAAACCACCGTTGACGGCAAGATCTATACCTTCCTCAACGCCGAAGTCGAATCCGGCAACGCCACCTATTCCGGCGCCCTTCTCCAGGATGGCTATCAACTCCAGACCAAGGGTATCGAAAATGGCTACGTCAACTACGTTCCTAAGGAATGGAACGAGAAGAACGGTGTCAACAAAGAACGTGACGCGGATCCCTTCTCCCTCCAGTTCCAGTTCAAGACCTGGATGTACAATAACGCCAATGGCAACATGGCAATCGATAACGTTTGGGACTTCCTTAAGGAAGGCGTCGTCATCGACACCATGGATCCCACTGCCGAAAACGTCAACATGGACTGGCTCATCCAGCTCACCTCTGACGATAACTGCGCGTTATTAAAGAGCGCCTTCGAGTCCTCCACCAATAGTTCTGGCTTAACCGCCGAGGATCTAAAGACCTACGAAAGCTATGGCGAAACCCGCAAATACGCTTTCCTCTTCATCGACAAATACATCAAGAACGCCAACTTCGCCGCTGATGATGGCAAGGCCCTAGAAGCCTTCAAAGTCGCTCCTGGCCACGCCGCTTGGATCGTCTATTCCAAGATTCAAAACGTCCAAGAGACCGCCGAAATCAGCAAGAAGAACATCGTCATCGCCGCTTTGGGCAAAAACCATAGCGATGGCAA